>PMCY01000231.1 GCA_003154255.1 Candidatus Aminicenantota bacterium | reverse complement strand
GCTAGTACTCGGGGAGCAGTAAGGAATATGTAACATATTTACTGCTCCCCGTTGTAAGATGAACTTTCCATGACCCGTCATTCCCCGCGCCCTAATTTCGCCGCCGTCTTCATCCTGGCGTCCTTGGCCGCGTGTTTTGCCGCGGCTTGCCGGACGACGCCGATGGTTTTTTTCGATGACCTGGTCCGCGAACAGCTCCAGGCGCGGCTTCAGGATTTTGAAAGAAGCGCCATTCCCTGCCTCGGCGGGGATCCTCTTTGGGCCGCCTTGTCCGTCCGTGATTATTATGCCCGCCGGGACGGCCGCCCGGCCTGGAGCCGCGGCGGCGCGCTCAAGCCCGAAGCCTCAAGCGTGCTGGCCGCCATCCGCGCCTCGCGCACCGAAGGGCTTGATCCGTCCGATTATCATTTTCGGACCCTCCATCGGCTGGCCGGCGAAGCTCATGCCGCGCCCATGGTCGGGATGGCCGAACGCTGGAGCTCCGCTTCGGCGGCCGCCGATCTCGATATTCTCCTGACGGACGCGTATTTTATTTTAGCCTCGCACTATGCCGACGGAAAAGTCGATCAGGACGCCCAGCGGGCCCGCTGGAACGGCCTCAGCCGCCGGGTCGACCCGGTCGAGGTCCTGGAGCTGGGCCTCAAGGAGGGCGATCCTGCCGCAGCGCTGGGCCGCCTTCTTCCCCAACATGGCTATTATGCGGCGCTAAAAAAAGGATACGCCCGCTACCGCGCCTTGGCCGAACGGAGGGGATGGCCCTCTGTCCCGGCCGGTCCGGTGCTTCAAATAGGGATGAAGGACCGGGGCGTTGAGGTCCTGCGCGATCGCCTGGCCCTGGAGATCGGCGGACTCGGTCCGGCGCCAAAGGCCATCGACGTCTTCGATGAGGCGCTTTCGAGGGCCGTCTGCGCCTTCCAGGAACGCCACAGTCTGCCGACAACCGGACTGGTCGACGCGGCCACCCGGACGGCGCTCGACGTCCCCGCTTCCGAACGCGCCCGCCAGATCGCCCTCAACCTGGAACGCTGGCGCTGGCTGCCTTCCGATTTCGGCGCCGCTTACGTGTTGGTGGACGTCTCCGCTTTCGAGCTGTCGGTCGTCGAACACGGCGTCGAGCTCATGCGTATGAAGATCGTGGCCGGCACCACGGCCTGGCCGACTCCGTGTTTTGCCAGCGTTATGACCGATTTCGTGATTAATCCGTCCTGGCTGGCCCCTCAGAGTGTTCTGGCCAAGGAGCTGCTCAACTACATCAAGGCCGATTCCAACTATCTCCCTTCAAATAAGATGTTTCTCTTCCGCGGCTGGGGGGAGGAGGAGTTTCTGCTCGACCCCAAGGCCATCGATTTCGGGGCGGTCACGGCGGCCAACCTCGATTTCCATCTCGTCCAGATGCCCGGCCCGGCCAACGTCCTGGGCCGGTTTAAATTCAGCCATCCNNGGCTGCATCCGCATCGCCCGGCCGCTCGACTTTGCCGTGTTTCTGCTCGGCGGCCGATCTGGAACGGCCGCGCGCCTTCTGGCCCTGGCTGATTTAGAGGAAGAAGCCATGATCCCGGTCCGGAAACGGGTCGACGTCATCGTTTACTCCGGCACGGCCTGGCCGCTGGTCGACGGATCGATCCATTTCCGACCGGACATCTACGTTGCCGACGGCTGGCTGGCTGCGGCGCTGGAAGAAAGACCCCCAGCGGCGATTGGGACAGAGCCCGTCAATAATCCGGCCAAGCCGGGGAAGACAAAATAATTTCGCCGGGTTAAAAAAGAAGCTGAAAAGCGATCCCGTGCTTGGCCAGCGCGCGTGCATAACGCTCCCGGCGCTCGTGGAAGAAAGCATCGGTCAGGGCCGCGCCGAATCCCAACCGTTCATAAATCCCCCGAACCTGATGGACATAATTCATCCGATCGACCAGGGCTTCGTCGATGACGCCGGCCAATTGTTCCACCAGCCGCTCCGGATTCCCCGGCAGCATCGGGCCGATGAAGGCCGTCGTTCGGACCCCGGCTTCATGGAATCGGGCCAGGGCGGCGATCCTTTCGGCGATGGGGGAGGCCCCCGGCTCGAAACGGCGGGCGATCGCCTCGTCCTCCGTAGCGATCGAGAACGTGATCCGGGCCTCGGGGAACCGGCGGATCAATTCGAGATCGGCCACGGCGCGGGCCGACTTGGTCTGGATGAGAATCGGCCGGCCCGCCTCGAGCAGGGCTTCCAGGCAGCGGCGTGTCAGCCCGAAGCGCTCCTCGGCGGGCTGGTAGGGATCGCAGACCGAGGAAACCCACACGTTCCCGGGCTTGGCCCGCTTGAGCTGGCGGCGCAGGACGTCGGGGGCGTTGACCTTGGCGTCGACAAACGTCCCCCAAGGCTCGGAGTGGCCGGAATAGCGGGGAATGAATAAGCGGGCGTAGCAATACAGACAGCCGACGCCGCAGCCGGTATAGGGATTGACGCAGAAGTCGTGNNATGGAGGGCGAACATGAAACGCAGTTCCTTATTCCTCATCGGTTCGATTCTCGTGCTCGCGGCCCTGGGAGCGGCGCTCCTGGCCGCCCCCGCGGCGGCGGCCGAAACGCCGGCCCAAAAAGAAGCCCGCATGAAATGGTGGACCGAGGCCCGCTTCGGCATGTTCATCCATTGGGGCCTTTATGCCCTTCCGGCGCGCCATGAGTGGGTCAAGAACCACGAGCACATCACGGACGCCGATTACCAGAAATATTTCGACCATTTCAATCCCGACCTCTACAACCCCAAGGCCTGGGCCAAGGCGGCCAAAGCGGCGGGGATGAAATACTTCGTCATCACGACCAAGCATCATGAAGGCTTCTGCCTGTTCGATTCGAAGTTCACGGACTACAAGGCCCCCAATACTCCGTACGGCAAGGACCTCATCGGCCCGATCGTCCAGGCCATGCGCGAGGAAGGGCTCAAGGTCGGGTTCTACTATTCTCTCCTGGACTGGCATCATCCCGAATACCCCGTCGACTCGATCCACCCGCAGTCCGGCGACGCCGCCTTCCGGGAGAAAATGAAGGGCCGCGACGTCAAAAAATACGCCGAATATGTCCGCAACCAGGTCCGCGAGATCCTGACCAACTACGGCACGATCGACTGCCTCTTCCTCGATTTTTCCTTCCCGGGCAAGGACGGCAAAGGCCGCGCCGACTGGGAGTCGGAGAAGCTGCTGGCCATGATCCGCGAGCTGCAGCCGAACATCATCCTCAACGACCGCCTGGACCTGATGGACGTTCCGGGCGGCTGGGATTTCCGCACCCCCGAGCAATATCTGCCGCGCGAGTGGGTGACGATGAATGGGCAGAGGGTCCCCTGGGAGACCTGCCAAACGTTCTCCGGAAGCTGGGGCTATTATCGGGATGAGGCAAGCTGGAAGAGCATCCGCCAGCTCCTGACCATGCTGGTCGAGGTCGTCAGCAAGGGCGGCAACCTGCTGCTCAACGTCGGCCCGACGGCCCGGGGCACATTCGACGAGCGGGCCCTGGAGCGGCTGGCGGGAATGGGCCAATGGCTGACCACCCACGGCCGATCCGTCTATGGCTGTACGGCGGCGCCCGCGGAATTTCCCAAGCCGGCCAATTGCCTGCTGACCTACAATGCGGCGGCCAAGCGTCTCTACGTGCATGTCCTGGAATGGCCCATGGGGACGCTCGCCCTGGAGGGATTCGGCGGCAAGATCCAATACGCCCAGCTTCTCAACGACGCTTCGGAAGTCCGCTTCCGCGATACCTCCAAGCCCGGAGTCGCCGATGAGGAAGACGGCCCGATCAAAAACGCCGTCATCCTGAGCCTGCCCGTCCTGAAGCCGAACGTCGAGATCCCAGTCATCGAACTTTTTCTAAAGTAAATTGGAGGGATCGGGGGAAGAACCTTGCAGCCCTCGCGGGTTCTTCACGCCATTCTCACGCCGTTTATTCGCCGGCGCCGGCTCTGCGAAGGTCCGCTTCGACCGTTCCCTCGATCAGGGTAATTTTAATGAATCATTTTAGACTTNNCCGGACAGCCGTCTGAACGCGGTGGCCGCCGTGCAGAAAGCCCTGGCCGCCTGCCGGGGGGGCGAGCGCCCCATCCTGGTTTTCCCTAAAGGCCGATACGACTTCTGGCCCCAGTACGCCATCGAGAAAGACTACTTCGAATCCAACACGACGGCAAACAATCCCAAGCGGCTGGCGATCTTCATTGAAAATCAGTCCGGCTTGACCCTGGACGGCGGCGGTTCGACCTTCGTTTTCCACGACCGCATCCAACCCTTCACCGTGGACCGTTCCTCCGGCGTGACGATCCGTGACTGCGCCATCGATTGGGACATTCCCCTGAGCGCGGAAGCCGTCGTCGAGGCCGCGGCCGGCGACCAGCTCGACCTGCGTCTCGACGACCGGCAGTTCCCTTATGTCATTGAAGCCGGCAAGCTCGTCTTTGTCGGCGAAGGCTGGAAAAGCGCCTGGTGGGGGACGATGGAGTTCGACGGCAAGACCTTGGAGGTGGTCGCCGGCACGGGCGACGACGGCTGCCTGGGCCCGCGCTGGAGCGAATATCGCGCCGAAGAGCTGGAGCGCGGCCGCATCCGCCTGCACATCCCGTTCCGCTTCGGCCGCCGCCCGGCGCCGGGGAACATCCTCGTCCTGCGCCACAGCCAGCGCGATCACGCCGGATTGTTCATCGCCGACAGCAAAGACGTGACCGTGGAGGACGTGGCCCTGCACCATTGCGCCGGGCTGGGGCTGCTGGCCCAGTTCACCGAGAACCTGACGGTGCGGAATTTCCGGGCCGTCCCTGCGCCGTCGCGGCGTGTCCTCTCCGGCCACGACGACGGGATCCACGTCTCCAATTGCCGCGGGCGCGTCCTCATCGAGGGCTGCCGCTTCCACGGCCTGATGGACGATCCCATCAACATCCACGGGACCAGCGTCCGGGTCATCGGCCGTCCGGCGCCGGAACGCCTGCGGGCGCGCTTCATGCACGACCAATCCACGGGGATGGTCTGGGCCCGTCCGGGCGACCGCATCGGATTTCTGGACCCNNGGCTTCGTCACGGGCGCGGCCCTGGAAAATCTGACCTGGGCGCCCGAGGCCGTCATCCGCGATAACGATTTCGAATCCAACCGGGCCCGCGGCCTCCTGGTCTCCACGCCCGGCCGGGTCCTCATCGAGAACAACCGCTTCGCTTCCAGCGGTTCGGCCATCCTGATCGCCGGCGACGCCAACTCTTGGTTCGAGTCGGGCGCCGTCCGCGACGTGACCATCCGGGGGAATGTCTTCGGGCCGCCCTGCCTCGGCTCGACCTACCAGTTCGGCGAGGGCATCATCAGCATCTTCCCCATGATTCCCAAGCCCGATCCGGCGTTTCCCTACCACCGCAATATCCGTATCGAAGGAAACGAGTTCCATCCCTTCGACTATCCGGTTCTTTACGCCCTTTCGGTCGAGGGGCTGGTTTTTTCGGGCAACACGATCACCCGCAGCGACTATGCCGCAGCGCATCACTCCCGCAAGGCCACGGTGACCCTGGAATCCTGCCGCGGCGTCCGGATCGAAGCCAACCGCTTCGTCGGCGACGTGCTGGGGAAGAACATCGTCCTGAAAGGCACGGCACCTTCCGAAGTGACGATCGGCCCCGGCCAGGGTTGGGTCCGCTAGATCCCGTCCGGATCAGAAGTTCTGCCAGTCCGGTTTGTGGTTGTAGACCCAACGGTAATAATCGGCCCGGGTCAGCTCCGCAGCCGCCTCCTCGTCCAGAAGCATGACGGCCCGCGGGTGCATCTGCAGAATCGAAGCCGGGACCATGGCCGTGATCGGGCCCTCCGCCGCGGCGGCGACGGCCTTGGCTTTCTTGCGGCCGAAGGCCAGAAGGAGGCAGCCGCGGCTTTCCATGATCGTCCCGATGCCCATGGTGATAACGTGATAGGGGACGTCCTCCGGCTTGCCGAAGCCGGCGGCGTTATCCCGGCGGGTCCGGTCGGTGAGTGTCTTGATGCGCGTCCGCGAGGCCAGCGACGACGTCGGCTCGTTGAAGCCGATGTGACCGTCCGAACCCACGCCCAACACCTGAAGGTCGATCCCGCCGCAGGCCCGGATCTCTTCCTCGTAGGCCCGGCACGTCCGCTCGACGTCGGAGGCCATGCCGTCCGGGATGTGGATCCCCGAAACCGGGACGTTGATGAGATCGAACAAATGGGTCTTCATGAAGGTGTGATAAGAGGCCGGATGATCGGGGGACAGGCCTATGAATTCGTCCAGGTTGAACGTCCGGACCCGGGCGAAATCGAGCCCTTCCTCCCGGTGCATCCGGGCCAGCTCCGCGTAGAGGGGGACGGGTGAATTGCCGGTGGCCAGGCCGAGAACGGAATCGGGCCGGCGGCGGATCTGGCGGGCGATGAGGCGGGCCCCGATCCGGCTGGCCGCCGGGATGTCCGGCTGGATGATGATTTCCATGGCGCTTCGTCCTTTTCGTCGGCCGCGGGATCAGGGCATGCGTTTGCGGATCCGGGCCTCGACGTCGCGGCGGAAATCGTCGATATGGCCGAGCACGAATTCGCCTATGTTCAGGGAANNCGTGGGACTCGAAGTATGTGGCGTTGGCCCGGCGGCGGCCCAGGGTGGCCAGGTCATAGCGCTTTCCTCCGGCGACCTGGGAGTCGAACACCCCGATCAGGGCGGCGGCGATGTTTTCGTGTCCGGAGACGTCCAGGGCCACCTTTTTACGGTCCGAGAGCCAATCCAGGTTCCGCCAGACTTCGCAGCCGTATACGGCCCGCGGCCGTCGGTCGGCGGGCAGCCCGCGAATGGCCTGGACGGCGGCCAGGGCCACGGCCAGATGGGTCTCGTGCTTGTCGGCGGGATTGTGGGTATAGATGACCTGGGGCCGGCAATCGGACAGGATGGCGGCCAAATCCTCCGGCAGGGCGGGATTGCCCGCGTCCTTGACCGCGGCGCTGGGGTGGTTCAACTGGATCATGGCCCCGTAATTTCCGACCACGGCGGCTTTGTCCTGCTCTCGGCGGCGCAGCAGAGCCATCTCCCCGTCCGCATAGGACGCATATTCGCCGCAGCGCGGGCTGCCGCTTCCGTTCGTGCAGGTGACGGCGCCGAACCAGAGGTCGGAACGGTGAAAACAAGTCAGGACGCCGTGGAAGGCCATGATCTCGCAGTCGTCCTGATGGGCGCCGATGGCCAGATGGGTGATCCGGCCAAGTGCCCGGTCCGCCGGAGTCCCGTCGGGAACGAAGACCGTCGCCGCGGCGTTGTTCAATTTCATGGCCTTCTCCTCTGACCGAGAGCCGCCTCCCTCCTGGAATGACCGGCGGGTCCCCTCACAACTCCTTGATATAAATGTTGCGGAAGAACGGGGGCGATACGCTGTCGTGGTTCTGCAGCCCGATGTAGCCCTCCGGCCCGATGTCCTTGACCTTGCCGCCGGGCTTGGAATCCCAGTCCATGATCAGGACGCCGTTCAGCTCGACCTTAAGATGCACGCCCTTGAATTCGATCTTGATGTGGTTCCATTGGCCGGCGGGTTTGGAGGCGAATGTGCTCGGCGCCTGGATGTCGTAGGCCGCCCCGGTGGCGTGGATGCCTTCGCCGGCGTCATAGATCTGGACTTCAATGGAGTGATAGATGTAATCGTCGCTCACCGGCATGTCGGGCACGCGGACGAAGATGCCGGAGTTCGTCTCTTTGGTCGAGCAGCGGAAGTCGCATTCAAGGATGAAATCCTTGAATTTCTTCCCGTACCATAGGAGGCCCATGCCGCCTTGGCCTTTGAGGACCCCGGTCTTGGGGTCGCATTCGAACCAGCCCGGTCCGTAGTGGTTCCAGCCGTGCTTTTCGTAGCCGCCGGCACCCTGCAGAAGCTGCTGGTAATCCTGGTAATAGGTGATGCTCTTGACGTACTCGATGCTCTTGCGGAAGGCGGGCACCGGGTCCTTGACCTGGGACTCGTTCTCGTACTCCATGGTCAGGTAGCCGTCGTAGTCCTGGAGAGTCAGCTCGGCCAGCAGGTCGCGGATGTTCCCTTTCCCGCTGCCCCAGGCCGTGTCGTCCGTGCCCTTGGCCGTGCCGTAGTCGCTGCGGTCCTTGAGATGGAGATCGAGGATGCGGCCGGCCAGGAGCTTGAAGGCCTCCCGGGGATCGTTCATCCCGCGCATCCAATGGCCGCTGTCGGCGCATGAGCCAATCCGGGGATCCTTGCCGTTGACATGGCTGAAGACCGTCTCGGGCAGGTTGTATTTGGCCGGCGCCGGATGGTTGTGGATGGCGATCTTGATGTTGTATTCCTGGACCAGCTTCTCCAGCAGGGTGAAATCGTCGTCGGCCGGCTCGCAGACGATGACCCGGAGGCCCATCGTCCGGGCGAAGTCGAAGACCTTGCGCATGCTCTCCTCGGT
>PMCY01000198.1 GCA_003154255.1 Candidatus Aminicenantota bacterium | reverse complement strand
CGAACGCTCAAGATCGAGCTCGACCGCGATGGGTTCGCCTCGAATTCACCGATCATTCTGGATACGGGGCTGAAGTCCGTCGCCTTTACCCTCGAGAACCGAATGGGTGGCGCGCATGAGACGATGCTCAAGCTGTCTTGGAACGGCCCGGGTACACTTTCCGTCCGGCAGGACGGAAAGCTCCCGCCCCTGGAAAAAACATCGAATTGGGATTTTCCGATCGCCGTTCAATTGAAAATGGCGGGGCCGTCGTCCCGCGTCGAAATCAAAATCGAATAGGGGTCAGGTCTTAACTCTTGGCAAATTTAACCTGGCCTGACCCCTCGGCGCCAGGTCCCGCTAAAAACGTCAAAAGTTAAGACCTGACCCCTTCTTAGCGGCCGGAAAGCGTCTGCGACGGATCGAGCCGGGCGGCGCGATTGGCCGGCGCCAGCGCCCCGGCCAGGCAGAAGACGACCGCCAGCAGCATGCCGCCGGCGAACAGCCACCAGGGGTAGGCGAAGAATTGCGTCGGCTTGAAGGGGAACTTCGGCAGCAACCGGACTGCCAGAAGGTTGATGAGAAGACAGCCGGCCGTTCCCAGGATGATCCCGGCCGCGCCCCCGGCCAGGCCGACGAGGGCCGCTTCGCCGTGGATCATGGCCCGGATGTCTCCCCGCGAGGCGCCGACCGCCCGCAACAGGCCGATCTCCCGCTGGCGCTCGTAAATGATCATGAAAAAAGTGTGGCCGATGTTGACCGCGGCCACCCCGACGATGGTCAAGCTGATGAGGGTGAAGCCAAGCATGACCAGGGTCACGGCCAGGGCCACGCTGTCGGCCATGCGCTGCTGGCTGGCGTCGATGCCGTATCCCAGCTCCCGGACGGCCGCCTGGACCGAGGCGATATAGGCGGCCGAGCGGGCTTCCACCACGGCCGAATCGAAATGGGCCGCTGCAGCCTCGCCGCCGAAGCGCCGGTTGAGCGCGCGGACCGTGTCCAGGGGCAAGGTGATGCCGCCCAGGAGGGCCTGTTGGCTCGTTCCGACGATACGGACGCGGATGTTTTCCTGCGGGCCGGCCAGCCCGCGATTGACGTAGGAGTCGTTGACGACGAGGGGCATGGGCGGGACGAAGGGGATGATGATCTCGCTGATGGGCGGCAGGTGGCGGGTTTCAGCGAAGCTGGCGTTATAGAGCTCGACCAACCTCTTGGCCAGCAGAAAGGGGACCGGTTGGCCCGGCGGGGGATCGGCGAAGGCGCCGAACTGGACCTCGTCCTTGACCAGGCGCGGGTCGATGCCGTCGGCCATGATCTCCAGCCACAGATCGAGGCGTTTGACCGAGGCGACGATGTCGGGCGTCACACCGGGCAGGCGGGCGATGCGGGCCAGCTCCTCCTCGGGGAATCGGCTGCCGACGAGCGACATGGTCGCAGGCACGGCCAGGCGCATGCGCGGATATACGGCGGCGACCCCAGGCAGAGCCTCCAGGGCCTTTACCCCCGCGTCGTCGAGGGGCTTGAATCCCGCCGGGCCGCTGAATCCGCCCTTGCGGGGAATCACCGTGATGCGGTTGGCGTCCAGGGGAAAGATCTCCGTGGAGACCACGTGCCGGATGCCTCCGCCGAGGGCGGCGAAGAAAACGAAGCTGGACACGCCGACGACGATGCCGATTCCGGCGAAAATGAAGTTCTTGCGGTTTCGCCCGATGTTCTGGGCGACGAAACGGCCCAGCTTGCGCAGAGTCATGGCCGCCTCATTCCGCTTCCGTCCCGACGATTCGGCCGTCCTCGAGCCGGAACGTTTGGGTGGCTTTGTGAAAGAGCGGCGCTTCGTGGGTCACCACGACGACGGTCAGCTGATCATCGCGATTGAGCGATTCGAGAAGTCCGATGATCTGTCCGCTGGTGCGGGTGTCGAGATTGCCCGTGGGTTCGTCGGCCAGGATGAGCCGGGGCCGGTTGAAGAGGGACCGGGCCACGGCCACCCGCTGCTTCTGTCCGCCCGAAAGCTGGGACGGGCGGCTGCCCATTTTGTCGCCCAACCCGACGCGTTCCAGAACCTCCGCGGCCCTGCGCAGGGGATCGCCGCCATCGCGGGAGGTGAAGAAATCGGCCAGGGCCACGTTATGGCGGGCGTCGAGATGCTCGAGGAGGTGGAAGTGCTGAAAAACGAAGCCGACCGTTTCATTGCGGAAACGGCTCAGATCCCGGTCGTCCATGGCCCGCAGGTCCTTCCCGTCGACGACCGCCGTGCCGGTATATCCCGAATCCAGCCCGCCGATGACGTTCAAGAGCGTCGTTTTGCCTGAGCCCGACGTGCCGACAATGCGGACGAATGCGCCCCCTTCGATGGCCAGGCTCACGCCGCGCAGCGCGGACGCGGCCGATTCGCCTTTGCCGTAGACACGGGCGATGTCCGTCAATTCGATCATGCGAAACCAGCCGACCTCTCCGCCATTACTACGGGGAGCAGTAAATATGTTACATAATCCTTACTGCTCCCCGAGTACTAGCCGGGCGATAAAAACATCCGGAGTCAACTATATTCCGCCCGGCTTAGTAATACGCCCCCCGCAGCGGGGAAGTCAATCCCCTGTGCGGGATGCTTCGGGCGCAAGCCCGGGGAGGAATAAGGATGGATTCCACGAATCTAAGTCGGTGCAGCTTCAGTTAAAGAAATTATAGTAGCGGAGAAGCAAGGCGGCCAGTCCGAAGGTGAGGGTGAAGGCGATGAACGCGACAAGGGTGCCCCGCAGAGCGCCGACGCGATCCAGAAGCGGGGATATTTTCCGGTTGTACAGAGGGAGCCAGAGAAGAGGTCCGAAGGGGATGAAATAGCGGCCCTGGACGCCTTCGATCCCCGCCGCCCCGACCGGGTTCCAGACGATGTAGATCGTGGCCGCGATGGCCGCCGCACTGACGACGGAGATGAGGATCCCGAGCGCCTTGGGCCGCCAACGGACGGTGATGGCGCCGCTCTTATCGGCCAGCGCGGCGAAGGCCAGAACGACGAGAAAAAGGAGGATCAAAGCGGTCGGAAGGGCAACGTCCAGCCAGCCCAGCTGGCCGACGAATTCGCGGACGTGATCCCCGAAATGGGCTCTGAGCATGCCGCCGACGGCCGAAAGAATTCGGCCGGGTTGGGCCAGGATGAGGCGGATCTGGCCGGCGCCGGAAACGCCGGCCTGAAGCGGCACGGAGAGTGAAGCAACGGCGGCGGACCAGGCGGCCATCGCCCCCCAGCCGATGGCCGGGACGGCGGCGGCCGCCAGGCGGAGTTTTTTCCGCCCGCCGAATCCGGCGGCCGGGATGATGAGGACCAGCGCCGGCAGGAGCGCGTAGACCGGCTTGCAGAGCGAAACAACGAGAGAAAGAACGGCCAGGCGAAGCAGGCGGGCGCCGTCGACCGCGGCCGCCGGCGAAAAGGCGGCTTCGAAGATCGAGGCGATGAGCAGGAACGCGGCGCCGTTGGTCAGGGCGTCGGCCGAAGCCGAGGCGGCCTGGGCGACGGACATCGGGGCCAGCGCCAGAACCAGGAAAACCCAGCGGAAAACGGGCGTGAGGCGAAGGGCCGCGGCGACGAGCAGGAACCAGGCCGCGAGATTGAAGAGGCGGGCCAGATAGAGCAGGACGAGGGGGGGCGCGTGGAACAGGCGCCCCAGGGCGATGGCGGCGGCCTGCGGCGCATAGGGGATGGGCGAGTAGAGAACATTGGTGGGAAACTCGAGGAATTCGCGGTCCTCCGGATCAAGCGGGATGGCCAGGGCGGCCCGGATCGCCGCCGGATCGACATGGCGTTGCTCGTTGTGCGGGACATCATCCAGGACCAGGTCGGCGACTCGCTTCAGGTTTCGCGGCAGAACCCCTCCCGCGCGCGGCCCCGCCTCTCCCGGCGTCTTTCGGCCGATGAGTCCGAGTTCCGAAATCTGGAAAGCGCGGTAGAAATGCTGGGGTTCGTCGGGGGACTGGAACGGCGGCGTGACGAACACATAAAGGAGGCCGAACAGCGGGGTCAGCACGGCGAAGGCGCGCCGTGGACGGCGTTGGACGAATGCGTCGGACAAGGAATCGAACACGGTTGCCGGCTCCTTCCGGCGCGACGATTATAGAAACGGCGCGGCGGGAATTCAAGCGGGAGGAGGGCCGGGCCCGACCCGATGGGACCCCCATTGCTTTTTTTACGAAAATATTTATGATGAGAGAATCCGAGGGAGCGAGTCATGGCTAAAAGGGAATTCCGAGCGAAGCTGTCCCGTTTCGAGGGGGTCGGCACCTGGACGTTCGTCAAAGTCCCGTTCGACGTAGAGAAGCATTTCGGCAAGGGCGGACAAGTCAAGGTCAAGGGTGCGGTCAACGGCGCGGAGTTCCGCAGCTCACTGATGCCCGACGGCGACGGCCAGCACTTCCTGGTTGTCGGCAAGTCGATCCGGGACAAGGCCAAGGTCAAGGTCGGCGACCGCGTCACCGTCATCGTCGAACCCGATGCGGGGCCGCGCCTGATCGAAGCTCCTCCGGATCTGGCCAAGGCACTGGGGAAAAACAAGACCGCCAAGGCGGTCTGGGACGAATTCGCTTATAGCCGCAAAAAGGCCTACGTGGACTGGATCGTCGCGGCCAAGAAAGTCGAGACCCGCGTCCTGCGCATCGAGAATGCGGTTCTCCTGATCGCCGCTAAGAAGGCCCTGAAATAATTTCCGCTCCGGCATTTTCTAAAGGGTTCCCGTCGTTTCCCTGTTCAGGCGGGCAAAAAATCCTGCCATGAAGGCGTGGCGCTCGCGGGCGATCCTGCGGCCTTCGGCCGTCGTCATGCGGCCTTTGATGTGACGCAGCTTGACCAAAAATTCACGATAGGCCGTATCGTCTTTCGTGTAGGGCTTCGTCTTTTCGACGTCGATATCCTTGTCGTGCAGGCGGGCCCCGACCTCGCCGGCGAATAAAAAAGCGCGCCCGATTCCCACGGCCCCGATCGAATCGAGCTTGTCCGCGTCGAAAAGAACGCGGGCTTCGAGCGTCTCCGGCTTGACCGCTTTGCGGTAGCGGTGGGCGGCGATGCAATGGACGACNNGATGGCGGCCAGACTCATGACGAAGAGATCGGCCTTCTCCCGCTTTCCGATGCGCAGGCAGAGACGAAGCACGCGTTCGGTATGGTCCCAATCGTGGCTGCCCCGGGCATCGTCAAAGCCCGCCCGGGCCTCGGCCCGGACGGCCTCCGCCAAAGCCGCCCGCCCTGCCGCGTTCAAACGGCCGCCTCGATCCTGGTTTCTACGACCTTGTTCGCGGCCCGGCTCTCCTCGGCGGCGAAGCCCATGAGATGGCTCTCCATGGACGCNNCCTCGTCGCCGACGAGATCGCCCTTGGTTCCCATGATGCGGGTCCGGCGGCCGGCGTAGGAGGTCATCGCTTCCATATTGAAAGCGGCCGTAATCCCGCTCTCGAATTCCATGTTGACGACCTGATGGTCGACGACGTCGTTGTCGCAGCGATAGACGCAGCGGCCGTATTGTCCCGTCTGGAGGGCCTGCCGGATCTCTTCCGGCGAACCGGTTTTGAGGTTGAGATGGCCCAGCCAGGTCGGTCCGCCGAGATAAATCTTGAGCGCGGAGTAGGGGCAGTCGGCCTCGACGGAACAGCCGTCGGTGCAGCGCAGGGTGCTCCCTTTGGGGGCCCGCTCGGCGACGAACATGGACTGCGATCCGAAGGACTGGACGCGGCGGCAGGGCCGGCCGACGATCCAGCGCAGGATGTCGAGATCGTGGCAGGATTTGGACAGGATCATGGGCGTCGATTCGATCGAATTGCGCCACGGCCCCCGGACGAAGGAATGGGACATGTGGATATGCCAGACCGGCTCCATGTGCTGGATGCTGACGATGTCGCCGATCGTTCCGTTGTCGCAAAGCTCCTTCAGCTTGAGGAAATACGGGGTGTAACGGAGGACGTGGCAGACGGCCACGATCTTGTCGTATTTCCTGGTCTGGACGAGGATGTTGCGGCATTCCTTCCAGCTCTGGGCGATGGCTTTTTCCAGGAGGACGTCGTAGCCGGTCTCAATGGCCTTCATGGCCGGGAGATAGTGCAGACGGTCCGGCATCGTGACGAAGACCAGATCGGCGAACTTGGGAATGTCGAGGGCGTGCTCCCAGGTGACGAAGCGGTGCTCGTCGGGAATGCCGTATTTCTTGGCGAAGCGTTCATTCTTGTGGGCCACGGGCTCGGCCACGCCGACGATCTTGAGCTCCTCGGGATGGAGAGCGGCGTATCCGGCGTAGACGTTGCCGCGATTGCCGGCGCCCAGGACGACGGCCGTCAAGGGCCTGTCGAGAGCGCGATGGGGGGCCGGCGCGGTTTGCGGCAGGGGAGAAGCCGGAGCCTTCACGGCAAAGGCGCTCCCGACGGCCACCGATCCCAGGGTCTTGAGAGCGTTGCGGCGATTCATGGCGTTCATGAGCGGACCTCCAGCGAAAACGTCGCCGCAACTATAAGACCGCCGTCGACGGCCTGTCAAGAAGGAGGCTGGGCGGGAATCAGGCGAGCGGTTGGACCGCGGGCCGGCCGTACGGCGCGTTATGAACGGGGCGCCGCGATCCGCCGCCGGAGGAGCCTTGGCCGCGGCCGGATCCGCTGCGGCCGCTGTTGCTGCGCCCGCCGCGTCCGCCCTGTCCGCCCCGGTTTCCCCGGTCGTCGCGGCCGCGCGCATCCCTGGACGGGGATTTGGATTCGAATTCGATGCTGCGGTCGGTGGCGAAGAGAGCCGCCGTGGCCTTCTTCTCGGGAATGGTCATCCCGATGTATCGTTCGATGGGGTAGAGATTTTCGGAAAATTTCTCGCAGGCCAGCGAGACGGCCTTGCCTGTCAGTCCGGCCCGGCCGGTGCGGCCGATGCGGTGAACGTAGTTCTCGTGGTCCTGGGGCAGATCGTAATTGACGACCATTTCCAGTCCGTCGATGTGCAGGCCGCGGGCGGCCACGTCCGTGGCCACCAGAATCGGGAACTTGCCCTCGGAGAAGTCATCCATGACGCGCATGCGCTGGCTCTGGGCCAGGTCGCCCGTCAAGTACTGGGCGCGGAGGCCGTTTTGCGAAAGCTTGCGGGCCAGGCGGGCCGCGGAATAGCGCATGTTGGTGAAGATCAGGGCATTTTTCGGAGCCTCGGCTTTCAGGATGCCCAGCAGGAGGTTGAGCTTGAGATGGCTCTTGACCTGGTAGAGCTCCTGGGTGATGGCCTCGACCGTGACCTGGTCCGGAGTGAGCTCGATGAACTCCGGCAGGTTCATGTACAGCATGGCGATCTGCCGGGAGACCCGGTTGAGTGTGGCGCTGAACAGCAGGCTCTGCCGGGCGCCGGGAGCCGGCATCTTCTTGAAGAGTCTCTTCAGGTCGGGAAGAAAGCCCATGTCGAAGAGGCGGTCGGCTTCGTCGATGATGAGGATCTTGTATTCGCCGAGCTTCAGCAGGCCCTTTTCTTCGAAGTCGATCAGGCGTCCGGGCGTGCCGATGACGATGTCGACGCCCTTGCGCAGGAGGGCTTCCTGGCGGTCATAGCCCACGCCGCCGTAAAAGGCGCCGTAGCGCAGGCCCAGATTGCGGCCGAGCGCTTCCGTTTCGCCTTCGATCTGGATGGCCAGTTCGCGGGTCGGTGCGATGATGAGCGCCTTGTTGCGCCCGTCCTGGAGGAGCCGGGAAAAAATGGTGATCAGAAACGCGGCCGTTTTGCCCGTCCCGGTCTGGGACTGGACGGCGGCGTCGCCGCCCGGCAGGGTGACGGCCAGAGTCCGGGATTGGACGTCGGTCGTCTCGGTGTAGCCCCGGTCGGCGATGGCGCGCAGGAGCCGGGAATCGAGGTTCAGTTCTTCAAAACGCATAAGTCATCCTTCAAACTTGATTTCAACATTGGGGGTTTGGGTCAGTCAAACGGTTGGCGAACAATCTGAAATGGCTGGCTTTTCCTACCAGATGTTAAGAAGATAATATACCCGCGATTCCTTTTTAACGCAAGCGATTTTTTAAAGGCCGTCCTGATGCTCCCGCCGGCGCGTTTCGCAACGAGCTTTAAATAAAGAAGATCGCAATGGTCTCAGCGGTCAGGGCCGGCTTCTCGCCGCCCTCGATCTCGATGGTATTGGCGACTTTGACCAGGATGCGCGACGATCCCTTGGCTTTGACTTCACTCAGCACGGCCCGGTTCCGGATGCGGTCGCCCGGCCGGACCGGGTTGAGAAAACGCACGCGCTCCAGGCCGTAATTGACGACCATTTTATAGCCCTTGCTGAAAATCTCGATGGCCGCGTCCCAGTGGGTCAGGAGGGACAGGACTAGAAAGCCGTGAGCCACCGTGCTTTTCAGCGGGCTTTGAGCGGCCCGTTCGGCGTCCACGTGGATCCATTGGCGGTCCTCGGTGCATTCGGCGAAGGCGTTGATCCGTTCCTGGGTCATGAGGAGCCAGGCGGATACATCCAGCTCCGCGCCGACCAGAGCTTCAAGTTTGGCCAGGGTCATCCGATCTTCCATGCCGTCATCCTTTGAGGCACTATAGAAGGATGCCTCCCGCTTGTCAATAACAACCCCGGGGGGGTGGATTGAAACGTGGATCAGGTCAGATAATTCCGTTCGGGCCGAGGTTCAAAGAACGAAACCCAGGCTCAGCGACAGCCCCAGCCCCGTCGTCCGCAAAAGCCGCCCCAGGGGCGCTCCGTCCATCGTCCCGACGTGCATGTAGTTGATATCCCGGCCCTTGCCCTGGCCGTAGGCATAGAGATAGACGGTGAAGCGGTAGAGGGCCTCCAGAGCGATGAATGTCTTGGCGTTCAGGTCGACCATGAGCCCGCCGCCCACATTGATCCCGCCCCCGGCGTAGATCGCCGTCAGCCGATCCCCGTGGTAGTACGAGCCGTTGGTGATCTTCAGCATGCTGAGGTCGATGCCGAGCAGGCCGTAGGGATGATATATTGGGTTCTTCACGAAGAACGAACGCCCGTTGATCTCCAGGTTATGCATTTGCAGGGTGTGCGATTCGCCGCCGACCGTGGCCGGGGGCAGGGCCAGGGAATAGCGGACTTCCCAGGAACCGTAGGCGGTTTTCCCGCCGATACCCACTCCGAAATCCGCGGTCCAGGCGCCGCCGAGGCGGGGGACGAAAAACGCTTTTTCGATATGCCAGAGGGTGAGGTCGCGGCGCACATCTCCGGAATAGTCGAGCGAACGGACGGAGACGGTCATGAACAGTCCTTCCGCCCGGGCGGTGATATGATCGATACGGGGATCATAGGCCGCCGCCGCTCCGTACGCCGCGAGCAGGGCGGCGCCGAGGAAGGCCAGCCGGCGCGGCCTCATCCCGGCGAGCGCTGTTTTCATGGCAGAGACTGTAAACCGCTTCGCCCCCGGCTGTCAACCGCGGGACCCGCCGACCTTTTAATCCGGACTCCCTTGGATCGGCATTCCTGTATAATGAAAGAAGTCCTAAAGGAGCCCCATCGATGGAAAGCTACAAAGCCGACATCCTCGTCATCGGCGGAGGGCCGGCCGGCCTGACCGCGGCCATTTATACGGCCCGGGCCGGTCGTAAAACGCTGGTGTTGGAAGGCGAGCGGGCCTCCTCCCGCCTGGCCTTTGGATATGACCTGGAGAATTTTCCGGGCCATATCTCCATCAACAGCAAGACGCTCCTGGATTCCTTCCGGGCCCATGCCGCCCATTTCGGGGCCGAGTTCGTCCCAGGCGACACCATCGCCTTGTCGCTCTCCACCGATCCGAAATTCGTTTCCACGACCGACGCCTTCATCGAGGCGCGGGCCGTCATCCTGGCCACCGGAAAGCCCCTGGCCAGGGACCGCCAGATCCCCGGCGAGGAGCGCCTGCTCGGGTTCGGGGTCAGCTATTGCGCAACCTGCGACGGCCCCCTTTACAAGGAACGCGATGTCGCCGCTTACGGCCATTCCGAAGAGGCCGTGGAGGATATTTTCGCCCTGGAGCAGATGGGCGTCCGGGTCCATTGGATTCCGGGCAAAATCAAGAACCCCGCCTCACTCGAGGAAGCCTTCGTCCGGGCCGAAAAGAGGGGGATCCAGATTTATGGAAAATCTGAAATCAAGGAAATTATCGGCAAAAACGCCGTGGAAAAAATAGCCCTGGCGACCGAACGGGGGGACGACTCGCTCGACGTGGCCGGCGTCTTCATATTCCGCGAAGTCCCGACCGGGCCGTTGTTTATCAAGGCCGGGCTGACCCTCGACCATAAACAGTGCGTCGCCGTCGATCGCTTCCAGCGGACGAATCTGGAAGGCGTCTATGCGGCGGGGGACATCACCTGCGGCGGACTCCAGGTGGTCTCGGCGGCGGGGGAGGGCTGNNGGGGACACAATACTGTGTCCCCCTTTTTAACTAAAAATAAATATTTTTTTCGGCCTGGGCCGCCTTAATCCGCTCGATGAACTTCTTGGCGGCGGCGATTAGGACCTTTGAGTTTACTGCATTTCTTTTCTCGAATAGAATGGCGCAAAGGAGACCACCTCATGAGCGAAACCGGAACTTTTAAAGGATTCACCAAGCAGACCGTCAAGTTCTTCAAAGACCTGGCCGATCACAACAACCGGACCTGGTTCGAGGCCCACCGCGATGTCTACGAGTCCGATGTCATGGCCCCGGCCCGGGCTTATATCGAGGCTATGGGCGCGCGCTTGCGGCCCGAGATCCCCAGGATCATGGCCATTCCCAAGGTCAATAAGAGCATTTTCAGGATCAACCGGGACACGCGTTTCAGCCTTGACCCGACACCCTATAAGACAAACCTGGGGCTTTATCTGTGGGAAGGGCCCAAGGCGCGCCTGGAGGCGGCCGGATTCTATTTCCACCTGGAGCCGCCCGACCTGATGATTGGGGGTGGCCTGTACATGTTCCCGAACAAGGTTATGGAGCGTTTCCGCCGGGCTGCCGTTCATCCCAAGTCCGGCTGCGAGCTGACCGCTATCGTCAAAGCCCTGACGGCGGCCGGCTACGAAATGGGCGGCCGCCATTATAAACGGATCCCAGCAGGCTTTGACCCCGCCCATCCTAACGCCGATATGCTCCTTAACAATGGCCTTTATACGGGCTGGGAGGGAAAGATCCCGCTCGAATTCTATACTGAGAAGCTCCTTGGCTTTTCCATGGAAAAATTTGAGGCCATCCTGCCTCTCCACCGCTGGCTGATGAAGGCGGTGGTCTAGAAAACGGTTTCGGTCCGGGCGAAATCCGGGCGCAAGATTCGGACTTCCTTGCGGAACAGTTCCCGCGGAAGGCCGACGCCGCCCCGTTTATAGTTTCGGCTATAGAGCTTTCAGAACGCTGCTCCGTCGAAGCGCTTTGGATTTTTTCCCGGATTGCGTCACCTTATCGGCAAGAGCACCCCGTCTGATGGGCGCAAATCGTAGATCCGGGGGGAACGACACGATGCCCGTCCATCATGTAAGAATTCGAAAGAATATAATAGAGGGTGTGGACGATATCTGTAGGCTGAACTCTGGGAGAATAAAGTCTGTCGGTGAATTCTTTAACATAGACAAGCTTGATCTCGATCTTTAGGTTGCTTACCTGATGACAGCAAAGGAGCTGTTCTAAATAGAGAGCGATTTCCTTGCTGCCTTGATATGTCGAACCATCATAGCCGGTCAAATTTCCATCCGGACCATAGATTGCGGTGATCTGTTTGACCATGGCCGGAGTGAGCGGAGTATTTGCAGGAATAGCGCTGATTTTCTGCATCAGAGAATTGATGGTAAAGAAGGCTTGATCTTTGCTCGGCTGTCTCCAAGCCGATTCCGCCGGCTCCCAGAAGATCTGGATCTGGGGTCTGGGATCCTTGGTGAGCTGCGGATCCAAGGTCGCGTTGACTGGAGAAGCTGGAACGGTCTGGCCCGCGGCCCCCCCCGAAAAGCAAGATAAAAGAACGACGAGGGCAAAAACGGCTCCGATGACACGTCTCCGAATGTTCATGGTTCCCCCTCCGGAATGGAAATTATTTATGTGATCCGGGCGCACCCGCGCCCGGTTGTTTCTTGATAACCAAGGCGTCTCCTCATGTCACTCTCATGATGGACCGGAATGACCCGGCTTTAAGTCATCTCCTTCGGGAAGCCATAAAGCCTAAGGTTGACCTGATACTCTCTTTCCGCATTGGCCAGGATGCCTTGAAAGCGCGGATCACTCTGTAGGTTTCGGAAGAAAGGGCAATTCTTCAAATACAGATAGGGATATTGGTAAGTGCCGGCTGTCTCGAAGCCATGGTCTATCGCTTCCTGGATATTGGCCACGGCTTCGTCCTTCATCCCCAACATCGAGTAGACGACGGAGAAAGATGCAGAATATCGGACGGGATCATAGCTTTTCAAAAGGTCGAGCGCTTCGTTCTTTTTCCCTCGGATGGCCGGAATCAGAGCCATCAGGCGCGGAATTCCCTCCTGTTCGGGGCGGGCTTTGCGCACGGCTTCTATGAGGGTCGAGGCTTCGTCGATCTTTCCCGTTATGATTTGGAGGCGTGCCTGGAGCAGCCTGAGGGGGGTGTTTTCGGGGTCCTTTATCAGACCGGACTGGATGTCATTTATCGCCCCTTCGAAGTCGCCTCGCATCATCCGGCAGCGGGCCATTTGATTGACATATTCCATCCATAGGGGGTCGATCTCGCAAGCTTTCTTAAAGAAAGGCACGGCCTGATCGAAAAGCCCTATGTCCCTAAGGAACGAAGCATAATTGAAAAGGGCTTCAGCATTGTTGGGCTCCAAGCGAAGAGCCTCTCGATAGTACTTGACCGCGTTTTCATTGTCTTTCTTGAAAAAGTGGGTCCAGGCCAGGCCGACGTTTGCTTCGGCCAGCTTGGGATCGAGGTCGTAGGCTTTCTCGTACGCAAGTCTCATCAGGTAGAAATCATTGGGATTGCGATCCCCCGCGGGAGAAAAAAAGCGTTCCTGATAAATGTCGCCGAGCCCAACGTAGGCTTTGGCGAGGCTTGCGGGGCCGGCTGAGGCTATGGCGTCTTGATACCGGGCCCGAGCCGTTTCGAAGTCTTCGGATTGGACGAAATTTCGGTATTTCCGCTCGGCTTCCCAACCATTCAAATAGGACATATACGCCGGGCCAGGTATCTTCTTCGCTCCACGGACCGGCAGCGTGAGCTTAAGCTTTTGAGCTAGGGATTGAGGAAGACGCTCCTGGATCTGGGATATCGCGTCATAGGCTTCTTTCCAGGAAATATAGACGGCGTCGCTGCTCACCGTGCTTAATTCGACCAAGGCCATAAAGCCCGGTCCAGCATGCCGCAGGAAGAGCTTGAGAACGTATTCGACGTTCAATTCCGCTCCCATCTGTTTCAAGGGTTTGGTCGTGTCCTTGTAAAGCCACATCGAGTGGGAAGGCGTGATGCGGACATCGGTGAGCGTGCGGCTGAGCTCGGAAATGACGTCTCCGCTCAAGCTTTGGCGGACGCCCTCGAGATCCGACGGCATGATCACGGGCAGGACGGCGATGGCCGTCTTTCCGGGGTCGCCTGCCGCTGGCCGGCCCGGGCGGAGGAGGAGCCAGGTGACTACCGCCGCCGCGATAAAAACAGCGGCCGGCAGGGCGAAGGCCGGCACGGCGATATTCTTCCGCAGCAGCCGGGACGGAAGAATCCCTATGTCGGTACGATGGTCCGCAGCCCTGTTCCCTTCGATCCCGACGATGATTTCGTTGTCCTCGCCGATACGCTCGAGCTCGGCACGGATCTCGCCGACATTCTGAAAACGCAGGGCGGGATCCTTCTCCAGGCATTTGAGGATCAGGCAGCTCAGGCTTTCGGGGATCTGCCGGTTGAGGGCCCGCGGATCGCGGGGCAGCTCGGTCTTGTGCTTCTTGAGAAGGACGGACAAGGAGTCGGCCTTGAAGGGCAGCTCTCCGGTGGCCATATGGTAGAAGACAATTCCCAGCGCGTAGATGTCGGTCCGTGCGTCGACCGGGCCGCCGGCGGCCTGTTCGGGCGACATCGTTTCGGGCGAGCCGACCACCCCGCCCGCGGGGGTGTCGCGGGGCATTTCCGGGGTCAGGGCGATCCCGAAGTCCATGATTCGGGCGTTGCCCCTTTCGTCGATCATAATATTTTGGGACTTTAAATCGCGGTGGACGATGCCCAAGGCATGCGCTTCCGACAGGCCTGCGCAGACCTGGTCGGCGACGCGGAGCGTTTTTCCCAGACTGAGAGGGCCGGCCCTGCTGAGCAGCCTTTGGAGGTTTTCGCCTCGGACGTATTCCATGGAAATAAAATGGACCCCCTCCCGCTCCTCAAGCTCGAAAACGCGGCCGACGTTTTTGTGGACGATTTTGCGGGCCGTCTTGAGCTCGCGGCTGAACCGTTCGAGGGTTCTCTTGCGGGCGGCGATCTCGGGATTGATGAACTTGAGGGCGATGTCTTCCTGGAGCGTCTTGTCGAAAACGCGATAGACGCAGCCCATGCCGCCCCGGCCCAGCTCCTCAATGATATGGTAGCGCCCGGCGAAAACAGCGCCCGGCGCCAGGGCGATGGCCGGCGAATCTTCGTCGAATGTTCGCGTCCCCTCCTCGGGGGAAATAATCGGGGAGCAGCGGGCGGCGCTCCCTTGATTTGTTGACGGATCTGCGCTTTCCTTGGCCGGGATCCTGGCCCCACAGGAGAGGCAATATGTCGAACCGTCGGGACAAGCCGTCCGGCATTCCGGACACTTCATGAGCCGGCTCCCACCTGCTTATATAAGAATAAGTTAACTACGCGAAGATTGATCTGTCAACCGAAATTAGTCCGACCGACTCCCCATTCCCGCTTCCGACGCGTAGCTCAACTCGCCGGGGGGCGAAGACATCGATGCGTCTGTGGAAGCCTAAAAAAAA
>PMCY01000324.1 GCA_003154255.1 Candidatus Aminicenantota bacterium | reverse complement strand
TCCACCGGCGTCAGGTCGATGATCAGGCGGCGGGGCATTGTCAGGGAGGACGTCTCATAAGTGAATTCGCCGTCGACCTTGATCAGAAACACGGTCTTGCCTTCAGCCTGAGAGAACGTCACTTCCTGGAGTGTTCCGGTGCTCTGGGCCGAGAGACGAGGAGCCGCAATCAAACCAGCCGCGGCGATCAAACAATAAACGATAATGGTCTTTTTCAAAAGGAACCTCCATTTCAACATTGATAAGTAAAAAGAAAAATATTTTAACATATTAACATGCAAATGCAAGAGGCATTTTTGCCCTCCGGATTCTTTCCCGAATTCCCATTTTTCGTGAAAACATAAAACGGAAATCAGCGCCCCCGAGGCCTGGCCGCGTTGCCGGTTGACCTGGAATTATCATGGTATTAATGTTGCATATTGATAATACAAGGGATCAGACGAGGAGGATTTTCTCCTCGGTATTTTTACATAAACAGTCGTCTTTATGAAAATTTAAATCGCAAAAAACGCGCTCTCCTTGGATGGGGCCAAATCGCAAGCAAGCTTTGAAATAAAGCTATTTATAATGTTGAAACATGGCAAGAATTCCTTTATAATGCGTCTATGGGCGTAAAAGGCAACTCCAAAAGCGGAGGACGGCCTCCAAAATTCCAGGAGCCGCGCCATCCGGTGACGATGACCCTTCCAAACCGCATTTTGGAACAGCTCGCCCAGATCGACCCGGATCGCACGCGGGCCGTCGTCAAGGTCACCGAGGCCATATCCGGCAGAAGGGAAGTGGCCTTAAAGCCCGTCGAGCTGGTGGAAATGGCCCCCGGCCAATCCCTGATCGTAGTCGGCCCCAATCAGTCCTTGAAACAAATCCCCTGGCTGACGATGATCGAAATCACCCGGGCCCGCTACCTTCTGGCCATCCCCTCCGGCACGCCCATCGAGGCCTTGGAAGTCGCCCTCCGCGACTTGTTCAATGATCCGGCCGTGAAAAACAACGCACGCGAGTGCGCCATCCTGCAGGAATTGCTGAACGTCATCGGCCATACGAGGCGTTCCCGCAGCATGTCCAAAGCTGAAATCCTCATCATCGACACCGCCTGAGGAGCCGGCCCGAGGCCCCTCCCCTTTCCGGCCTCGGGGGATGGATTTTCGTTTCGGGGGCCGAGGCGAAAATATTATTTTAAAGTCGAAAAATTTCTTTTTTTTTTATATTATGTAGAAATGGCGACAAAAATTAATAAAAAGGGGGGCGGAGGGAGGCCTCCGAAATTTCAGGAGCCCCGCCGGGCCGTGACGATGACGCTGCCGGTGCGTATCCTGGACCAGTTGGCGGGGATTGATCCCGATCGGACGCGGGCCGTGGTCAAGGTCACGGCGGCCGTGATGGGGACCGACATGAAGCGATTCAAACCCGTGGAGCTTGTCGAAATGGCTCCCGGTGAATCCTTGATTGTCGTCGGGCCCAGCAAGGCCTTGAAACAAATATCCTGGCTTAAACTGATAGAAATTGCGCCGGCCCGTTTTCTGCTGATGCTTCCCATCGGTACACCGATCGAAGGGTTGGAAGTCGTCCTTCGCGACCTGTTCAATAATCCAAAGTTGCAGAATGATGAGCATGAAACCGCCGTTTTGAAAGAACTTCTGAATTTAATAGGCCACCAGAGGCGGAACCTGAAGATGTCCAAGGCGGAAATCCTTATTATCGATTCTCGCTGAACAGCTCGGGGATCGACCATTTTTATCGGTTTTATAAAAAAGCATGGAGGGCCTTTCCAGATCCCGGGGCTGCCGCCATTCGACTTTTGATCTTTTTTTTCATTAGGAAGACCTTGAGTCCGGGAATCTCTCCGTGGGTCACTTCGATGTAGCCGTTTAAAAAATCGAAGAGAGGGTCGTTGTCCCGCCAGAGGAAAAAATAGCGAATCCGATTCCGGAGCAGAGCCGATTCAAGCTCGGCCGAGGTCCACGTCGGTTTGATCTGTCCGAAATACTGCCCATGGTTAAACGTCGTGATGAACAGCATTTCGTTCCAATTTCTGTTCGAAGCCGTCAAACCCGCGATGCCGAAACGGGACTTAAGGATCTTGGCGATCTCATGCACTTCGCGTGCCGACATTCGAGTGTCCGAAGCCGAAATTGTCCGCGATTGGCCGAAGAATCGAATTGGAAGGACCAGAAAGGCGCCGAACAGGACGACGGCCGAGGCCGTCCGACCCCATACTTTCCAGCGGCTCTTCCAGGGAATCGCGGCGATAAGCCCCCCCAGAATCAGGAGCACGAGATACCAATCGATCCAGAGATAGCGCTCCTCGACGAGGACCAAGGCATACCCCGCCGAATAGAGGGCCAGGGTCAACGTCAACATGCCGATACGAATCGCCCGGGTAGAGGCTCTGCGGCCGAAGCCCCGGAAAACGGCGACGACGCCCCCCCCCAGAAGGACGAGAGGAGCCAAAGGGAAAAAATCGACCAGGCTGCGATAGAGATTCGTCGCATTTGTTTTGACAAGCCCGAGATAATAGACGAAGTCCCGAGAAGATTGCAGGGGGCTCCATTCCGTTACGGAAATCAAGGTCGGATCTTCCCATGCGCTGATGGCGGTTTTATTGGGCGGAGGCAGGAAGCCTTGGGTCAGAACGGGTTGGCCGGGCGATCCCGGCCGGAGATAAGACCAATTGATCTTGGACGCCGAATTGATGAGGGGGCGCCCGTATTTATGGGAGATGATTCCAATCCACGTCCCGCTCAGCACCGCAAAAACGGCCGCGCCGGCCAGGACGGCGGCCAGGAATCGGCGCCGTTCGACGCCCTTCCGTCGAAACCAAAACCGGACGAAGCTGAAACCCAGGAAATGCGCCAGGAAGAAAAAAAACGCGTATGGTTTGGCCCAATAGGCCAAAGTGCCAAGAAGCCCGCAGAATGCCCCTTCGGCCAAGCTCCGGGGAAATCCCGACCGGAGAAAAACGGCCAAATAGACCAAAAGGATGACCGCCACCAGAAAATCCGGGGTAATCATGCACAAGGCCATATAAACCCCGATGGGAATGGCGGCGATCAAGAGCATCGTCGTCAGGGGTTCCCCGAGGTCGAGTTCGGCGGCGATCCGGCGCAAGGCCAAGATCATCGGGAT
Organism: Candidatus Aminicenantota bacterium; assembly: GCA_003154255.1. Lineage (GTDB taxonomy): Bacteria > Acidobacteriota > Aminicenantia > Aminicenantales > UBA4085 > UBA4085. The sequence goes on along the minus strand of PMCY01000324.1, from coordinate 2,391 downwards.
CCCGGCTAAAAGCAGAACGATTTTCGCCGCCGTCACGGAGGCCACTCCGGCGGCAAGGAACGGGATGAGGAGCCAGGACAACAGGGGTCCCCAGAAACCGTTGACGGCCTGGCCCCAGTTCCCCCGCCAATACTGGTTGGCGATGGAGATATAAGACGTCCCGTCGGCGTTCAGGAGCGGCAGGAACAAAGGAAGCAGGATCGCGCCCAGGGCAACCCATAAAACGATCATGATGTAATGCGTCTTCATGGCTGCTCATTCATCATCTTGATTTTTTCGGCTGACTGCATCCGATCCCGAACAGGCCTCAAATCCATTTTGTTTTAAATAAATAGGAGATCTTATCGATCAGAATCCCGTCCCGCAGCGAAGAAAAAAATTGCCGATAGAACTGCTTGGGACGAAAATAAAACTCCCGATAAGCCTTGAGATAATATTTATGGATCAACTCCCAGCTGACATCCGAATGAATAAAAATGCGTTTGCGATCATTGTGGATCAGATAATCTCGCCAGTTTTTATTGAGGATCTTGCCCTGACTTTCCAGGTGTTCGAATAAAGGCGTGCCCGGATAGGGCGTGGTGATGCCGAACTTGGCGATGGTCAAGGGAAGCCGGCGGGCCAAATCGATGGTCCGAATCATCGATTCTTCCGTCTCTCCGCTCAATCCGAACAGGAAAAATCCGAAGGTTTCCAGCTTGGCTTTGGCCGCCAGCTCGACGGCCCTCTCGATCTGAGAGACGCTAATGCCTTTGTGAATGCGTTTCAACACGCGATCGTCGCCCGACTCGATGCCGAAGGCCACTTGGTAACAACCGGCTTCCTTGAGCAGGCCGAACAATTCTTCATCCGCTTGGTCGACCCTGATCCCGTTGATCAAAGTCCAGGGCATATGGCTTTTGGCTTCGATCAGTTTCCGGCAAATGGTTTTGGCTCTCTCCAAGTCCGTCGTGAAGCCGTCGTCCTCGATATGGATTTCCTTAAAACCGACTTCTTTCATGAACCGAAATTCGGCCAACACCCGCTCCACGCTTTTCCTCCGCCACGACGTGCCGAATATTTTTTTGTTGCAGAATTCACACGAAAACGGACATCCCCGGCTGGTTTCCAGCAAGCCGCCGGGAGAATATCGCTCGATGAGCCGAGAGGCGCGATATTTCTTTAAATCGTACAATTCCCAAGCGGGATACGGCAATCGATCGAGATCGTCGATCAAATCCCGCCGGCCGTTGAAAATAATCCGGCCCTCCCGCTTGAAATAGGCTCCCTTGAGACCGGTCGGTTCCGGGGATTGAATGAAATCCCGAATGAAAAAATCCGCCTCTCCGACGACGACAATATCAATGGCCTCATGGGCCAGGGCTTCCTCGGGGCGAGTCGTCGAATGAACGCCTCCGGCCACCACGANNGGGTTTAAATTCTTGAATAGAGCCGGCCAATTTTTCCCCATGATTTCTCGGCTCCACATCGAGATCCAATATTCTCACGTCGCAGATATCCTTCACGGCGCCGGCGAGGGACGCCAGTGAGATGACCGGATGCTGCATGGTGCCGGCATTGCGATCGATGTTGAGATACGTGGCGAACGTGTACGGCGGATTGATGAGAAGGACGCGCTGGATCGGTCTTATGACCATTGGCCAGCCTCACTTCCAGTTGTTCTGTCCGCCGTTCCGAACGCGGACCGGCTTCTATCCTCCCTTTTTTGAAGCTCTGTCGATCCCAGTAGATTTAACGCCATTATTGATATATTCACAAGTTACAACCTTATATTTAATAGGAAAGAGGTTAAATTTATTTTCGTCCCTGAACTGTGGCTATTTATAATGTTATAATGACGAAACATTTCGCCCCGGCTGGATCGTCCAGTTTTCTTAAAAACGCCGGCGATCGGCGGCCCCAAGAGGGCCCCGTTCCACCTCCAGTCGAACGGGCCAGGATTATTGCGAGATACCTTAAATACAGGGGAAAAATTGAATTGATGGAGGAACCTATTCTGTTTCAGGGACATCCGAATGTCTCGCCTTCCGGCATCCAGTTCGCCGTTCCGGGGCTCCTCCAGACGTCATTGGGCTTATTCTGAAGCTCCGGCAGCTCTCCATATAATAACATTATAATTAATACGCGTGACAGTATATAACATAATAAAAAATAAAACTAGAAAAATATTTCGACCACCTGAAATAAAATCAGAATTATAACGTTACAATTCTAGTCTAGGGAACTTCATACCGCCGGAGCGAGAGTCGTCCGAGTCAAATCAATCCACGGATATCACGTCCAGGGCGGTCACCTGATGGCCGCGATCGTTCCGGCTTGAGAAAACGGCCTGTTTTCATTATGATAAAGGACCCGTCGGCCCGGCCCGAGGGCGAGGAGTTTCATGATGCG
>PMCY01000233.1 GCA_003154255.1 Candidatus Aminicenantota bacterium | reverse complement strand
TCGACAATGAGTTCGGTCCGGCCTTCGAATATACGACGGACCTCATCGGGTTCATCCAGTTCGTTATCCCCGGAAAGATTGGCGCTCGTGGCCGTGACCGGAAATCCTGTCCGCCGCAGCAGTTCGCAAAGCCAGGGCAGGGCGGGAACGCGCAGGGCGATCGTGCCGCCGGCGCCCAGCATCTCCGGGGGAAAGAGGCGGGCCGCATTCAGGACGAAGGTCAGCGGGCCGGGCCAGAACGCCCCGGCCAGGATATCCAGGGCCGGAGGCAAGTCCTTGGCGACGCTGCGGGCCTGGGCCGAATCGGCTACAACGATGGACAAGGGCTTGCCCCGGTCACGCCGTTTGAGGGCGTAGATCTTTTCCACGGCCGCGGCGGAGAACGCGTTCACGCCCAGGCCATAAAACGTGTCTGTAGGATAGGCCATGACTCCGCCCGACCGGAGAATGGCGGAGATCTCGTCGAGAGGGGCAGGGTCGGGGGCACCGGCGGGCAAGCGAATAATCCGGGTTTGAATGACCATGTTTCCACCTATATGACCTGGGGAAGCGCCAATCGGTGATAAGTTATATCTTAGCCGCATATAGACGCGATCCGGAAATTATTTTACACTAATGCGCAGAGGAAAAGAGGACAAATGACCTTTTTTCACCACAGCCCGGGCCGGCTTCGCCTCTCCGTCAAGGGAGGTGTATTGGCATGGAGTTTGCAGTAATTCGGGGAGTAGGAGGCCACCATGAAGAAGACAATTATCGCCCTCACGGCCCTTTTAATCATCGGCTTGGCCCTTCCGGCCGCCGCCAACACCGTGACCGTCCGTTTCAGCTTCAATCTTCCCACGATGAAGAGCGATTTCTGGACGACCGACTTTGCCAATATGAGCTATAAAAGGACCAATTTTCAAGACACCTCGTTCGGCATCGATTACGAGATCTTCCTGACCCGCGAGCTGAGCCTGATGTTTTCGTTCGACACTTTCAACAAGAGCAAGTCCGGCGTCTACAAGAATTACGTCGGCTACCAACTCGAGGGCGGCGATTTCGCCTTCCCCACTTCGTTCCAGGGCGATTACACGCCCGGCCACAGCCTGCGCTACACCGTCACCCCGCTCCAGGCTTCGATCAAGATCACGCCGCTGGGTCGCCGGGTCAGGGTCATCCCCTACTTCGGCGGCGGCGTCGGCCTATACATCTACAGCCTGCGCATGACCGGCGATCTGGTCGATTTCAGTGATCCTCACGTCTATTCCGAAACCGGCTACCCCGACGTCGCAGTCTTCCCCATTTATTCCGTCGACGCCATGGAGGGGGAGAATTTCGGGCGGATCGCCTTCGGCTACCAGCTCTTCGGCGGGCTCCAAGTGCCGATCGGAAACCGTCTGACCCTGGCCGGAGAATTCAAATACAGCTCGGCCAAGTCTAAAATGAAAAATTTCGTAGGATTTCAGCCTCTCGATCTGGGGAATCTTCAGATGTCGCTGGGCATCGCCTACTGGTTCTGAACCCTTTTTAAGCGGGCCGGCGGGCTGCTTTATTTTTTGACCACGGGCGTTTTGTCGGATTGGGCGAAGGGGAGCCGCACGCTTCCCCAATCCCATTCCGCTTCCAGCTCGCCTTCGAGACGGACGGGCGCCGGCGGATTCTCCAGCGCCTGGAAAACATCTTTCCCGATTTCCCAGAAATCCAGGAGCAGGGGTACGGAAAAACCCGTCTCGCCGCGTTCGGGGATCGGCGGCAAGCCCGTCAGCGTCCCCTCGGCGATAAGCTTGTCCGCCACAAACACTTTATAAGTCAATTTCCGAGGCCGTAGCTCGAACCCGTTCGGATTGCGCAACACTGCATTATAAGTGATGTCGGCGCCGCCCATGGTCAGAGCCCGGGCCTCAAAGCCGATGCTGCCGGCGTCAAATCCTTTGAAGACGGGGAAATCGCCGCTGAAGGCCATGGGAATCCGCTTCTCCCGCTTCCGTTCGTCCTGGAAGACCATCCCGCCCACGAGATTGCAGGCCAGGCGGTCCTTGCCCGCCGCCTCGGCCACCGCGGCATAAAGATACGCGTATGTGAACTTGACCGGCAGGGCGATCGAAATCTCGCCCTTGGCCGGGACGGCGATCGGAGCGTCCAGGGTCGTCTCCAGTTTAAGGTATTCCGACTGGCCGACGACCAGGCGGTAATCATAGCGGGACAGCCGTTCGACAGCCCCGGTCGTGTTCCGGATGTCCAGGACGAAGACCAGCGTGACCCCCTGAAGGGTCGGCGCATCGGCGTATTTTTCGCGGAGGATAACCTCCAGATCGGCCTTTTGGCCCGCGGCAGCCGCGGCGGCGATCAGGAAGACGGATAGTACGGAAAGCCGATATCGTTTGAGCATCGCGATCATCCTTGGCAAAAAACCAGTCTACACGAATCGAGCGAGCGGGACAAGGCGGCGAATTCATGTATAATAGCCCCGCGTCCATGCCGAAAATCGACCCCGCGTTCCCCGACCGGGCGCTCTTCGTGCGCCTGTTCAAGGGCGACGTCTATGCCGTGGGCGGCTTCGTCCGCGACCTGTTGCGAAAAAAGCCCGCCGCGGAAGTCGATCTCCTCGTCGCCCACCGTCCCCTCGGCGTCCTTGTCGAGGCTCTCTCCCCTCATGGAAAAATCGACGTGGTCGGCCGCAGCTTCGGCGTCGTCAAGTTCACCCGCAAGGGACGGACCTACGACGTCGCTCTGCCCCGCGCCGACCGGACCGAAGGCAGCGGAACGCGCAAGCATCGGGACATTATCGTCAAGGCCGATCCGGAGCTGCCCCTGGCCGAGGATCTCCGGCGCCGCGATTTCCGCTGCAACAGCCTGGCCGTCCGCCTGTCCGATGGAGAGCTTGTCGACCCTTTCGGCGGACGCCGCGACATCCGGGATAAAATCCTGAGGATGACCGATCCGGCGGCTTTCCCGGAGGACCCCTTGCGCGTCCTGCGGGCCGCCCGCTTCGCCGCGGTCCTCGGCTTCCGCCTCGACCCGGCGCTCTATGCCCTGGGTCCGGCGATCGATCTGTCGGGCCTGAGCGTCGAACGGATCAACGATGAGCTGTTCAAGATCCTCCTCCTGGCCGATAAACCCTCCGTCGGACTGGAGGAGCTCTTCCGTCTGGGCGCCCTGCGCACGCTTTTTCCCGAGCTTTACGCCCTGGCCCTGGTCATCCAGGACTCGGTCTTCCACCCGGAGAAGGATGATTTCGGCCATCATACGGTCTGGCACCACACAATGCTCACCGTCGACCAGGCCCGCCGCCTGGCGGCGATCGGCAGGCTCGAGCCTGCCCGCGCCCTGGCCCTCCTCCTGGCCGCCCTCTACCACGACGCCGGCAAGGCCGAAACGACGGCCTGGGAGCATAAGAAGGGCCGCATGGTCATCACCAGCGCCGGTCACGACATGGCCGGCGAGAAGATCGCCAAAGCCGCCTTCCTGCGGTTCAAGATCTTTTCCTGGAACGGCTATGATGTGCGGAAGACCGCCCTCATGCTGATCCGCACCCACCATCGGCCCGGTGAATTGTGGGCCCACCGCGTCGAAGTGACGCGCAAGGCCTTCAACCGGCTGGCGGCCGATTCCAACGGCGAAATTGAGCTGTGCGCCTTTCTGGACACCGCCGACCGCGCCGGCCGGGGATGCCGCCGGGTCCGCGGCCTGGACCGCCAGGCCCGCTGGCTGCTCGACACGTTCCGCCGCCTGGATATCAACAAGGCCACCATCCGGCCCCTGCTTCTGGGCCGCGACCTGATCGCCCTGGGCGCTTCGCCCGGTCCGCCCTTGGGCGCCCTCCTCAAGGAGCTTTATCGCCTCCAACTCGATAACGAATTTCAAACGAAAAAGCAGGGATTGCGCCTGGCCCGGCGACTCATGGGAGAATCGCGATGAAATCGGTTCTGGTCACGGGAGGCGCCGGGTACATCGGCTCACACACGGTCAAGGAGCTCCGCCGCAAAGGCTGGTCCGTCGTCGTCTTCGACAACCTCTCCAGCGGCCGCCGCGAATTCGCCGCCGGGGCGGAGCTCGTCGTCGGCGATCTGCGCGATCCCGAGGCCGTGCGCGCCGTCCTGGCCCGCCGGCCCTTCGCCGCCGTCCTCCATTTCGCCTCGCTCATTCAGGTCGGCGAATCCTACGCCGATCCGCGCAAATATTACGAGCATAATCTGACCACCAGCCTGAATCTCCTGGGGGCCATGCTGGACGCGGGCGTCAAGACTTTCATCTTCTCCTCCACCGCCGCCGTCTACGGCGTCCCCGAAATCATTCCCATTCCCGAGGAGAATCCCCTGCGGCCGTTCAATCCCTACGGCCGGACCAAGGCCATGGTGGAGTCCATTCTCCGGGACTATGACCGGGCCTTCGGCCTGCGCTTCGTCTCGCTCCGTTATTTCAACGCCTCCGGCGCCGATCCCGACGGCGGGCTCGGCGAATGCCATGACCCCGAAACCCACCTCATTCCCAACATCCTCCTGGCCGCCCTCGGCCGGAGGCCGGCATTGGACGTCTTCGGCACGGATTTCCCGACGCCCGACGGAACGGCCGTGCGAGACTATATCCACGTCAGCGACCTGGCTTCAGCCCATGTCCTGGCACTGGACCATCTCCTGTCGGGGGGGACGAGCGAAGCGATCAACCTGGGGACGAACCGCGGCTACTCGGTCCGCGAAGTCCTGACCAAGGCCGAAGCGGTCACCGGATTGCGCGTGCCCCGCGTCGATAAGCCCCGCCGCGAGGGCGACGTCCCCGTCCTGATGGCTTCCTCAGCCAAGGCCGAAAAGCTCCTGGGCTGGACGCGCCGCTGGTCCGATCTGGATGCGATCCTGGCCACGGCCTGGGCCTGGCACCGCAAGCTCCTCTGAAAAATCCGCCGCCTGTGTTAAACTGATCATCCATGATCCACCCGCGACGATCTCTGCCGATCGCCTTCCTGGCCGCCGCTTTCCTGATCGCAGCCGGTTGCTCGCGGACGCCGGCCGTCCGCTCCGATCCGTTCGCGAAGCCGGACCCCGCTCCCGCCTCCGCTCCACCCGCTCCGGTCCCGGACTCACCCGTTGCTTCCGGCAAGACCGTCATCCCCGATGAGGTCCGCAGGTCGTCCGCCTCCGCGGCCGAGGTAGAGGCCACCCTGGTTGCATCCAAGGACCAGGCGGCGGCCGCCCTCGAGGAGGCCCTGGGCTTTTATCAAGAGGCCAAGCGGTTCAGGGAACGCGACGATCTCGACGGCGCTCTGAAGGCCCTGGATGAGGCCTACGCCATCCTCCTGAAAATTCCGCTCCCGATGGAATCCCCTTATCAGCGGGAGAAAAACGACCTGCGGCTCCTCATCGCCCAACGCATCCAGGAGATCTACGCTTCGCGCCGCCGCACCATCCCCGACAACCACAAGTCCATCCCCCTGCTCGAGAACAAATGGGTTCAGCGGGAGATCGACTCCTTCCGGGGACCCGAACGGTCCTACTTCGAGGAGTCCTACCGCCGCTCCGGCTTCTACCGGGGCTGGATCGTGGAGCAGCTGCGGACGGCCGGGATGCCCGATGAACTGTCCTGGCTGCCGATCATCGAGAGCTGGTTCATGCCCCGGGCGATGTCCTACGCCCGGGCTTTGGGGATGTGGCAGTTCATCGGCTCGACCGGCGCCTTTTACGGCCTGGCCCGCGACCGTTTCATCGACGAGCGCATGGACCCCTTCAAGTCGACCCGGGCGGCGATCCGGTACCTTTCCGACCTGCACGGCATGTTCGGCGAATGGACGACCGCGCTGGCCGCCTATAACTGCGGGGAGGGGTTCGTCCAGCGGGTCATCGCCACGCAGCATATCGATTACCTGGATAATTTCTGGGACCTTTTCGAACGCCTGCCATACCAGACCGCCCGCTATGTGCCGCGCTTCATCGCTACGATCCTCATCCTCCGCGATCCGCAGAAATACGGATTCCAGCTGCCCGAACCATATCCCGCCCTGGCGTTCGATACGGTGACGGTCTCCCAACCCGTCAAGATCAGTGTCCTGTCGTCCGCGCTCGGGCGCGATGCCTCCGAGCTGGCTTATCTCAATCCCGAGCTGCGCTACGAGTCGACTCCCGACCGCCCCTATGCCTTGCGGATCCCCGCCGGATATGCCGACAAAGTCGCGGCTGCCCTGGCCACGGCGCCCCGCTTCCTGGCCCCGGCCGAGCAGACCCTGGCCTGGCACGTCGTCCAGACCGGCGAAACACTGATCCGAATCGCCGCACGCTATGGGACGACGGTTCCCATTCTCTTAAAATTGAATGGGATGCGGAATGGGGCGATCAGGGCCGGACAAAAGCTCAAGGTCCCCGTCCACGGCTGAGACCGCCCGCTCCAATCCCTCCTCCCCTGCCTTGACATCGCCGCCTTCCGTTTATAGAATTGAGCCGCGGGTTAAAGGGATTGCCGGTTTTTTTAGGGGGGGAAATATATGATTCTTCTTTCAGGCCGCGGCAGTCAGCCGCCTTGGCGGACAGCATCCCGACGCACCTCCGCGGCCCCCTTCGACGATCGATTCCGCTTCCGGGCGGAACTTTGCCGAGACGATCGCATTCCCGTGACCGCATCCCGCGAAGGATGATGATGAAAACGATATGCCTCCAATTTCCCCTGGAAACGCTGGATGGGCGCCTCCTGCTTCCGGCGGGAAGTTCCATCCACGGATCCTTCCTCAAAGGGTTTCTAAAGAACCGGCGCCTGCCGGCCGTTCGGCAACGCCTTCTTTTTGAACACCGACGCATCGAATCCGATTTGAGGGAATTTTGCGCGGAGAAGCCCTATAACGCCATTTTCTATTCATCGGCTTGGACCCGGGGAGTATTCGGGATCCTCGCCGGCTGCCGCATGCGTCCGGCCTTTTTCGATTTTCTGGATCATTTCGAGAAATCCGACATCTACACGTACCGCCACAGCCTGATCGTTTACGCGCTTTCCGTTCAGATTGCCCGAGTCATGGACGGCCCCGCCGGAGCCCGTCGGATGAGCACCGTGGGCCCGACCCACGATTTCGGGAAGGTCTGCGTACCGCGCTCCACGCTGGCCAAATCTACGCCCCTGACGGCGGCCGAGCGGGCCCGCCTGGAGCATCATACCGTCGCCGGATTTCTGCTCCTGGCCTATTACCTGGGGCAGGGCGGCGGAATGGCCCCGGTCGTCGCCCGGGACCACCACGAGCGCCGCGACGGGTCGGGATATCCCGCACGGAAAAAAAGCTTTGCCCGGGAAGTCGAAATCGTGGCCATCGCGGACGTCTACGACGCCCTGATCTCGCCCCGGCCTTATCGCCGCCACTGCTATGACAACCGGGCAGCCCTCGATGAATTGACGGCCATGGGCCGCAGCGGAAAGATCCGGATAGGTCTCGTTCGGGCACTGGTGGCCTTGAATCGGCGCTCTCCGGCGAACTATCTCAAGTGCGACCTATCCCTGGAAAAGCGCGGACGCCCGCCCGCCGGGAACTGCCATGGCATCCTGGCGTCCTGACGCCTGCCCCGACGATCAAAAAAAATCCGGGATCCCCGGCGGGGACCCCGGATGTGGAACATCCGGCAGAGGGAAGGGGCTCAGCCCTTCTTGGCGCCTTTATCCTTGTCCTTCTTCTTCTTTTCCTTCTTCTTGATTTCGGATCCGACGAGCTCGAGCATGGCCATTTCGGCCCCGTCGCCCAACCGGGGTCCCAGCTTNNNTTGGCCTTGGCCGTGGTCGTCCTGATCCGTTCCTTGTCGAACAGCGACGTCACCAGGTTGCGCAGGAGCGCCTCCCGGTGGGCCGTCGTCCGGCGTAGTTTTCTGCCTTTGACGAGGTGCCTCATTCGTCCGACTCCTTCTTGATCTCTTCCCGCATCTCGCCCTTGATCCGCTCGAGCAGCTTGGGATGGAGGTCGATGTTGAGCCCCATGCCGAGGTTGGTCAGGGTCTCTTTGATTTCGGACAGCGACTTGCGCCCGAAGTTCTTGGTTTTGAGCAGCTCTTCTTCCGTCTTCTGCACGAGCTCNNTAGATCTTCTCGATGCCGGCCGAGCGCAGGCAGTTATTGGACCGCACGCTCAGCTCGAGGTGCTCGATAGGCTTGGACAGGATGTCCATCTGGCTCATGTAGGGGATCTCGCGCTTGGCCATGGCGGGCTCTCTTTCCAGCGGCTCGTCGACCACATTGAGGAAGATGACCAGATGGTCGCGCAGGATCTTGGCCGCCTGGGCCAGGGCCTCGATGGGGGCCACGGCGCCGGTCGTCCAGATCTCCAGGGTCAGGTTCTCATAGTCGATGCGCTTGCCCACCCGGGCCGGCTCGACCCGGTAGTTGACCTTCTTGATCGGCGAGTGCGAGGAATCGAGGGGGATGTAATCAATGCTCAGGGTCTCGTCGAAGTTCTGGTCGGCCGGGATGTAGCCGCGGTTGTTCTTGACGATCATCTCGACGTCCAGCTTGCCGTCGCGGTCCAGGGAGGCGATGGGGATCGTCATGTCCAGGATTTCGACGTCGGCGTCGTGGACCATCTCGGCCGCGGTGGCCGTGGCCGGGCCGGTCATTTTGAGAGTCATGGTCTTGGCTTCGGTCCCGGCCAGCTTGAGGGGGATGCTCTTGAGATTGAGCAGGATGTCCGTGACGTCCTCGACGACCCCGGGGATCGTGGAGAACTCGTGCAGGACCCCCTCGATGCGGACGGCGGTGATGGCCGCGCCCTGGATCGAGGACAGCAGGATGCGCCGCAGGGCGTTGCCCACGGTGACCGCGAACCCGCGCTCGAAAGGCTGGGCCGTGAACTTGCCGTAGGTCGCCGTCAGGCTCTCATAATCGCATTCGAGGTACTTGGGCCTCTGGAAACTGATTTCGGTCATGATGGCTCCTTGGGGGGTCCCCCGGTTAATTCAAATCCCTCACTTGGAGTACAGCTCGACGACCATGTGCTCTTCGACGGGCAGCGTGACGTCGGCGCGCGACGGCAGGCTGGCAACCCGGACCTGCAGGTTGGGACGGTCCGTCTGAAGCCAGCTGGGAATGGTCTTGGTGGAATGGGCTTCGGCCACGGCCAGGATGTCCTCGGACTTGGCCGAACGGACCCGAAAGCCGATGACGTCGCCGGTCTTGACCAGGAACGAGGGCACGCTGACCCGGCGGTCGTTGACCTGGACATGGCCGTGGCAGACCAGCTGCCGGGAATGGGCCCGGGAGTGGGCATAGCCGCAGATGAAGAGGATATTGTCGAGGCGCCGCTCCAGCATCTGCAGGAGGGTCTCGCCGGTGACTCCCTTCTGGCGCTCGGCCCGCTCGAAGAAGAGGCGGAATTGCTTCTCGGACATGCCGTAGAAGCGTTTCATCTTCTGCTTCTCGCGCAGCTGCAGCCCGTAGCCGAGGATGCGGCGGCGGCTCCGGCCATGCTGGCCCGGGGCGTAGGCCCGGCGCTCGACCGGGCATTTATCGGTCAGGCACTTGTGGCCCTTGAGGAAGAGCTTGGTTTTCTCCACCCGGCACAGCCGGCAGATGGGTTCGCTGTATCGTGACATCGTTCACTCCTTAGACACGCCGGCGCCGGCAAACCCGGCAGCCGTTATGGGGGATGGGGGTCACGTCCTTGATGGACTTGATCTCCAGGCCGCCGGACTGGAGGGAACGGATGGCCGACTCGCGGCCCGCGCCGGGGCCGGAGATGCGGACATCCACGTAACGGACGCCGAACTCGCGGGCCTTAACCGCCGCTTCCTTCCCGGCCAGCTGGGCGGCGAAGGGCGTGCCCTTGCGAGCCCCCTTGAAGCCGACCGTGCCGGCGCTCGTCCAGCAGAGGGAGGCGCCGACGCCGTCCGTGATGGTGATGATCGTATTGTTGAACGTGGACTGGACGTGGGCCACGCCGTAGCCGATGTCCTTGCGGACCTTTTTCTTCTTGGTTTTGGTTTTGGGCTTGGGTGCCATCGATCGCTCCTTACGGGATTACTTGGCCGTGGTCTTCAGCTTCTTAATGGAATGCCCGCGGGGGCCTTTCCGGGTCCGCGAATTGGTCTTGGTCCGCTGGCCGCGCACCGGGAGTTTCCGCTTGTGGCGCATGCCGCGGTAGCTGCCGATGTCGATCAGCCTCTTGATGTTCATGCTGACCTCCTTG
>PMCY01000289.1 GCA_003154255.1 Candidatus Aminicenantota bacterium | reverse complement strand
CGTCACCCGCCAAGAATTATCGGGATTCTAAATAAAAGCCGGGCGAAGGGCGTTTGGGGGAGAAACCCGTGCGACGACTGAGCGGGCACGGTTTTTCGCCGTAGGCGAAAAGAGCGAAGGAGGAGCATCGGAGCGAGTTTTCCTCGCGGGGGAAAACGAGCGTGTTTCGCCCCCGAATGCCCGAGCCCGGCCGACCTGTCATCCTCATTCCAAAAAAGCGTGGAGTATGTCATCATGCTTCTTCGTCTGAATCGTCTCGTCCGGAGGTCATCATGACATCGCTGCGCGATAAAGTCGTATTCGTCACCGGGGCCAGTTCCGGTATAGGCCGGGCCTGCGCCAAGGCCTTCGCCCGCGAGGGCTCCCGGGTTCTCCTGGCTGCCCGCCGCAATGATCGCCTGGCCGCCTTGGCCTCCGAAATCAAGTCCGAGTACGGCGTTCCCGTTCATCATGTCGAGCTTGACGTCCGCCGCCAGCCCGACGTGGCCAAAGCCCTGTCCGGCCTCCCGGCGGAATGGGCGGCCATCGACATCCTGGTCAACAACGCCGGTTTGAGCCGGGGACTGGACAAGCTTCACGAAGGCCTGCTCAGCGACTGGGAGGAGATGATCGATACGAACGTCAAGGGCTTGCTGTATGTCAGCCGGGCCGTCCTGCCGGGCATGGTCGATCGGGGGAGAGGCCACGTCATCAACATCGGCTCGATTGCCGGACATGACGTTTATCCCGGCGGAAACGTCTACTGCGCCACGAAATTCGCCGTCAACGCCCTCTCCAGGGGCCTGCGCATGGATCTGGTGGCTACTCCGGTCCGGGTCAGCACCGTCGATCCCGGCATGGTCGAGACGGAATTCAGCCTGGTCCGTTTCCACGGCGAAAGCGATCGTGCCTCCGCCGTTTATAAGGGCATCACTGCGCTCACGGGGGACGACGTGGCCGATGCCGTCGTCTACTGCGCTTCCCGCCCAGCCCACGTGACGATCGCCGAAATGATCGTCATGCCGACCAGCCAGGCCTCGCCGATGCTGGCCCATCGGAAATAAATAAGGAGGAGGACGGGCGGCAACCCGGGCCGAAACCCGCTCGTTTCCCAGCTAAGGCGTAGGACTGCACAGCCTGTTCCCCAGCGCGGAAAACTCGCTCCGATACTCCGGTTTCGCTCCCCTGCTCAAATGCTTTAATAAGATAAAGCTAATTGAGAAGGGACCGTGCCCGCTCAACCTCCGTACAGGTTTCGCCCCGGATTGCCGCCCGCCCTCGAACTATTTTATCCGGGCTCGCACGCGCGTGATAACGATACATTTTGAACGGACCTATCCGAGGTGCCGAAAAGCTTGACTTTATAAATAACGTATGTTATATAACTAATGGTATTGAGGTTCAAGGATGACACCCAAAGCGATCACATTCCGGAAAGATCTCGTCTTGGAGGCGGCCGTGGCCGTGGTCCGCTCCAGGGGGCTGGAAGGGCTGTCCGCCCGTGCGGTCGCTGCCCGCCTGAGATCCTCGGTCGCCCCGGTCTATAAGGCCTTCCGGTCCATGGACGGCCTGAACCGGGCCGTGCTCGAAACGGCCCGCCGCCTAATGGACGAGCGAACCCGGCGCCCTTTTTCGGACGTCCCCTTTCTCAATATCGGCGTCGGAATCGTCGAATTCGCCCGGGATGAAAATCGCCTTTTCCAGGCCCTTTTCCTCTCCCGCCATCACAACCAGGACATCCTGGCGTCGTTCCATGAATCCGTCCTGGCCCGGATGAAGGAGGATGCCCTCCTTCGCCTGCTCCCGGACGTCTCGCTGGAGTGGCTCCTGGAAACAATCTGGTTCTACACGCTGGGCTTGGCCGCGGCCGTCGTTTACGGCCAGCTTCCCGATATGAAAACGGAGACGATCATCCGATCGCTCAAAGATATGGGCAATATCCTGATGTTCGCCGAGGTCGCGGGGATCTCCCATTGCGAAAGCGCCGCCAACGACAAGGAATGGGCGCGTCTCATCCGAGAGAAGGGGATCGTCGTCCCTCTTGGGGCTCCGAACGCCCCCAAGTCCCGCCCCGCGCCCGGCCGGAAGGAAAAAAATGAACGCTCTGATTTTGAACGGAGGCGGGGCGGCGAAGCCTTATAGAGACATCGCCGACCGGGCCGAGGCCTGGCTGGCCGTGCGGAAGATCCCGGCGGCCTATTTCGACTTGACCGGAATGGAAATCAAACCCTGCCGCGGCTGTTTCGCCTGTTGGACGAAGACGCCGGGCCTGTGCTTCCAGCAAGACGCGATGGGAAGCATTCTGCCCCATCTGGCCAAGGCGGACGTCATCCTCTGGATCACACCGATTGCTTATGGGGGATATGGCTTTCATCTCAAGAAAGCACTGGACCGGAGCATCCCGGTGCTCCTGCCGTTTTTTGTGAAAATCGGTGCGGAGGTCCATCATCCCATGCGCTACGGGACAGAGGCGCGATTGGCCGCCATCGGGATACTTCCCGCCGCGGACGCGGAGAGCGAGCGGATCTTCGGTGAGCTGGTCCGCCGCAATTCGATCAACATGCATGCCCGGGCCCTTTCGCTCGTCCTGCACGCGGGCGAAGAAAATGCCTCTTGGGAGGGCCGGCTCGAACCGCTCCTGGCCGGGAAGGAGAATTGACCATGTCCGCTGCCAAAGCCGTCCTGCTCGTCGGCAGCCCGAGGGGGCATCAAAGCGCCTCGCGGAGGCTGGGCCTGCGCCTTCTCCAAGGACTCTCGTCCCGGGGGATGACCGTCGAGACGCATTCGATCTACGGCGACCTCGACGCGCCTGAAAAGGAAGAGGCCCTGATCGCCGCGGCGCTTTCCGCGGACCTTCTGATCTTTTCCTTTCCCTTGTACGTGGACCATCTGCCCGCTCCCGTGATCAGGACGCTCGATCGGATCGCCTCAGAACGGCGGGAAAATCTGCCGACGTTCCGGCCCCGCCTGACCGCCCTTGTCCAATGTGGTTTTCCGGAAACCCATCAAAACCGGACGGCCCTCGACATCATGCGCCGTTTTGCCGATCTCAACGGTTTTACCTGGGCCGGGGGATTGGCCTTGGGCATGGGCGGCGCGGCCGGCCGGCCTATGCCCGAAAAGCCGAAGGGAATGCTGCGCAACGTCCTGTCGGCGCTTGATCAGGCGGCGGCCGCGCTGGCCGGCGGGGGGACCATTCCGGAAGAAACGTCCATGCTCATGGGCAAGCCGATGATGCCGAAGTGGCTCTATTTTCTGGGGGCGAATTGGGGCTGGAAACAACAGGCCCGCAAGAACGGCAAGAAAGCCGGCCGGGCGCTCGATTTACGCGCCCGCCCGTATGCCTAGTATTCCGCGGGCTGCCCGCCTTTGCCGGGAACCTTGATCTTCCGGCCCGGCATGAGCATCGAATTCCTCTGCATGGCGTTGAGTTTGAGCAGCATGTCGATGGACGTCCCGTATTGATGGGCGATGCCCCAGAGAGTATCTCCGGACTTGATCAGGTGCCAGGAGTAGCTTACCTCCGGGGGGACGTACTTGGGTTGGTTCTCGACGGCTTGCAGGGCTTTCTCGCCCAAACCCAAGGGGATCTTCAGGTTGTAGACGGCGTCGGGAGTCGAATCGAAGCGCAACTCCGGATTGAGGATAGCCAACTCCGAGGCGTCCAAACCCAGAGCGGTTGAGAGCGTCGTCAGCTTGACCGGCCGGTTGGCCTTGATCATCTCATACTTTAATGAGGCGTAAGGCGCCGGGAGCGTAAAGCCATATTTCTCGGGATTCCTGGAGATGAGAACCACGGCCATGAAGCGCGGCACGAAGCGGGCCGTCTCAAAGGGAAGCCGCGAAAACAGGTCCCAGAAATCGTCCAGATAATTGATGTGCTGGACGTTGATGACGTTCTGAACGGCGAATTCGCCGCAATTATAGGCGGCCAAGGCGGTGGCCCAATCGCCGAATGCCGTATGCAGGTCGTTGAGGAACTTGGCCGCAGCCCGGGTGGCTTTTTCCGGGTCCATGCGCTCGTCCACCCAGCGATCGCGGTTGAGGCCGTAGCGGTAGCCGGTCGAAGCGATGAACTGCCACATTCCCAGGGCCCGCGCCCGGGACATGGCCCGGGCGGTGAACGAGCTTTCGATGACCGGCAGCCAGGACAGCTCCTCGGGGATCCCCAGCTTCCGGAATTCGGCGGCGATCATCTCGCGATAAAGCCCGGAACGCTTGTAAGCTTCGATGAACGAAGCCCGTTCGGCCGTCTGGAAGCTCTTGATCTCGTCCAGGACCCATTTGTTCTCGACTAAAGCTATGGCGTTGCCGCCGTTGGCCACGGGGTTCATCCGGCAGGCGTAAATCTCCTGGATGCGCTGGGCGATCAGGATGCGCAGATCGTTCCTTTCCTGGAGCAGAGGGGAATCGGCAGGGACCTTGGCCTTGAGCATCAGGTCATAGGCTTTGTCCAGCGCTTTGAGCGCGCCGTCCAGGTCGCCGCCCTCCCGGCAGGTTTTGGCTTCCTGGTAGGCGGTGAGCGCTTCTTCGAGAAGCGCGCCCGGCCCGTTGACGTCGGTTTTAAAGGCCGCGTTTTCTTCCGCGGATTCGGCGGCCGCCGCGGCTTTCTTTTCTTCATCGGGAATGACGGTCTTGAGCTGCGCCGGGGATTTTGTCTCGACGGGGACGGGCTGGTTGGCCGGAGCCTCGATGCGAGTGGGTGGCGGTTCAACCCGGGGTTTGGCTGATTGCGCGCAACCGGCGAGACCGGCCAAAAGACTTATGACCAAGATATATCGGATCTTGTTAAAAGTCATTGAACAATATTTATATCATCGGGTCGGAGAGGAGTCAAACAACATGAACGGATTCGGGCGCCGCACCGACTAGAACTTAAAGTAAATGAACGGCTGGATTTCGGCGGCGCGGAATTGGAAGACCAGCCAGATCATGGCCGCTAGGAGAAAGGCCTGGACGGGCCAGGAAGCCTCCACGGTGAGCCGCTTGACTGAATACTTGAGGCCCCGGGGCAGGAAGTGGAAGCCAAAGCCGAGGATAATCAGGCCGCAGACCAGGGGATAGCCTGCGATGAACTGGGGCAGAAGAGCAGCTTTGAAATGGGCGAAGATCTGGGTGAGGACTGCAACGGCCGTATCCAGGCGTCCGGAGCGAAAAAAGATCCATCCCAGGCAGATATAGTGAAAAGCGAGAATCCGTCCGACGGCCCGCCGCCCCGCGGTCTTCCGGACTTTCTGGGGCAGACGCAGGACCCGTTCCAGCGAGATCGCGGCGCCATGAAGCGCTCCCCAGACGATGAATCCCCAGGCCGCCCCATGCCAAAGCCCGCAGATCAAAAAAGTGATCATCGAAGCGGCCACCGGGATGATCCGGTCCGTCCGGATGCCGGCCCAACGTTCGGACTTGATGATCGCCGACAGGCGCAGGGTGATGGGCCAGAACAGATAGTCCATCAGCCAGCGGGAAAGGGTCATGTGCCAGCCCGACCAGAACTCGCTGATCGTCGTCGCCTTGTAGGGAGACTTGAAATTGGGCGGGAGGCGGAATCCCAACAAACGTCCGATCCCCAGGGCGATGTCCGTATAGCCGGAAAAATCACAGTAGATCTGGATGGCGTAACCATAGACCGCCAACAGGTTCTCCAGTCCGGAATAGAGGGTGGGCGAGGCGAAGACGCGATCGACAAAGTTTATGCCGATGAAATCGGCAATGATGGCTTTCTTAAACAGCCCGGTCAGGATGAGAAAAACGGCCTCTCCAACGTCGAAGCGGTCGGGCGCATAGGTCGACTCGAGCTGGGGCATGAACTCGCCCGCCCGGACGATCGGCCCGGCCACGACGCGGGGGAAAAAAGCCACATAGAGCAGAAATTCGTCCGCCCGCCTCACCGGGGCCGCTTTTTTTCGATAAACGTCGGCGAGATAACTGATTTTCTGAAAGACGTAATAGGAAACACCCACAGGAACGGCCAGGGACGCCGCGCCGCCCGGAGTCCAATGCGCATATTTGAAGGCCGCCAGTACGGCCAGGTTGGCCGCGATTCCGCTCCACAGAAGCGCCCTGGCCGCGTTCCGATTCCGGGCCGCCCCCAGCGCGAGTCCGATCCCGTAATCGATCAGGGCCGACAAGACGAGCAGGGCGACGAACCCGCCGCCCGTCTTGTAATAGAAGAACAGGGAAAAAAGGAGGAGGATCAATACCCGGCCTCGGCGGGTCCGGGAGGCGAAGGGATAGACCGCCAGCAGGACCAGCGCCAGGAGCAGAAACGTCCCGCTGATGAAGCCCAGGGGGTCCTTCGGATCGAAGACGAAGACGGCCAGGATTCTAGCGGGATCGAGGGGGGGCATCGGATCCATATCCCTTCATCAGGGCCTCGAAGAGCAGGCGGCCCTGCCGCTCATATCCCTCTTTGGTAAAATGGATGTTGTCCAGGTTGGCCAAGGCGCTCTCCCGCCAGATGGCCATCGAGCCATCCCCTCCCATAACGGAGTAGAGGTCCCAAACGGCGCAATGGCGCAGGGCGGCCAGCTCCAGGATGGCCTCCCGTTCGGAGGCCATGTTCGTGTTGGGCATGGCCGTGCGCCGGCGCTGGCGGGGAAAATACGAATCGGGCGCGGTAGTCAGGAGGATGGCTGAATGGGGGCAGATCTCCCGGATCTTCTGGAGGAGAGAGTCGAGCCGGGCCGTGAATTCATCTTTCTTGAAATAGGGGGTCGAGCCGTCGTTCGTGCCCAAGGAGACGATGACCAGGTCGGGCTGGACGTACTCCAGCTGCCTGTGGAAGAAAGCCGACTTGGCGAAGCTGTCGCAGTTGGCTCCGATGATCCCGAAAGAATGGTAGATGACGCCGCTCCGGCCGTTCTCCAGGGAGATGCCGTACATCTGGGCATAGCGCTGGAGGGTAGTCTTGGGGTCTTTGGCCGCGCGCAGGACGATGCTGCGGAGCGTTTCGGGCAGTTCGACGCGGGAGACCTGAACACCCTGCGCGCCCGGCCATTCCAGTGGGCGCCTTGCCGTGACCTTGCCGAGAACACGGTTGGACGGGTCCAGAACCTCGAAATTGTAATAATCGAGGCCTTTGTCGT
The DNA here is from genome assembly GCA_003154255.1 of Candidatus Aminicenantota bacterium. GTDB lineage: Bacteria > Acidobacteriota > Aminicenantia > Aminicenantales > UBA4085 > UBA4085. The sequence continues at coordinate 4,875 of PMCY01000289.1, read as the reverse complement.
GGTAGACGACCACGGCGTTGAAACCGGACCCCGCTTCCTCCTCCTTGAGCCCCGCCCATAGGCGCAAGGCCTTGACGTCCTGGCGGATCTCGACCGAACGGATCCACTTCTTGGGCAGGACACCCAGGATGGAGGGGCGGACGATGCCCCGCCCGGCGTCGCCGAATTTCTGTTGCAACCCGCCGCGGACGGCGGCCGGGTAATATCCCGCCTCGACATGGGAATCGCCGACGTGAAGGATGGCCACCTGGCCCTTGCCGGTCGCGGCCAAGTCGCGGAGCTTGTCAAAGAAGAGCGCCAGGGCATCCCCGCCGACAAGGACATTCTGCTCGGGATTGACCGGGACGAGGATGCCCGGGATCTTCTGTCCCGGAAACGGGGCCAGGGCCAGGCCGAAGAAAGACAAGGCGGCCGCGGCGAAGATTTTTTCAGCGGGCAAGGTTCTCCTCGTAGGCCTTGAACCGGGACATCAAGGCATTATACAGGAATTCCGCGACGCGGCGGGAACCGGCCGCGGACAGGTGGGTGTAGTCGAGGGCGGCCAGAACGGGCTTGTGGTTGACCCATCCGACCATGGAATTCAACCCGCCCATGGCCCCGTAGAGGTCCCAGAACGCCGCCCCGGTGTCCGCGGCGACCTTGCGCTGGGTCTCGACGAGAATGGGGATCGTCGGCATGGTCACGTACTCCGCGTCGACTTTGTAGCTGCGGTCGCCGGCCCCGATGAGCAGGATGGAGGCGTTGGGGAAGGCGTTCCGGAAATGCCGCACGACCTTGGCCATCCCGGCCCGGTACCAGGAATAATCCGAAAGATCGGGGGACGTGACGTTGGTCCCGAAATGAAGAACGATCAGCCGGTAATCGAGCAGGCGGTCGAATTCCTGGAGCACGCCGGCGGGGATCTCGATCAAAGGCAGGCCCGAATTTCCGCGCAGGGCGAAATTGTCCACTTCGACGCCGCCGTCCCCGTCCCATGAGACGCCGTAGACCGGGAAGGCGCCGCGGCTGCGGAGCGTCAGCCTGACTTTTTTGGCCGGCGGGTCGAACTTGAGGACAATCTGGCGGATCTCTTCGCCCGGCTCCAGGTCGATGGACGCAGGTTCACCGCCGTTGGCGGTGTACTCGACGGCCGCGGGCGCCTCGGCCCGGCTGTAGAAAAGCCGCAGCGTCTTGAACTGCTTCAGCGACGGCCAGCGCGTCGGCGCCTTGTATTCGACCCAGGCCTCGCAGGGCGGATCCGTGTCCTCTTTGCGGGGGCAAGGGGCCACGAAGACCTGGCCGGCAATGCCGACCGGAAAGGCCCGGTTACGCTGAAGAATGGAGACGGTTTTCCATTCGAGCGAGAAATCGTGGGTCACGGTGATGCGGAAAGGGGCCACTTCGGAGGCGATGGGCAGATAACCAGCGCCGCCGCCCCCAAAGTCCTTTTGGAAAGAGGCGCGCAAGTCCTGGGTGATCAGGTCACCCTCGACGATCGAATCGCCGTAATAAGCGATCCGCACCATCCCGCCCTCGGCCCGCTGCCGGTGCAGAGCGGCGAAAAACGCGTCCAGGGCCGTCTCCTCCGTCAGCTCGATCGGCTGGACGACGGCCACGGCCGGAATGTCGACGATTTTGGGGATGACGGCCGGCCGCCGGGTTTTGGGAATCGCCCGCGCTTGCCGCAAAGCCCGCACGATCTTTTCCGAAATGATCGTCGGTCCGGCCGGGCGCTCGCGCCACCCGGCGATCAGATCGAAGCGCTTGAGCGGCGACCCCCGGCCGGCGCGGGCTCCGAAGGGGATGCAAACGGCCGACAGAAGGAAAAGGGCCGCGCCTGCGAGGACGAGGGCCGGGCGGAATCTCATGACGGGGGACGTCAGGAAAGCCGGTCCGAGACGATATTCTTGTAGCGCTCCTGGGCTTCGCGGATGATGGAGCGGGCCGCCTCGGCGTTCTCCCAGCCTTCCACGGCCGTTTTCTTGTGTTCGAGCTCTTTGTAGACGTCGAAGAAATGCTCGATCTCGATGAGCATATGCGGCGGGACGTCCTCCAGCCGGTTGATGTGGTTCCAGAGCGGGTCGTTGATCGGGACACAGAGGATTTTATGGTCCGGGCCCTTTTCATCGCGCATTCTGAATAGGCCGACCGGCTTGGATTGGATCAAACAGCCCGGGAAGGTCGGCTCGGTGATCAGGACGAGGGCATCCAGGGGGTCGTCATCCTCGGCTTCCGTCCCCGTGATGAAGCCGTAATCGCTGGGATAATGCATCGATGAGAAAAGCATCCGGTCGAGCTTGAAGCACTTTTTGTCGTGATCGTACTCGTACTTGTTGCGGCTGCCTTTGGGGATCTCGATGATCACGTCGATGATGGATACGATGCTCATGGACGGATTCTCCGCGACTACTTTAGACCGGGCCCGCGAGGTTGTCAAACCAGGGCGGCCTTGTCCGGCCGATTGTCCTCAGAACATCCACACCAGCGACGCGCCGAGCTGTGACCATTGGAACGTCAACGAAGGGTGGTATTCGAAATTCAGGCGACGCCCGTACGCGGAATATTCGAGGCGCAGGCCCAGTCCGGCCCCCACCGGCAGGTCGTAGCGGGCCAGGAAGTGGGTCAGGAAGTCATGGCTTTCGTTATTCTCGTAGATCCGCCGGTCGACGCTGAAGAGCTGGGAATGGCGGAACCTGAGGTCCAGCCGGCCGAATCCGGCGAAATCGAGCCATGTCTCCACTTTGCCGATCCCGCCCCAGCCGTNNGCCGTGCTGAAGACTTCGGTCTTCAGGAATTCGTAATGCTGGAACAGCCCGAACAGGTGCTGCGGGCCGTTGGACGTCTCCAGTTGCTTCCCGGCGATGAAGGCGAATGATTCGATGTCGTAGTACGTCCGGCCCTGGGCGCGGCGGAGGCCGCTGTCCCAAAAGATCAGGCTGAAAGGGCTGCGGAACGAGGATTTCGGGGAGGCGACGTCGCCGTAAAAAAACCCCAGGTCGCCGCTCACGCCGCTCTGGGTGTTGGATAGGTCGAACTGCCGCGAGATAATTTTATCGCCGACGGCCAGGGTGCCCCAAATCGGCTCGCGGAGCTGCTTGTTCTCGTCCAGGACGCGCCCGGCTTCCCCTCGGACGAGCCTGTTTTCCCCGCGCCGGGGATTGATCAGAAAGGCCAGGATTTCCCGCCAAATCCGATTGCCGCCTTGCGCGGTGTCGTCCAGGATCTGGGACGAGATCCGGAAAAACGTTTCGCCGAAGAAAACCCCGCCCAGTGTGGTCATAAGGAGGTCGTTGTAGGACGGCTGATCGTTTTCGAATAGGAAGCCCCATGTGAGATATCCGCCGGCGGCGTAGGGGATGGATTCCCAAAAGGTCAAACCATTGGTGCGGGCCGCGTTGAAATAGCTCGAGCCGTGGTAGGGGTGGCCGAAGAATCCGGTGGACAGGGAATCCAGGCACCAGATAAACCCGTGTTGAAAATTGTATTGGATCGATTTCCAGGAGATGTGCGAGTAGTTCAGGTTCTCCACGTAGCGGTCCCAGAGCCATACCACAGCATTGGTTGTGGCCACCTGGAAGGCGGCGGTCCAGGGGTGTCCCTTCCCGGGTTCGATGAGCGGATCGTCGGAATTCGGCCGGAGGTCCGTCAGGGCCGTTTTCGACATGGAGGCCGCGCCTTTGGTGTAGGGAGTCAGCGAGAATTCCGTTTGGGCCGCGGCGGAAGCGGCCAGGACGAATAAGACCGCGGCTAAGGCCCCCATGGAAACGATTGTTTTATCGAGCATCTTAATTATTCTTTCCCGGTCGAATCACTGCGGTCTCAATAAGCCTCGCCGGCCGTCAAATAAATCGCCGAGCCGTCTTTGCCCCAGCCGACATCGACGCGGATCATCGTGCCCTGCCGCGAGATCCGGAAGCGCAGCCCCGCCCCGACCGCCGCGTGGAGGGACTTGAAATCAAGTCCCGCGATCGTATCGGCTACTTGGCCGACTCCGACGAAGGCCACGGCGTCGAACCTCCACCAGACCGGGATGCGGTATTCCGCCTGAAGCAGGGTCAAATCCTTGTCCCGGAAACGGCCCTTATAATATCCCCGCAGGAGGTGGTCGCCTCCCAGGATGGGCAGATCCATGAAGGGGACGTTGCTCCCCGAGACCGCCCAGAACTCGGCCTGGAGGGCCAGGGTATGGCTGCTGAACAGGGGGATGAATTCCCGCAGATCCACCTTGGTTCTTTGAAACTTGTACGTGCTCCCCATCCCGGGGCCGCAGAGGACGAAATTGACCTGCCAGAATCGGCCGCTGTGGGCATAGAAGATGTTGTCCCGGGTGTCCCAGCGGAAAGCGGGTCCGAATCCCGAAACCGTGCCCCCGGCGCTGCCCAGAACATCCCCTCCGACCAGCTGCCCGCCCGGGGCGAAGGGGCGGAAGCTGTAGTGTTCGTAAACGAAGTCCAAGCCGAAATAGACCCTCTTTCCGGGAACGATCCGCAGCAGGGCTTGTTCGTCGAGGATGGTCTGCAAGGGGTTGTAGGCTTCCTTGGATGCGGCCGGAGTGTCGCGCCCGATGCCATAGAAATAGCCGGGATAACGGCTGATCTCCAGGTTTCCCGAGGTGATGAAGCCTTCGTCGCCGAAATAAACTTCCGGCTTGGCCGTGAAGATCACTTGTTTGTTTTGCGTATAATAGCCGGAAAACTGGATCGACGAAGGCCGTGTTTGGGGCGTCGATTTCCCTATGAAAAACGACCATTGGCCAGCCACTCCGCCGGCCCAGCGGGTTTCGGGCGTCCGATATACGACGGGGAAACCGATGAATTCGGATTTAGCCGATGGCTGCGGCGGATTTTCCGCCTGGGCCTGGCCCCAAACGGGGAGAATGGCTGTCGCGGCCAGAAG
>PMCY01000286.1 GCA_003154255.1 Candidatus Aminicenantota bacterium | reverse complement strand
CATTCCCGAAGGCGGATTCGAGGATGTCGTCCGGCTCGACAACGGAGCTTTTCTCGTCTCGCGGCTGGAGAAAGGAGACCTCAAAGGGAAATACTTTTCCCTGGCGATCGGCATCCATGACCGGGATTTTCGCATCCGCCGCGAAATCGACAGGTTCACGAAAGCGCCAAACAGAGCGATTTTCGAGCAAGTGGCGGAAAAGTATGTCTGCGGGACAAACTTCGTGTTTCTGGCCAAGCCCGCGGCCGGCCGGATCTTCGTCGGGAATTCGGACCGGGGTTATGAAATCCTGGTTTTCGACCTCGAAGGGAAGCTTCTCCGCAAGATCCGAAAACAATACTCGCCCGTGCCGGTCTCAGAGGATTATAGGAAAAAGACCTTGGAGGTGTATAAAAAAAATGGAATGCCGGAGTACGCGGCCAAGATCTTTTTCCCCGAAAATTGGCACCCCTTTCAATCGTTCTTGGCGGACGACGAGGGCCGCTTGCTGGTCATGACCTACGAATCGGGCGGCGCGCCGGGCGAGTTCATATTCGATGTTTTCGACCAAGATGGGGTCTTCAAGAGCCGTTTGAGTCTGAGCGTGGTGGCCCCTACATATGACAATATTTCAGCCCGGATCCGGGGAAATCGCTTGTATGTGGTCCAGGAGAAGCCCGGCGGGTTCAAACGGCTCACGGTCTATCAAATGATCTGGCTGTAGTCCGCGATCGGCAAGACGGCGAAAATATCGGCGGCCGAAGCGGCAGAAAACGGCTCCGTCCGACGTCTAAACTCGTGGAGAGGAGAATGACATGACCAAACGCCCGTCCGAACTTAACCGCACTGCCTGCATCCTGCGGCGGCAGTTCCTCAAACAATCGGCTTTAGCCGCCGCCGGGCTGGCCGCGACCGGCAGGCTCGCTTCCGCCCGGATAAAGCCGGCCCTCCGATTAGTCCCCGCCGCGGCCGCCAAGAGCAAAGTCGTCTGGATCCACCATTCCAAGGTCATAGACGCCGCCGGCCGGGTCGAAGCGCCGCTCCTCCAGGAGATGCTGGACAAGGCCCTGACGACATTCACGGGAAAAAGTTCGGTGGCCGATGCTTGGCGCCAATTCGTTGCGCCTGAGGACGTCGTCGGCCTCAAGCTCAACACCCTGGGCCTGACCGCCATCCGGGGCATGGATTACCTCCAGCACTTCCCCGCCATCATCGGGGCCCTGTCCTCGGGCCTGAAGAAGGCCGGCATCAAGGACTCCAACCTCGTCGTCTGGGACCGCAGCGAGGAGGAAATGAAAGATGCCGGACTCATCCTTCAGCCCGATCCCGGTTCCATCCGCTATATGGCCAATAAGAGCGGTCCCCGGGACCGCGAGGGAAAATACAGCCCGACCCGCTACCCCGTAGGGAGCAAATCCTCGCGCCTGAGCGCCATCTGGACCGACATCTGCTCCGCCGTGATCAACGTTCCCATTCCCAAGACGCATGGGCAGGCCGTTTTCACCAATGCCCTGAAAATGCATTACGGGACGATCGACAACGCCTTCGAGTTCCACGCCAACGGCTGTTCCAAGCCGGGCATNNGGCGTTTCATCCGCCCGGCCGGCGGACTGCTCGTCGGGACGGATCCGGTGGCCGTCGACGCCGTAGCCCTGATGATGCTCGACGAGAAGCGCGTCGCCGACAAGATGGAGGCCATCGCCCCGCGGGTTTCCCATATCGCCCTGGCCGAGGAGCTGGGCCTGGGCAACNNGGGAAGACGACGGCACCGTCCGCAAGGACGGTACGATCATCGGACGCATCGAGGACGATGGAACGATCCGTAAAGGCGGCTCCCTCTGGGATCGGTATCCGAGGGCTGCCCCGATCATGCGTCCTTAAGGAAAATCGCCGCGGTCCTGGTGTTCTTCGGACCGGATTATTTCGGCAGTTGAAACGATCGTAAGGGGCCAGGCTACTTCCGCTTGTATTCAATCAAGACCGATCCCGGAAGCGCGTCGATGTGAAGCCGCATCTGATTGAGCTCGGAGCCGCGAAGAGTCCGGCTCTCGGACACATCATAGCCATAGGACCACGTCACGGAATAAGCGGCGTCGGGATCGATCTCCCGCAGAGAAACTAGAAAGTCGCTTGCGGCATGGTCCCTTCGGAAGCCCAGGATGATCCCATCCTGCTCGGCCGGCCGATGATACTGCGTCACGCACCAGTCCGTCGTTTTCAGGGTAACATTCGAAAGCGGGTAGAAGTTTCCGAACCAGTATTTGCGGATCCGCTTCCCTTCGGCAATGCCCCGGGCCAGCTCGGAGCGCGGATAGCCGGAGGGCCGGACATCCTCACAAAAGGCGATTCCGCCGTTGAATCCGCTGCGGAACAAATAAGGATCCGATCCCATCTGCCCGCACGTGCTCATCGGCACATAGCGGTTCAATCCCGCGGTCATCAATTGGTTTTTCGTCGCCGCAATCCGGACGGTCGCGGCCTTCAGGTCGGTCATGTCGCAGGTGTTGTCGCTTCTCCACAGCGGCAGAGCGCGCGACATCGTCTCCAGGTCGATTCTCCGGCCTCCGCTGGCGCAATCGTCAATGCAGAGGCGCGGATAGGCCGCCCGGAGATCATCCCACATTTTATAAAGCCCCTGAATGTAGCGCATCTCGCCCATGCCGCCTCGGTTCACGTCCGTGTCGAAGGCCTTCCAATAGTCGAGTGGGTCGATATTGTAGTCGAAGCGCAGCCAATCCAGGCCGTACGCGGCGATGACCGCCTTCAAGTAGGACGTCATATACTCGCGAGCCTTGTCGTTCCCCAGGTTCAACAATCCGCCCTTGGCGCCGCCGATGACCCAATCCGGATGCTGCGCCGCGAGAAACGTTTCCGGCGCCACCCTCTCCGGCTCGAACCAGACCAGGAATCCCATCCCCGCGGCGTGCGCCGCGTCGCCGATCGGTTTCAACCCGTTCGGGAACCGGTCTGCCGGCTCGGCCATCGTCAGGGGGAATCCGTAGTTCCCCATTCCGGCCGGAAAGCCTCCCTTCGTCCAATACGCGTCCAGCCAGAACGTTTCGAACCCGAGGCCTGTGGCCGCCTTTAGATGAGACATCACGTTGTCATGCGTACTGGCGTTCATTTCGTAGAATGATGTGCTCAAATGGACGATCGGAGGGGTGATCGGCTTTCCGTCGATCCGGGGAACGATATGATTCAGCATGGTGCGCCGGAACAGGTTGTAAGCCCGATATTGGTCGTCTCCGAACCAATAGAGCTGCAGGACGCGCGGGCTGCGGAGGCTCTCGCCGGCGCGCAGGACCGTGCGGAGGTTCTGCTGATACGCGGCAATATGAAGCACTCCGGTCGAGAGCTCCTCGACCATCCCGCGCCACTGACCGGACCAGCCCACGGCCGTGATGACCCCGCCTTCGCCGTATTGAACGTTGAAGAATGGAGAATCCGCCGACGATCGGCCGTTTTGGGCTCCGAACGCATGCGCCACGCCCGGCGAGAGCGATTGATCGAACGGCTCCCAGTCGTTGTCGGCGCATGTACTGCCGGTGAGCCTATGCAAAATCGGGGAAGACCCGGCGCCCGGCGTGATCACGACGTCCACCGCCTTCA
>PMCY01000043.1:9314-15045 GCA_003154255.1 Candidatus Aminicenantota bacterium | reverse complement strand
CTGAATCCCCATTTCTTCCACGTCCCGACGCTGTACATGTATTCCCTGGCCGGACTATGGAAGATCTATTACTGGGTCGGGCGGGCGGACGGCACGTTCCACGACAACCGCCAGTTCATTAGCTACTACATCGACCATCCGGGGACCTATTACCTGATCGGCCGGGCCCTTTCGGCCGTGCTCAGCATCGGCACGATCCTGCTCCTCTACCTGATCGGACTGCGGATGTACAATCCTACGGTAGGTCTGCTGGCCGCCATTTTTCTCACCTTTTCGCTCGAGCACACCACAACGTCCCATGCCATGATGCCGGACGCCGCCATGGTCTTCTTCATGGTCCTGGCCTTCTATTTCATCTGGCGGGTGTACGAGAAAGGCAGGCCCCGCGACTACATCTTCACCGGCCTGGCCGCCGGGGCGGCCATGGCCATGAAGTACGGCGGCCACATGATGTTCCTGCCACTCTTCCTGGCCCATGTCTTCCACGTCCTGGAGAATCATGAGCCCAAGAAAAAAATCGTATTTTTTTGGCCCCTCTACCTTTCCGGTTTCGTTTTTCTGGCCGTCTTCCTGCTTGGCTGCCCCTATGCCGTTCTTAATCTCAAGAAATTCAAGGCCGATTTCACTTGGCAGGCCAACCACCTGTTGAACGAGGGGCATTTCGGAGATTCTCCCCAGCATTCGGCCTGGCTGTTCTATCTCCAATACGGATTCCGCGACAACATCGGACGCTGGGCCCAATACCTGGCGTTCGGGGGCATCGTCGCCACGATCTTCCGCCGCAAGGCGCGCGAGCTGATCCTGCTGTCCTACCCCATCGTCCTGCTCCTTATAATCGGCAGCTGGAAGACACGGGCCACGCGATACTTCCTGCCCTTGGCTCCCTTCTTCATTCTTCTGGCGGCCTGGTTCGCCGATCTCGCGGGCCGCTGGCTGGCCGCCCGCTGGAAGAGCCGCCCGGGAAAGCGGCCATGGGCCGTGTCCGCGGCCATTGTTTTTCCCCTGGCCCTGGGGGCCGTGGCGGTCGTCCCTTCGGCCTTCCAGACGCTCCGTTACGACCGGTCCATCGCCCAGCCCGAAACGCGGACACAGGCCAAGGACTGGATCGAATTCAACTTCCCGCCCGGCGCCAAAGTGGCCATGGAAAGCTACGGGCCGCCGATATCGCGCGCCGTATTCTCCATCATTTACGAACATGCCCTCGGAACCCGCGACTTGGACGCCCTGGCTCGGGACGATAAGGCCGAATTCGTGGTCACGAGCGAGGCCATGGCCGGACGCTTCATCAGTGATCCCATGACGTTTCCCGGCCAAGCCGCTTTCTACCGCGAATTGGAGGCCGAAGGGACACTCGTCAAATCCTTCGCTTCGTCCTACAAATACGATCTCGATTTCCTGCACAATCCCCTGATCCGGATCTATCGGCTGAGCCGGACACCGAACTTCCGTTTCCCCGGGAACTATCTCCGTTACGCCCAGGACCTCCGACTCGTCCGGACGGCAGGAAAAGGCTGGAGGCTGGAAAGCTCGATCTGGGCCGGCGGCTGGATCGAAGCGGGTGAGCGCGTCCGCTGGCCCTACGTGCGGATCACGGATGCCGCCGGACGAGAATTATTCCGCCTGGTCCTCTTCGACGGGGAAGCTCCGGCGGAAGCCGATTTCCAGGCCGGGAACGGCGCCGATCTTCCCGCGCTGCCCGAAGGCGCGCGGATCTTCATCGGATACGAGTACCGCCTGTGGCCCAACCTGCTCCGGGAACCGCCGGAACATCCCTATCGGAAAGAATTTGAGCTTCCCCAAGCCCTCGACGCGGCGGCCTTGCGGGATGGGCGTTTCAACGCCGCCTATCGCTACGGAACTTTTCCGGCCGACCAAGCCGGCGGCTATGTCCAGGCCTTCACCGTAATCCGCCGCAACGGGCCGGCGGCGTCGGTCTGGAGCTCCGTTCTTGGGGGCGCGCTCAAGGCCGGCGGTTCCTTCGTCGAAAATCCTTACGTGGAGCTGAAGGACGCGGAAGGCCGGGTCCTGGAACGACTCGATCTTTTCGCCGGTCGAGCCGGCTCGTTCAAGGCCGAGAGGACCGTTCCTCTGGAAAAGCGGGCCGCCTACGCCGCGCTCCCCGAATCCTTCCGTGTCGTCATCGGCAACCGCGGGACCGGGAGCAGCCGCCGCCCGCCCCGGCCTCCGTCGGTCTTGGAACTGAAGCCGGTCGGTCGGGTCCGATAAGCGCCCGCCGACTGATTTGCGGGTTATCAAGAGGCCAGCGGGCCTCTTTATGATATAATTTTCCAAATCCATGAGCCCGGCAAAAAAGAAAAAACAGTCTTCTCCGGCGGCCAAATCCAACGGTGGGAAATCCGCGCCCAAAAAGAAGCCCCCCATCTCCACGGAGATCGCGGGCATTCTCCTCCTTTTCGCCGCTTTGTTCCTGCTCCTCAGCCTGATCAGCTACGATTCTCAGGATCGCTCCTGGGCCTCTTCCGGAGCCCTGGGTCACGGCGCCCGCAATATCGGGGGCAAGGTCGGCGCTTGGCTGGCCGCCACGGCCTTCCAGGGCCTGGGCCTGACATCGCTTCTCCTGCCCTTCATGCTGGGATATCTGGGCATCAAAGCCATCCTGATCGGCGAGAAGAAGCACCTCTGGCGCAAAGCCGGCCTATTCGCCCTCGTCCTCGCCATCCTCGGCCCCCTGCTCAACCTGATCCTGCAGGATATCCCCTGGCGGGGCACCCAGATCCAGCCGGGCGGAATCATCAGCTACATGATCAACGCCGGTCTGACCGGACTCCTCAATACGACGGGGGCTTTAATTTTCCTCGTCGCGGCGGCGGTCCTCTTCCTGGCCTTGGCCACGGGCCTATCGTTCAAGAAAGCCTTTCAAGCGGCGGCCCGCCTGTTCACCTTCGCCCCCAGGGACGTGAAGATCAAGATCACGGAAAAGCCCAAGGCGGCCAAGGCGTCGGCGACACCCAAGGAAGCGTCTGCGCCGCCCGAATCCAAGAAGACGGCTAAGGACAAAAAAAAGGGCAGCCAATTGCCCTTCGAGCCGGAGCCGGAAATTCCATCCTCCCGCGAGACCCGCAAACCCGCGCCGGACCTCAAGCCGGGCAAGTTCCGTCCCAACAAAGCCGCTCCGCCGCGCCCGGAACCGGCCCTCTTCCCGGAGATCGAAAGCGCCTACAATTTCCCGCCCTTGACCCTCCTCGAGGCGGGAACGCCCATGGAGAAGATCGACAAAGCCGAGCTCCTGGAGAAAAAACGCCTTATCGAAGACAAGCTCCGGGAATTCCACATCGAAGGCGAGGTCAAGGAATACAGCCCCGGGCCGGTCATCACCACCTACGAATTCTACCCCAGCCCGGGCGTCAAGATCGCCCAGGTCACCAACCTGTCCGAAGACCTCTCCCTGGCCCTGCGGGCCGAATCCGTCCGGGTCCAGAGAATCCCCGGTCATTCGGCGTTGGGGGTCGAGATCCCCAACAATAAACGCGAGATCATCCGCTTACGGGACATCCTGGCCTCGGAGGAATTCCAGTCCTCGCCCTCCAAGCTGACCATCGCTCTGGCCAAGAGCGTCCACGGCGATGTTTACATCACCGACCTGACCCAGATGCCTCATCTCCTCATCGCCGGCGCCACGGGCACGGGCAAAAGCGTCGCCCTCAACGCCCTCATCGCCAGCATCCTCTACAAGGCCACGCCCGAGGAGGTCAAGCTCGTCCTCATCGATCCCAAGCAGATCGAGTTCTCGCTTTATGAGGGCATCCCCCACCTGCTCAGCCCGGTCATCAAGGACCCCAAGAAAGCCGGCTACGTCCTGATGGATGCGGTCAAGCGGATGCAGGAGCGCCTGCATGTTCTCGGCCAGCACAAGGTCCACAACATCCAACAGTACAACCAGCAGATTTCCCAGACCCTTAAGGAGAAGAAAGGCCGGTTGACGGACGAGGAGAAGGCCGACCTGCAGCCGATGCCCTATATCGTCATCATCATCGACGAGCTGGCCGAGCTGATGATGATCAGCGGGCAGGATGTCGACTACGCCATCAGCCGCCTGGCCCAGCTGGCCCGGGCGGTGGGCATCCACCTCGTCCTGGCCACCCAGCGGCCGTCGATCGACGTCATCACCGGCACGATCAAGAATAACTTCGCCAGCCGCATCGCCTTCCGAGTTCCGACCAAGATCGACTCGCGCATCATCCTGGATTCGGGCGGGGCCGAGAAGCTCCTGGGCAAGGGCGACATGCTCTTCATCCCGCCGAGCAACCCCCGCCTGATCCGCTTGCACGGCGCGTTTATCAGCAATGCCGAGATTCAGCGTCTGGTCCACTTCGTCTCCGAGCAGGCCGATCCCGTCTATGACGAGCGTATCACCAACATCCTGGATTCCTCGAACGGCCCCAGCTTCCTCGAGGAAGGCGAACGGGACGAGCGCTACGAAGAGGCCGTCTCGCTTGTCCTCAGCACGGGGCAGGCTTCGGCCTCCTACCTCCAGCGCCGCCTCAAGCTCGGTTATGCCCGGGCTTCGCGGATCATCGATCAGATGGAGCAGGAAGGCATCCTGGGCCCGGCCGAGGGCAGCAAACCGCGCGAGATCCTGGTCGAGGCCAAGGAATTCCTGGCCGGCCGGGGCGCGCCCGGAGAAGAAGAAGACGCCGGTTAGCCCCCGGCTTGCCAGGCCCGGGAACGGCCGCTATAATCCCCCCTGATTCCGAAGATCATGACGCCCTCGAAGCCGCGGCTCAATCTGGACGAAGTCGTTCAGGAATTCCGTCCCAAGATCGGCTTCAAAGTCCGTCGGACCCTGGGGGCCAACAACGCCGATTGGGAGGACATCACCAACGAGGTCCTGGTCCAGGCCGTGGAAAAAATCAGGAGTGGGGAATTCCGGGGCGAATCGGCGATCGGAACTTTCATCTACACCATCACCGTTCGCCGCATCGCCGACTATTTCCGCCGCAAGACCAAAATCCTCAAATACGCGCCCGAGCCGGCGACCCCGGTGGGACCTCCCGAGAACGCCGAGCGGGATCAAGAGTTGGAACGGATGATCGCCGCCGTGGCCGCCCTAAAACCCCAGTACAAGGAAGTCTTGGACCTTTACTTCCTGCTGGAGCTGACCCGCGAAGAAACGGCTCGCCGGCTGGGCATCTCCCCGGCCAAGGTCAGCGAGCGGGTCAACTACGCCCAGAAGCTGCTGCGCAAGAAAATGAAACGATGATTTTCCATTTTTCTCATCTAGCGACGACTAAATGATTATCAAGGAATCAGGTGAAAAGATGCGATCGTGTCCCCAAAAATACCAAATCGACGATTATCTCCTGAATCGGATGGAGGAGTCCGGTCGGGTGCGTTTTGAAGAGCACTTTTTCAATTGTACCGCCTGTTTCGGGACCGTGAGAGAGCGCGACCTCGTCCTTCGCGCGGTGAAATCGTCGGGGGCGCCCGCCTTCGCGGTGGAGTCCGCGCGCCGGCGGCGCGGGAGCGGCTGGTTTCTTCGCCCCTGGACGGCCGCGGCCGGAGCTGCGGGTCTCCTTCTCATCCTGGGAATCCTTTTCGGCCCCGGGCTGTTTCAGAAGCCCGCCTCCTGGATCCCTCCAACCAACGACGCCGTGCGCGGCGGAACGATTACCGCGATCGCTCCCCTGGGGGACGCGGCGGCGGCGCCTGCGGCCCTGGAATGGCGGCCCCTCGGCGAGGGCATCGAATATGCGGTGACCCTGACCGGACC
>PMCY01000043.1:0-9261 GCA_003154255.1 Candidatus Aminicenantota bacterium | reverse complement strand
AAGCCCAGACAGCACATCAGCCGCCCGCAAAGTCCCGAGATCTTGGTCGGGTTGATAACGATATGCTGTTTGCGGGCCTTTTGGATGGTGACCGGCTCGAAGGTCCGCATGAAGCTGGCGCAGCAGAGGGCCCGTCCGCAGACGCCCAGGCCGCCGAGCAGCTTGGCCTCGTCACGCACGCCGACCTGGCGCATCTCGATGCGCATGCGCAGCTCCTTGGCCAGGTCCTTTACCAGCTGGCGGAAATCGACCCGGCCGTCGGCGGTGTAGAAAAAGACGCCTTTTTTTTCGCTGAAGAAGTAACGGACGGCGGTCAGCTTCATGGGCAGCTTGAGGGCGCGGATCCGCTGCAGGCAGAGGTCGAAGGAGCGGCGCTCCTTGTCCTCCAGCCAGTGCATCTTGTCGGCATCGTCCTCGGTGGCCTTGCGCAGGACGGCCGGGGCCGAGTCGATCTTTTTGGCGTGGCAGCAGAGCTCGCTGGACAAGTCGGCGACCCGGGCCAGCTCGCCCCCGAATTCGGACTCGACCAGACATAAGTCGCCCCGCTCGAGCTCCAATCCGTTGCGCCGGGCGCGGATCATCCGCCCCGATTTCTCCGATATCAGGCAAACCAGTTCGGTCATGGATTTTTCCTATTGCGCCTCGTCCGCCCTCAGCCATTGGGCGGTCAGCGAAGTGGTCAGGGCTCCGAAATGCCCGTTTTTATCGTTGGAAGCGGCCGCCCGGTGGACCAGGCCGATGAAACGCAGGGCCCGGCCCGGACCGAGCCGGGATGCGATTTCCCGGAGCTCCATTTCGAAATCAGGATTAAACAGCAGGCCCGGGTCACCGCCCTCTCCGAGCAGAACCGCGTCGCGTCCGAATATCGAAAGCATCTCCAGCAAGCCGGCCAATTCATCCTTGACGGCGGCGCGTTTCCCGCTCTCCCGTTTATAGGCATAGCGTCTCAGAAGGGCCGCCGGATCGGTTCCTCCCGCCAGGCCCGAGAAAAAGTCCCAGGCGTTCCGCCGTTCGGCCTGGATGGCGTCCCAGTCCATTTCCAGGGCTTTTTCCATATTGCCGCGGCAAACGATCGCGGTAATCCTGGCCCGGTCGGGAGGCACGCCCCGCTCCTGAAGGGCTTTCTCGATCTCCTCGTCCGAAATGGGCAGGAACGTCAGGATCTGGCAGCGGGATTTGATCGTCGGCAGGATCTTCTCGGAATTTTCGCTTAGCAGGATGATATGGGTGAACAGGGGGGGCTCTTCCAGGATCTTCAGCAGCGCGTTGGCCGCTTCATCCTCCATCGTATCGGCCGCGGTGACGATGAATACGCGGCGCCGTCCGACCATCGGCTTGAGATATGCCTGGGCCCGGAGCTCACGCATTTGATCGATGATGATCTCGGTCTTGTCTTCGCGGATCTCGATCTCCTGGACGTCGGGGAAACTGCCCCTCTTGTTCTTTCTATTCCCGGCTTCAATGGCCCGGCACGGCCCGCATTCGCCGCAGGCGTCATCCTTGGAGTTCAGGCAATTCAAGGCCTGGGCCAGGACGCGGGCGGTGCGGCGCTTGCCCACGCCTCGCGGGCCGCAAAAGAGCATGGAATTGGGCATCCGGTCCCTTCCGAGGGCCATCTTCAAAATGGCCTTGGCATGGCCGTTGCCGGCGATATCATGAAAGGCCATGGGCGATCAAACCCCCGCGGAGCCGGTCCGCCATTGTTTGAGATAGCGGCCCGTGTAGGAGTCTCCGCACGCGGCGACCTCTTCGGGCGTGCCCTCGGCCACGATCCAGCCTCCGGCCTCGCCGCCTTCCGGGCCCAGATCGATAATATAATCGCAATGGCGGATGACTTCAAGATTGTGCTCGATGACGACGACCGTGTTCCCCCTCCGGACGAGCTCGGAGAGAAGCTCCAGGAGCTTGCGGATGTCCTCGAAATGAAGGCCCGTCGTCGGCTCGTCCAGAAGGAAGAGCGTCCGGCCCGTGTTGCGGCGTCCGAGCTCTTTGGTCAGCTTGATCCGCTGGGCCTNNGGGGCGCCGGCTGGCCGAGGCGGATGTATCCCAGGCCGACGCGCTTCAAAGTGGCCAGTTTGCGCTTGAGCTGGGGCTGGGCTTTCAAATATTCGTAGGCGTCGTCCACGGTCATGGCCAGGAAGTCGGCGATGGTCTTGCCCTTGTAGCGGACGGCCAGCGTCTCCTTGTTGTAGCGAAGTCCCCCGCAGCGGTCGCAGGTGACGAAGACATCGGGGAGGAAATGCATCTCCACGCGCTTGACGCCCGCGCCCTGGCACTCCTCGCAGCGCCCCCCGGCCACATTGAAACTGAAGCGGCCGGCCCCATACCCGCGGAGCTGGGCCTCCTGGGAGCGGGCAAAGAGCAGGCGGAGATCGGTGAAAAGCCCGGTGTAGGTGGCCGGGTTGGAACGGGGCGTTCGGCCGATGGGCTTCTGATCCACCGAGATGACCTTGTCCAGCTGGTCGATGCCCTCCATCGAGCCGTGGGCGCCGACCCGCAGCTTGGCTTTGTGCAGGTCGTTCTGCAGGCGGCGGAAGAGGATGTCGTAGACGAGGGTGCTCTTGCCCGAGCCCGAGACCCCGGTGACCGCGGTCATGCAGCCCAGAGGGACGCGGGCGTCGATGGACTTGAGATTATGCTCCCGGGCTTTGCGGACGGTCAGCCAGGCCGCCGGCACGCGCCGCGCTCCGCGCGGGGCGACATCCATCTCGCCCCGCAAGTACCGGGCGGTGAGCGAATCGGGCGAAGCCAGGATGCGGTCGAGCGGGCCCTCGGCCACGACGAATCCGCCCTGCTCCCCCGCTCCCGGCCCGAGATCGAGAATATGGTCGGCGGCCCGGATTGTCTGCTCATCATGCTCGACGACCAGGACGGAGTTGCCGTCGTCGCGGATTCGGCGCAAGAGCCGGATAAGACGCCCGTTGTCGCGCTGGTGAAGGCCGATCGTCGGCTCGTCGAGGACGTACAGAATCCCCCGCAAGCGGGCGCCGACCTGAGCCCCCAGCCGGACACGCTGGGCCTCCCCTCCGGACAGAGAAGCCGTGGTTCGATTGAGATGGAGATAAGACAGGCCCAGCTCGGTCATGACCGTCAGGCGGGAGAGGATCTCCTTCCGGATCTTGGAGGCCACCAGCTCCTCGGCGGCCGTGAAGGAGAAACCCGAGATCTCTTCGATCAGGCCGACGATGGACATTGAACTCAGCTCGAAGATGCTGCGCCCGCCCACGCGAACGGCCAGGCTTTCGGGTTTGAGGCGGCTCCCCTTGCAGTCGGGACAGACTTCTTCGGTCAGCTCGATCTCCCCCCACTCGTCGGTGACCGTCTCGAATCCCAAGCCGTGGCAGCGGGGACAGGCGCCATAAGGGCTGTTGAATGAGAAATTACGAGGCTCGAGCTCCGGCAGGCTGATATCGCAGTAAGGGCAAATCAGTTTGAGCGAGAAATAGGATTCCCGGCCGTCCTCGTGCAGGACGAGGACTTCTCCGTCGGCGACGTCCAGAGCCTTGCCGATCGCCTCGCCCAGCCGTTTCTCGGCGTGGGCCGCGATGCGGATCTCGTCGACCAGGACCTCGGCCGTATGCTTCTTCGTCTTTTCCATGACAATCGGCCCATCGAGGTCGCGGAAACGGCCGTCGACGCGGGCCTGGACAAACCCTTTCTTGAGGAGCCGGTCGAATAGCTTGTGATATTCGCCTTTGCGGCCCTTGACCGCCGGAGCCAGGATCTTCACCTTTTCCCCGCCGGCCGATTCCATGATCCGCCGGCGGATCTGGTCGGGTGACTGCTGGCTGACTTCCCGATCGCAGGAAGGGCAGTGGGGCACGCCGACGCGGGCGAAGAGCAGGCGGAAGAGGTCATAGGTCTCGGTGACCGTTCCGACCGTGGAGCGGGGATTGGCCGAGATCGTCTTCTGGTCGATGGAAATGGCCGGGGAGATGCCCTCGATGGATTCGACCTCGGGTTTCTCCATCATCTCCATGTACTGGCGGGCGTAGGCGGACATGCATTCGATGTAGCGGCGCTGGCCCTCGGCGAACAGGGTATCGAAGGCCAGGGAGGACTTGCCCGACCCGCTCGGGCCCGTGACCACGATCAAGCGGTTCCGCGGCAGACGCACGTCGATGCGCTTCAAATTGTGCTGGGCCGCCTTCTTTACGACAATATCGGTCAACATAACTTCTTATTTTAAACGATTTCACCGGGCCGGGACAAGGGCGAGGGGGGCGCAAGCGGAAATAGGACGCGGCCGGACAATTTTCCGGCCGCGCGGCCCGGCGTTGTGGGCGGACCGGTCTTGGCCTAAAATGATTTCCTCCCATGGGAACAACCATGAAAACCAAGGCCCGGATATTGCTTCGATCGGTCCTGTCGCTGGCCGCGATTCTGGCCGCTTCAAGGGTCGCGGCGAATCCGGCCTATGCCCGCCGGTACGGGATGGGCTGCAGAGTCTGCCATGCCCCAGCCCCGAGGCTGACGGCCTTCGGCGAAGTGTTCCTGAACAACGGCTATCGGACCTTCGACCCATCCAATCCGAACGGCGGGGGGAGCGCCGGACAGGAGGACGATCCCCTTCACGTCTTCCGGAACGGACCGCCCCTGGCTTTGCATGCCGTCGGTTTCCTCCAATGGGACAGGCCGGCGGTTGAAACGAAGGGGTTTCAGACGCCCTATTTTTTAAAGATCGTCAGCGGAGGACATTTTTCCGACAAGCTGTCCTATTATGCCACCTTCTACCCTTTCGAACGGGGTCGGCCCGCGCACATGGAAGATGCCTTTCTGATCTGGAGGCTCCCGTTCGAACTTCCCGTCCAGGTTGGCGCCGGCCAATTCCGCGTTTCCGACCCGGTCATGGCCTCGGATCCGATCACGCTCCAAGGACGGCCGATCCACACGTTCACCATCGGCCGAAGCCGCGCCAGCCTGGATTACGATCGGGGGATCAATCTCACCGCACGCTGGAAAGGCGGGACCGAGGCGGTTTTCTTTCTGGTCAACGGAACGGGCATCGAAAACACGCCCCTCTTCGACTCCGATCCTTATAAAAATACGGCCGTCCATCTGGCCCAATCGATTGGAAAAGGCGCTCTAACGGCAGGATTTCTCGGATATTGGGGCAAGGAGCGGGGGGCCGAGGGGCGGATAAATTCCACGACTTATTACGGCCCCGATCTGCGCATCCGGATGGACCGGTTCGACATCCTCGTGGAATATCTCCGTCGCACCGACACGGATCCGTTTTTCCAGGCGGGCCCGGGGCGGCAAGCGACGGACGCCTGGCTGGCCGAGACGGTTTTCAGCCCCGCAGGCGACGAGGGACGCTGGTTCCTGGCCCTGACCTGGAACCAGATCCATTCGTCCGTGCCGGCGGCCGCCCAAAACGCGCTCTCGTTCACGGCGAATTTCCTGGGACTCGAAAACATCGTCGGGCTCATCGAATTCGGATATGATTGGATCCGCGGGAGCCATCGTCTCGTCGCCGGAATCGTTACGGCGTTTTAGGGACGGCCCGTGGAGAGGAGGATCGCATGACAGGAGCGAAGGCCGCTGTTCTGGCCATCCTCAGTGGGTTCATAGTCGGCTGCCCTATTCAATCGGCCGCCGAAAAAGATTCCGTCACTATCGTCGTCACCGACTCCGGGCTCGGGGGGCTGTCGATCATGGCCGAGGCCGCGGCCAGGCTGAAAGAATCCGGGATCTATCGGCGCGTCCGCCTCGTGTTTTTCAACGCCCTCTTCGCCAACGACAGCGGCTATAACAGTCTGCCCGAGAGGGCCGATAAAATCCGCATTTTCGGAAACGTCCTGAAGTCCATCGAAAACCGCTATTCCCCCGACCTCGTCCTGCTCGCCTGCAACACGCTGTCCGTCCTTCTCCCCGACACGCCGGCCGCCCGGACGGCCCGATCCCCGATCCGGGGCATCGTCGAGCCGGGAGCGGAGCTTCTGGCCGAAGCCTGGAAAAAAGATCCGGCCGCCGCGGTCCTGCTCTTCGGAACGGAAACGACAATCGCCGAAGGGGCCCATCGGGCCAGGTTGATGGCGCTGGGCGTGCCCGCGGATAAAATCATCGCCCAACCCTGCCCCGAGCTGGCCTCCTACATCGAGAACGCCACGGACGGCGAGAATACGGCCTTGCTCATTTCATCCTATGTGGACGAAGCGCTGGCCCAGCTTCCAATCCCGGCGCCGCCGGTGTTGGCCGGACTCGTCTGCACGCACTATGGATATGCCGCGGGTCTTTGGGCGGCCGCGTTCGCCGAAAGGAAAATCGACGTCCGGGGCATCCTCGATCCCAACACCCGTCTGGCTGAAGCCGTCCTTTCGCCCGGGGCGGTGAAGCGGTTCGACCGGACGGACATCGAGGCCCGCGTTGTCTCCAAGGTCGAGATCGCGGAGAGGAAGCGCGCCGCGCTCGGGGATTGGCTGGACCGCCGGTCTCCCGAAGTCGCCGCGGCTCTTCGATCCTACACGCTGCAACCTGATTTGTTCGACTGGGCCCTCGCTCCGAAAAAATAGGCCGGACCGCCGCATTCCAAGTTTGAGACCGCCGTTCGTTCCTCTCCCGGCCCCTCTCCCCGTTTCCCATTCGTGCTAAAATATCCCCCCGTCATGTTCAAACGAATCACCGGCCTCTACAAGGAGGCCTATGCCGGCCTGCCGCGGGAGGCTTGGATCCTGGCCCTGGCCGATTTCATCAACCGCTGCGGCTTCATGGTCCTCGTCTTCCTCAATCTTTACCTGACCCAAAGGCTGCGCTTTTCCCTGCCGCGGGCCGGGCAGGTCCTGGGCGCATACGGATTGGGATCCCTGCTCGGCAGCTATTTGGGCGGCCATCTGACCGAGCGGATCGGGCCCCGGACGGTCATGCTGTTCAGCTTGACGACATCCGGAGCGCTCTTGATCGCGACCGGATACGTGACGGGATTCATTCCCTTGGCCGTTCTTCTGCTCGTCTATGGCATCGTTTCCTCGGCCCTCTTCCCGGCCAACGACACGGCCATGGCCGGCTTCTGCGCCGGCGAGATGCGGGTCAAGGGATTCGCCCTGCGGCGGTTGGCCGCGAACCTGGGTATCACATTCGGTCCGGTCGTCGGGGGATTCCTGATCCTCCTCGATTACCGTTGGCTGTTCTGGATTGACGGCCTGACGACTCTGGCATCGGCGCTTGTCGTCGCTCTCTGGGTCCGGATCCGGCCGGCCTCGACCGCCGGCGCGGAGGACACGGCGGCCGGAGTCCCCGTCCCGGCCCGTTCGCCCTGGAAGGACGGCCCCTACATGGCCTTCATGGGTCTGCTATTGGTCATGCTGACAGTTTTTTCCCAGCTTTTCTCCACCTTTAACCTTTACCTCAACACCCGATACGGTCTGCCCGAAAACCGCATCGGTCCCCTCTGGTCGGTCAACACGCTCATGATCGTGATCATCGAAATGGTGCTTCTGCACGCCCTGCGCAAGCGCAATGAGATGAAGATCATCGCCCTGGGCGCCTGCTTCATCGGAGCGGGTTTCGCCCTCCTGCCGCTCGGCCGGGGATTCCTGTTCGCCGCGTTCACGGTGGGTGTCTGGACGATGGGCGAGATCCTGACCATGCCGCTGACNNATGCTCATCGCCCCGCTGGCCGGGAACTGGCTTTATGGGGAAGTCGGCGGGGACGTCCTCTGGCCCATCGCCGGCGGCACGGCCATCCTGACGGCCTTCGGCTTCTGGGCTCTGAGCGGAACGCTGTCACCTGCCAAGAACCGGGCTCCAGAGACACCGATCGGCTAGGACGCGGAAATCCGGACAAAGCGATCCTCGTCCGACCCCGATTTATTGATTTCGGGATGAATCAGAGGTCGCGGGCGCTGAACGTGTCCCCCTGGCCGGGATCGCCGGATTGGAAGCCTTTTAAAAACCATTTCACGCGCTGAGCCGACGTCCCGTGGGTGAAGGAATCGGGCACCACATGGCCGCGGGTCAGTTTCTGGATCCGGTCGTCGCCCACGGCGCCGGCGGCGTTGATCCCTTCCTCGACGTCCCCCGCTTGGAGCAGGTTCTTGGTTCGCTGGGCGTGGTGGGCCCAGACACCGGCCAGATAATCCGCCTGAAGCTCGAGCCTCACACTGAGAGCATTGCTCTTGNNTTCTGGACGTGGTGACCGACTTCGTGGGCAATAATGTAGGCCACGGCAAAATCGCCCTGGGCGCCGAGCTTTTGCTGGAGGGCGGCCAGGAAATCAAGATCGAGGTAAATCGTTTCATCGCCCGGGCAATAGAACGGCCCCACCGCGGCCTGGGCAAATCCGCAGGCCGACTCCGTCAGCTTTGAAAAAAGGACAAGATGCGGCTCGCGGTAGGCCCGCGTCGACGAATCCAGGAGCGAGTGCCAGACATCTTCAGTCTCGGCCAGAACGACCTTAATGAAATCACCCTGTTCTTTCTCCGCGGTTGTAAGCGGCCGGCTTCCGGTCGAGGGCGCGCCGGTGGACAGAATATTTTTCAGGTCCTCGCTCTTGCCGCCGCCGAACAGCAGGTACAGCACCACCAGGATGACCGTCCCCAGCCCCCCTCCCGCGGCCACGGTCCGCCCGCTGATCCCTCTTCGGTCTTCGACGTTCGAGCTTTCTCTGCGGCCTCTCCATTCCATAGGATCCTCCCTANNCCGCGATATTGACAGAAGCGGAAGCGGAGAATATCATTTTTTTCCGTACCGGCAGGTTTTTCATAAAATACCCGGTGACTCAAACGGTGAACAATAACAACGGTGAGCCTCCCCGGTCAGGCCTGGGGCGCTCGGAGGCACTTCCATGAATCTCCCGGAAAAAGATTTCCCTCCAAGTCTTCCGCCGGATTCGTCCTCGCTCAGAGGCAGGCCCAAGCCACCCGCGGGAGGGCGCAGACGGTGGCCATGGGTCGTTGGAGCAGCGGTCGTGGTTCTCGCGGCCGCGTTTTTTTGGATGCGGTCGGGAGCGGCCCAGTCCGCCAAGAACCGGAACACCGCCGGCCGCGAGGCGGCCGCGCGCACGGTGCCGGTGACCGGGGCCGTCGCCCGGGTCGCCGACCTCAACGACTTTCTCGAAGGGGTCGGCACCGTGATGCCGGTGAAGACCGTCACGGTCCATACCCGTGTGGACGGGCAGTTGGTCAAGGTGGACTATAAAGAAGGACAATTGGTCCGCGAAGGGGACTTGCTGGCGGAAATCGATCCGCGTCCCTTCGAGGTCCAGCTCCATCAGGCCCAGGGGCAGATGGCCAAGGACCAAGCCGGTTTGGCCAACGCCAG
>PMCY01000085.1:8035-8949 GCA_003154255.1 Candidatus Aminicenantota bacterium | reverse complement strand
GAGAAGTTCGCCAATCCCTACGTCGCGGCGGCGGCCGGACACATCGACGCGGTCATCAACCCCGGCGAAACGCGCGACTTCCTCATCCACGCTCTACAGATCGCGGCCAACAAATCGGAAACTCCGATACCCAGAAAACACGGGATCCCGCCGTTTTGAGGCCGGCCATGAGCGAATCCAAAACCCGCTTTCCGGGCGCCCTGGAGATCGACGGCACCGTCTACGAAACCCTGCCGACGCGGAAGCATCTCCAACGCAAGCCCTACATCCCTCCCGACCCGAAGAAGGTGCTCTGCATCATTCCCGGAGTGGTCCGCAAAATCTACATCAAGCCGGGCCAGCGCGTGGCCTGGGGCGAGCATCTTTTCATCCTGGAAGCCATGAAAATGCAAAACGACATCACCTCCCCGGTGGAGGGAGTCGTCAAGAGCGTCTTCGTCGAAATCGGCCGGATGGTGACCAAGGGCCAGGCGCTCCTCGAATTCGAATAAGCCCGGCCCCCGGCCTCCCGGGCCTCAGCGCCCGGCCGCCGGAGAGCGGGAAGGAAGCCCCGGCGCGTAGAGATCGCCGGCCGGAACGGTTCCGGCATAGTCCCCTTTCGCCGCGGTCATGGCGAACACGCGGATCCGGCCGTCTTGGGGCAGGACGACCGCCGTGGCCCCGGCCGGCACTTCCAGGACATAGCGGAAGAGATAGGCCGGGCTGTAGGCCTCGTTGCCCTTCGGATTGTGGCGGTGGGTGGCCGTCCAGGCCACGCGGGAACGCTTGACGAAGGCCGGCTGGAGGAGCCCCTGCAGGACTCCGTCCGGGCCGGCCGTCAGGGCCATCTGCGAGAGTACGGTCGGCAGGGGCCATTCCTGGCCCTTCAGCGTATCGACCAGGAACTCTTCCCTCAGCAGGCGGTCGTCGGTCAG
>PMCY01000085.1:5068-7904 GCA_003154255.1 Candidatus Aminicenantota bacterium | reverse complement strand
TGCTGACCGGCCGAACCAGTTTTACCGCCGCGGCCGCCGGCTTGAGAAGGAACGTCCGCGTCTGATAGCGGGTCAGGTCGACGACCAGAAGGCCTTGGGCCGATTCGACGGCGCCGAGGGGCTCTTCGGCGGCGTTGACCTCGCTGGCCGCGGCGATTCCCGTGGGCAGGGCGATCCGCACGGCGGAGAGGGGTTTGCCGTACAACTCCTGGATACGCAGGACGATCTCCTCGGAATTCTCGGCTTTTTTGAAGGCCCGCACGGCCACTTGTCCGCCATCCGGACGGACGGTCAGCATCGACAGCGTCCGGCCCAGCGGACCGGAATGGGCTATGGTCTGGAAGGCTAGCAGCGGCTGGTTGAGCCGCGCCGCCCGGGACGGGACACGCCCTTCCCGCCAATCACCGGCATGGCCGGCGATGGAGTAGACGAAATGATGGCGGCCGATGTCGTTGCTGCTCTGATAGACGTAGCTCTTTCCCGGCTTGGGCGTATGGATCAGGGTCAAGCGCACGACCTGGTCGGCGGGCTTGTCCCAGCCGTATTTGCCGTCGTTGAAAATGGCCGCTCCATAACCGCCCTCTCGGTCGGTCAGGTCGGCCCACTGCTGCCCCGGCACCTCGTAGAGATTTTCCTGGGCGTTGGGCCGTTCGATGGTTCCCAGGCCAAGGTCGTACGTGGCCTTGGCGTTGGAGGCGGTGAAGGGGAATGAGGCTTTGAGCAGGGTGCCGGTCGTCTTCCAATCCACGTGGGTATCGAAATCCAGGCGATCGCCTCCGGCGGCCAGGCTGATGCGCTGGACGAAGGTCGAGCCTTCGGCGGTGCGCGTCACTTCCAGGGCGACGCGGACGGGGCCGCGCTCGACGACCCGGACTCGGGGCGAGCCGGCGTAGGCCCGGGCCGGCTTGCTCGCCTCGGCCCAGGTGATCTCCCAGGCCGGCCAGCGGGTGGACAAGTCGCTCAGGAGCTCCAGGCGGGCCGGGCCGCCGAGCAGTTCCTTTTTAGTTTCGCGGTCGAAGACGGAAACGACGTCGCCGTTGGCGTCCAGCTTGACCGCATACCGCTCGTTTTCCAGCGTCGATTCGGTGACTTTGAGGACGGACGCCGGCGGGGCCGGGGACGCGCCGGACCGGACGTCGAAGATCTTAAAGCCCACCGGAGGCATATCCGCTAAGAAAAGGATGCGGGCCGCCTGGCCCTCGATGGAGAGCACCTGGGCAGGGACATCCTTGCCGGTCGCGGCTTCCACCACCCGGACTTCGGCGGGGGCGGCGGGTTCGAAGCGCACCACGGCCTCGACGGGGTCCCGCCGGGTCATGGCCAGCGGATTGAAGACGACGATCGGAACGCCGGCGGCCCGGGTGTCCAGTCCGGAGGCGACCGCGCCCACTGCGCCGGCGGTGAGGCCGGCGAACTGGTTGAGGGAAAGCAGCTCGTCGTTCCAGGAGAACCGATAAGCCTGGGGAATGCTCGTCCCGGTCAGGTCATCGTGGAACTGGTGCCAGAGGAAGCGGATCCAGGCCGTCCGCAGCTCCTCCCGCGGGTAGGCCGGTCCGCCCAGCCAGTCGGCCGCCAAGCTCGCCCGCTCGGCCGCGTCGGCCAGAAGCTCGTTCTTGCGGTTCCAGTCCTTCATGGCCGCCTGGGAAGTGAAGCAGCCTACGCCGTGGGTCTTGAGCAGGAACTCGCCTTCGTATTCGGGCAGGGCCGCCTTCTGGGCCGGCGTCAGGTCGCGGCTGAGCTGGTCGGCCGAGGTGTTGCGCACCCGGACCGCGCCGTTCATGTTGGCCATGGCTTTCTCCAGCCAGCCGACCGATTCCGCATCGGGCGCGCCGCCCTGGTCGCCAACGCCGAAGTAGCGGAAGCCGACCTTGTCGCCGTTGCCGATATCGGCGAGGTCACCGTTCCATTTCGGATCGACGGACACGTCGCTGCGGATCTCCTTGACATAGTCGCCGGCCCGGATGGAGGCGACAAGGGTCGAGCCGTCGACGCCTTTCCAGCGGCCGACGGCGAAGGGCGGCGGAGTCGCCGCGCCCCAGGACAGCTTCTGGGTGGAGAACGCCGTCAGCCCGGAGTGGGCCGCGGTCGCCGGGAGGGCGTAGCCGAACCCGAAGCAGTCGGGCAGGTAGACGTCCAGGGGGACCCGCCCGAACTCGCGGCGGAAGAAGCTTTTGCCGTAGAGGGCCTGACGCATGAGCGCCTCGGGCGAAGGCACGTGGGTGTCGGCCGCGTTGATCCAGGCGCCGGCGAGCTTCCAGCGGCCGGCATCGACGTACTTCTGCAGCCGGGCCCACTGGTCCGGGTAGTATTCCTTGAACCACATGTAGTGGATGGCGCCTTCGTAATTGAAGACATAATTCGGAAAGGTCTCAAAGAGCTTGAAATTGTCGAAGAAGGTCCGCGGCACGAGGTCGCGGATGGTGTCCTGGACGGTCCAGTTCCACTGGGTGTCGAGGTGGCTGTTGGAGATGATGTAGAGAGTCGGCTTGGCGGCGGACTGCGGCGGCCGGGCCTTCGGTGCCGCCGCTCCGCAGAGGGCCCCGGCGAGCGCCAGGACGGCGGCGGCCGGCAGAATCCTGTTCTTCATGGCTTCGCTCCTTCCGCGCCGGATGTCCGGCGGCGGCGAAATTCCCTCGTGATCCCCCGCACTATAGCGCCGGGTGCGGAACCTGTCAACGAATCCGGGAGGGGATTTTTCCGCGGACAAATCCCCCGGCGCGGAGGACGATCGATCGGGCCGCGGATCCGGCTTTTACTTGATCTTTTCCATGTACGGAACGTCGAGACATTCCGTGGTGTTGTTCATATTCGAGTCTTCGCAGGGGCTGAAGCCGTT
>PMCY01000085.1:0-4923 GCA_003154255.1 Candidatus Aminicenantota bacterium | reverse complement strand
GAAAATAAATTCCTGACCCAGCTGGCCTTCCTCGACATCACCTGGCTTCCTCCTCTGGGGCTGTGGCTGGGCGGACAGATCTCCGCCCCGCGAAATCATTGGATCCGAATTTCCGCCCTGGCCGGCATGGTTCTGGCCTTGGGGATGTCGATCTGGATCCTGGCCGACCCCGGCGCGATCACCCGTTCCGTCTGCCAGGTGGTGATCGCCCGTTATTTTCCCAACCGCATATTCGACCAGATTTACGGGCTGTTTTACGAGGGCACTCTGATCCTGACCGTTTTCGCCGGGGCGGCGGGGATGACCTCGAGCGATGACCCGATCGGCCGGAAGCATTGGGCCAATCTCCAAACCGGCATCCTCGGCTTCATGTTTCCGGCGATCGCCGTCAGCCTGCTGGCTCCCGAGCCGGACGGACTCTTGCCGTCCGTGATGTGCCATTTCGCCATCGTCCTGGCGGTGTCGCTCTATTTTCTGGCCCTGCGCGAACGGCGGACGGCGCCCGCTTCAACCTGAATCTACGGCCGGCCTGATTAACCTTCCGATTTTCCTCGGCCTGCGCCGCTCCGTAGCGTCTGTTTATGGGCGTTCGTGAAATCCGGCCAGGCCTTTTCCATCTGAAGCCGGAGGGATGCGGAGCACGTCTTTTATGGCATCCAGGCAAAGCTTGTTCTGTTCTTCCCGGCCAAGGGATATGCGGACGAAAAACGGGAATTCTATGTCCTTAATGAATTTTATCCTGATATTGCGCTTCGGCAATTCGTCTTTGAGCAGCGACCATTGTTCGGGTTTCAGGCGCACGATGAAATATGTCGCCTCGGAACGGAAAGGTTTTACGCCTTTGATTCTTGAAAGCTCTTCGAAATACATATCTCTGTCGCGCATCTGTTTCGCCGAAATCGTCTTGTAATAATCTTCGGCGGAAAGAGCGGCCTTGGCGACCTCTTCCGCGAGCCTGTTGAAACCGAGATAACGGTCGTTGTACTTTTTGAGCACACCGAACTTCTCACCGGCGAAACCAAACCCTATCCGAACGCCTGCGAGGGCGTAATATTTCGAAAATGTGCGGGTGACGATCACGTTCGGGTATTTTTCCAATATTCTGCGGACATCTTCCTTCAAATCGTATTCCGTGAAACCATAATAGGCTTGGTCCCATATCACGATGGTCTCAGGGCTTTCCTTGAGAAATGTCTCGACTTCGTCGGGGCTGAAGGAATTTCCCGTTGGGTTGTTCGGGCAGCAGGCCATAAACACGTGTGGTTTTTCTTTCTTATAGAGAGGAAGGATTTTATTCATGTCGTAGTGCCAGCGGTCCGAGAGTTCATCAACCGGGTACTCGATCATTTTGGCATCAACTTCCTTGCAGAGATCTTTGAAAAAGGACCATCCCTCATACGGGAGCATCATTTTTTTCCCGTGAGAAGCGAACACCTGAAATATCAGCTTCAGCAAGTCCTCGCTTCCGTTTCCAAGCAGAATATTTTGTTCGGGCATATCATATTTTTGGCTGAGCATTCTAATAATTGAAGACGGCTTTTGCCTCGAATATAAATACATCATGTCCATGGTTGCGTGCTTCAATACTTCAAGACAAGACGAAGCAGGGCCGTATTGGTTTTCATTCATGTCGAGATTGATCATGTTGTCATCCGTCACCCTATAACTCCTTATTCGATATGCATTAATTTAAAATAATTCTATCTGTCAGCTGAAGTTAATGCTCGCTACCGGGTACGTCGTGACTGATAATGGAAAGATTGTTCGACGGCGGCATTGCTGAAGGCCATGCCGAAGTCGTTGAGGCGGGGTGGGTTCCATGATGCGGACAGAGAGACGTGCCGCTTGAGGCGGCGCCCGCAAAAACGGTCCCCTTCATCGGCCCGTCACCTGCAGGTAATAAACCCGTTTGGTTCGGTATCCCGCCATCGCGTCCGTCCATCGATCATTGGCCTGCTGGAGCATGGCCTGCGCCTCCAGCAGATCGGAGACGACAATCAGCCCGTTGTCGTAGCCGTCCTGATTGACCTTGAGGTTTTCCTCGGCCTGCGCCTTCACTTCCTCGCTCAACTGCACCTGCTGGTGGGCGTCCGTGAGATCCTGCCAGGCCTTTTCCATCTGAAGCAGGAGATATTCGGAATTGGTTTTCAGGCTGTTTTGAGCCATCTGTTCCCTGATCCCGCGCTCGCTCAAGGCGTGAGAAGCGTTCCACCAGCCGGAAATCGGGATGGAGATCGTCCCATAGACGACCCCGATCGTCCGCCCTTCTCCGGCGTCTGTTTTCATATATAGGCCGCTGATGCCCAAGCCGGCCTGGGGAAGAAATTCCCCGAGCTTCATCCGGGTCTGGAGCTCTTCCGCCCGGACTGAGATCTGCAACAGCTTGTACTCGGGCCGGGTTTTGACCGCTTCGGCGGCGTCGACATAGGCCGACTGCGGAGGAACATCGGGCGTCAGCGGATCCTTCAAAACGATCGCCGGGTCATAGGGAACGCCGATGTGCTGGAAGAAGGCCATCGCCGCGAGCTTCCGGCCGTTTTCCGCCTTCGACTTATTGACCAGGACCTCGGATCGCTTGATCCTGACTTTCAAAACATCGTTCTTCATCACCAGTCCGGAGGCATAGGCGTCCTCCACCCGGCGGAGAAGGCTGTCGAGCAAAGCTTCGTATTTTTGAATGGTCTTGAGTTTTTCATCCAGCGAAACGATGAGCCAGTACTGCTCTTCGGTCTTAAAAAGGACGTCGTTCCGTGAAAGCCGCGCTTGGTATTGGCTGGCGTCCAGGCCCAACGAAGCGAGCCTGTTCCCGTTCGCGATTCTGCCGCCGGCNNTGGCGGTCGCCAGGTTCGCGGGATTTCCGTCATAGACGGGAAGATTTCCCCCCGCCGTGGACGTCTCCATCAGATATTTTTGGGCCTCGAATCGGAACCCGCTTGCGCTGATCGACGGGAAGTAGCTGGTGAAAGCGGCTTTTTTGACCTCCTGCGCAGCCTCCAATTCAAGGGTGCTGTTCTTCATGAGCCCGTTGTTCCGAAGGGCGAGCTTTTTGCTCTCCTCCAGCGTCAGCGGGCTCTGCGCGAAGGACGCCTGGGCGCACAATAAGAAGACGACTATCCAGGAGTATTTTTTCATGACGCCTCGCTTGTCGTGGACGTTCGTGGGGAGGTCCTGTGGGCGTAATAATAAAGCACGGGCAGGACCAGCAGGGACAGCGGCAGGGCGAACATTAATCCGAAGCAGATGACCGAACCGAGCGGGCCCCACATCCCCGATCCGCTGGCGATCATGGGGATGACTCCGACGGCGGCCGCGCTCGCGGTCAGGAAGATCGGGCGCATTCTCCGCTTCGCGGCGGCGATGGCCGCCTCTTCCACCGAATGGCCCTGTTCCGCGCGCAGCTCTTCCGCGTAGGTGACGTAGATGATCCCATTCCGGATGACGATCGCCGTCAGACCGACCATGCCGATGAAGGCCGTCATGCTGGCCGGATAGCCGGTGACGAGCAGCCCCACCGCGGCTCCGAGAATGGTCAACGGCATCGTGGCCATGATCAGCAGGGACGTCTTGATCTTCCGGAAATGGACCATCAGGATCAGAAAGATCATGACGACGCTGGTCAGGAAGGCGTAATAAACCGGGACGATGTATTCGATGCTGTCCTGGTACTCGCCGCCGTATTCGATATGGACGCCCGGCGGCAGCGGCATCCCGTCGATGACCGGCTTGACCTTGTTCATGACCCGCGATGCGTAGAGCCCCCGCTCGATGTCCGCATGCACGGTGATGGTCCGGACGCCGTTCCGCCGGATGATGGCCCCCTCGGACCAGCCGGGTTTGAAATCGGCCAACTGCCGCAGCGGGACGGACGACACGAAGAACGGCGAGGTCGCGTACAGGTTGGCGATATCGGCGATGTCCGTCTTCGTCTTCTTGTCGACCTTCAGCTTGACCTCGATGGGCGTGTCGCCTTCCCAGACGGTGGCCACGGGGAATCCCTTCGTCCCGACCATCAGGGAATAGCTCAGGAGGGAGCTCGAGTAGCCCATGCGCGCGGCCTCGTCCCGCCTGATATCCAGCTCGATCGTCCGAAGGGGCTGCCGGTAGTCCGTGGCGACCGAGATCACGGCGGGGACGGGACGCAGGATGGCTTGGACCCGGTCGGCGACGCCCTTGATATCCGGGATGCTGTCGCCCGAAATGCGGACCTCGATCGGGACGACGGTCGGCGAAAATTCCAGCTGTTTCCATCTGATGTCGGCGATGGGATATCGCTGCCGGTACTTCCGGCTGTATTCATCGAGGATTTTGTTCGTGGCGTCGTTGGAGGCCGTCAGCACCACCAGCTGTCCGTAGTTCCTGGACGGGAACTGGGGCGCATAGACCGCGTGAAAGCGCGGCGAACTCGTCCCGACGAAGGCGGCCACAACCTTTACGCGGCTGTCGCTTTTCAACAGCGTCTCGAGATCCCGGATCACGGCGTCGGTCTGCTGCAGGGAGCTTCCCTCGGGCAGGCGCACCTCGACCGCGAATTGATTCCGCTCGATCTTGGGGAACGATTGCTGCGGCATGCGGCTCAGGATGATCAGGCCGAGGATGAGCGACGCCGCGCCGACCGCGACGACGGCCGCCTTTCTCTTGAAGGCCCACTCGATGAGACGGTCGTAGAAAGTCTGCACCCCGTTCAAAAAGGCCGTTCTCTTCCCCTTCGAGGCGGCTCCCTTGACGCCGCGCTTGATGAGGAAGTAGCAGAGAAGCGGCACCAGCACGACGGAAACGAGAAGCGACAGGGCCAGGGGGATCCCGATGGCGAAGGGAAGGGACCTCACGAAATCCGCCGCGGAGCCTTTCAAAAAGAACCGGATCGGGATGAAGCAGGAGATGATGATGAGGGTGGCGGAGAAGACCGAGGCGAACAGGTCCAGG
>PMCY01000170.1 GCA_003154255.1 Candidatus Aminicenantota bacterium | reverse complement strand
CCGCCGCGGCGGCGCGATGGCTGCAGGAACAACCCGATCCGGCGACCGGAATGGGACGGCTGGAGCGCCTGGCCCTGGAGGTGGTCCGCGCCGGTTGCGAGACGCCGGGAGAAATTTTCAAAATGGCGGCCGCCAGTGACAGTCATCCTCAATTCTGGGGCGATACGACGTTATGGGCCAAGATCAACGCTTTGGCCGATCGAAAGCCACCCCTCGTGAAAATCGAAGGTCCGGCGGCACGGTTGCCTCAATGGCCCGGGAAAGTCGACTTGGAAAGCTTCAGGATCAAACGCGAGCCGATCACGGGCCCCAATCCGATGATTTGAGGAGAATAGCCTTTATGCCGATTTGCTCCGACGCTGCCGCGGAAGGAAGCGCATGGATAAGATAACGCTTGAAAAAGTCGGGCCGGACAACGTCGCGGATTGCGGCATCGGCTGTCTCACGAATCCGAAGAACCAGGGGTATGAGCCCAAAGTCGAATGGCTGCGCAAGCGCTTTGCCGAGGGGCTGCGCTACCTTCTGTTTCGCGATGAAAAAGGCGGACCGCTGGCTTTCCTCGAGTACGTGCCGGGTGAATACGCTTGGCGTCCGGTGGACGCCAAGGGCTGGCTGTTCGTGCATTGTTTGTGGGTATACTCCGCAGGACAAAAGAGAGGCGGGCTGGGCAGCCGTTTGATCCAAGCCTGCCTGGCGGAAGCACGCAAGGCGAAGGCCATCGGCGTTGCCGCCATGGTGAGCGACGGGCCTTGGATGGCCGGCCGGGAGGTGTTTCTCAAGAACGGATTTGAACAGATCGCCCAAGCGGATCGATTCCAAATGGTCGTCCATCGCCTGAGAAAGGGAGCCGAGCCTCGCTTCCGGGATATCGGCGGCAACGCGGCGAAATACCAGGGCCTGAATATCGTGTACTCTGCCCAGTGCCCGATGGTGCCGAAGTCGGTGANNCAAAGAGCGCCTTCTTTCTATGGGGTTTTCAGCTTGATTTGGAACGGGCGGCTGCTGGCGGACCATTACGTGAGCCGGGGACGGTTTAAAAATATTCTGCGGAAAGAAATCCTGAAGAAAGTGACATGATGGACAAAACCATATCGAACCCGCGGCCGTGGCGGCGGTCTTGGCGCTTGCGGCGGGCTACATCCGCCGTATGGATAATCGATCAAATGAGAGAGTCAATGGATAAGAGGAAAGCCGATTTCTTGACAACGCTTTGCGGCCGGCCTTATCAAATTGAAAGGGCTGGAAAACATCGATCACCTGATGACCACGGGGCTTTATGCGAAGCTGCGGCACCCCATGTATACGGGCTTCATTCTATGGATCGCCGGATGGATCATCCGATGCGGGGCGGCGGTAGGCGGCATCATCGGGCTCCTCGCCAGCGTCGACATCCTTTATTGGCGCGGCCTTGAAGAGTGCCGGCTGATATCCGTCTATGGAGACGCTTATCTGAAATATCGCCAAGCGAGCTGGTTTTAGCGGAAATGGAAGCGGCCGTCCTAGAGATCGAATTTATACCCGACTTGTCGGACGGTTTTGATGATGATGGGCGAGGAGGGATCGGCTTCGATTTTTTGCCGCAGGCTGAGGATGAAATTGTCCACGGTACGGGTGGTGCCGTCGAACCCGAATCCCCAGACCCGGTCGAGGATGTCGGCCCTGCGAAACGCTTTTCCGGGAGAGCCGGCCAGCAGCGCCAATAGATCGAATTCCTTGGCCGATAGAACAACTTCATCCCCCCGGAGCGTCACCCGGCGTCCCGGAAGATCGATCATCAGGTCCCCATAAACCCGCCGGGAATTCTTCCGCTTTTCCGCCCGTCGCCGCCGCAGCAGCGCTTCCACGCGGGCGAAAAGCTCGGACAGCGCAAAAGGCTTGGACAGGTAATCGTCGGCCCCCAGATCCAATCCTTCAATTTTATTGTCGGTCGTGCCGCGCGCCGAAAGGATCAGAATCGGGACGTCCCGGCCCTTTTCCCGCAGCTCGGAGAGAATCTCCAGCCCGCTGAATCCCGGCAGCATGATATCGAGAACGATCAGATCCGGACCGGAATCGAAGGCCAGCTTGATGCCNNGCCGTCGGCGGCGGTCAGGACGCGGTACCCGCGCAGCTCGAAATTCATGGCCAGTCCGCGCCGCAGGGCCCGATCGTCCTCGATCACCAGGACCGTCTCGTTTCCAGATTCCGAGGGCGCCTTTTCGGAGAGCTTCATGGGGCGGGACCATCCTCTCGAACGGCGGGCAGGCGAATCGTGAAGAGGCTTCCTTGGCCCGCCTCGGACTCCACGGAGATCTCCCCGGCATGCAATTTCAGCAGATGCCGGACGATCGCCAGCCCCAGGCCGGCGCCGGGCGCTTTGCTCCGCAGGCCGTTATCCACCCGGTAAAACGGATCGAAGATCTTCTTCAGGGCGGGCCGCGGAATCCCGATGCCGTTGTCCCGGACCGTGATCACGGCGCAGCCGTCCTCGTCGAAGGCCTTCAGGTGGATTTGTTTGCTTTGGCCCGTGTATTTATAGGCGTTGACGAGAAGGTTCAGAACGATTTCGCCGATGGCCCGCTGGTCATGCCGGACGGGAAGCTTCGTATCGATTTCGACCGACAAGCCGGCCTCGGCCGGAGGAGTCATGCGGGCGAAATGAAGGACGGCTTCTTCGACCGCCGGCCGAATCGACCTGATTTGCATATCGAGGACATCGCGGTCCCGGGCGGCCATGCGCCAGGTCAGGACGCGATCGATCATGGCGTCCAGCCATTCCGTTTGCTGCAGAATCAGGCGCAGGCTGTCCTCGGTCCGCACGGGGTCGTCCCGCAGCAGGCCGCTCAAGAGAGATTCGGTGTACATCCGAACGGCGGCCAGGGGCGTGCGCAGCTCATGGGTGACATTGGCCAGTAGGTCGGCCTGGAGGCGGGCGATGCGGGCGCGGCGTCCCAGCAGGATGACCACCACGATCGCGCCTCCGATGGCGGCGGATGTGAAACAGATCACCAGAATCCCGAACAGGAGGCTGATCGAGGACCGTCCCAGGACCAGCAGAAGAATGCCGACCGAGGTCGAGAGAAAGACCGGCACGATNNAAAGGCGCCGCTACTTCTTGTACCGCGATTGGCCTTCGGACGCAAGAAGAGGGCGCAGATTCGTGGAAATCCTGGCGGCCGCGGCCGTCCGGGGGACGCCGGACTCATCGGCGGCGGGGCGGATGGGGATGATCTCCGCCTTCCGGCCGGCCTGAGCCTTTGATGCGGCGGCGTACCGGGTGACGATGGTCCGGGGTTGAATGCCGTCGCCGAAAACCCGGAGCCGGAATTTCCAGGCGGCGGCCAGGAGAACGGCGGCCGTTCGGCCCAATTGGGTGACGAGCGCCCGGGAACCGAAGGCGGTCTCGATTTTCAGCTCCATGGCCCTGGCCCTCTGCCGCTCCCGCTCGTTGACCGCGTATCGTTCGATGGCCGCAAGGATGGGTGCGTAATTAAGGGTCCGTTTCCTCAGGCGTGCGGCGCGCGCGGCCAGCCACGGATCCGTCCGGCCTTTGGCGGCCAGGGTTTGGGCGCCGCGGAAGGCCGTCTCCACGTTGCGGTACATGGAGCTCGAATTCACTTCATAATCCTGCCGGAAAGCGGTCTTGATCCAGTGTTCGGCGGAATCGCCGGGGAACTTGGGGTGTTTGAAATTGAGCATTTTCTGCCCATGCCAGTCCTCGAAAGGAAGGTCCGTCTTCAGCAGGCCGCGTTTTTGGTAATCCCGATAAAGCTCCGTGACGGGCAGGGGGATGAGCAGCATGAACTGGACAAAGTCCGACTCCAGGCCCACCAGATGATCGATGTCGATCTGGATGTTTTCCGGAGTGTGGTGCTCCATGCACAGGATCCCGGAGGCCAGGACCGAGATGCCGTGATCCCGCAGCTCGCGGATAAGCGCTTTGGGATCCAGCCCGCGGTTCTTTTCGAAATTCTCCGTCGGGTTCTTGGTCTCGACGCCCATCCACAGAAATTTCACGCCCAGCCGGGCCAGGTTCTCGACGCCGAACGCGGTGACGGCCTCGGCCGAGGAGAAGATCGAGAAGTCGAAGAACCGGTTGTGGGCCTCCATCTCCCGCAGCAGCTCCATGGCCCGGGTTCTATCCTTGAGGAAATTCTCGTCCATCACGAAAAAGTCGTCCGTCCCCCTCTCGTCCGCGATGCGGCAGGCGGTCTCGAACATTTCTTTGCCGGTGGCCAGATACGGCGTGTAGGTGCGGCCGAAATAATGGGATGTGCTGCAGAACTTGCAGCCGTTGACGCAGCCCAGGCCGGGGACGAGGAGGCTGGCCGATTTTCCCAGCAGGGGGACTCCGAAGATCTTCATGGTTTGGGCGCTCGGCAGGGCCGGATGGAAGACGGGCGCCTCGGGGTCCTGGCCCAGGTATGTGCGCAGCCAGCGGACGCCTTCGCCCTTGGCGATTCCGTCGCACGGGATGAGCCGTTCGATGCCTTCGATGGCCGTGCCGTGCCCGCCCAGGATGATCTTGGCCAAAGGCGCATGAAGGCGGACGAGCCGGACCATTTCCCGGGCCTTGACGAAATTGGGCGCGATGAAGGAGATCCCGACGATATCGTAGCCTTTTTGTATCTCGCGGATGAAACGCTGCCGGGAAGGGAAGTCCAGGACCGTGACATCCGCATCCACGTTGGCGGCCAGAAAATAAAGCCCGAAGGAACGGTGATGGAACCGGAAGGAACCGACATCCTGGGCCTTGGTGACCTGGTTATGGAAGAGCTCCATGATGTTTTCTTTTCGCCCATAGGCATCGTCCACGCCGTAAGGTCCGAAGGCGCCGGCCAGCAAAATGCGTTTGGGTCGGGTCGTGGTGTTCATTGAATGATCGCCCTCTCGATTGAAAATGGCGTTTTTCCGAGGAACCGCCTCCTCTTGCAAAATCCATGGTAAACGGGTCCGTGTCATGGATCGGTCATGGAGACGAACATTTTTTTCTCTTCGGAAAACCGGCCGCCTTTTCTTGACTTCACCCGAGGCCGGTGCTAATCTTTTCGACTCTTAGAACGGACACGAGCGCAAACAGAGAACCATGTACGGCACACATGCGAAGGACCCGGAATCGGCCTATTCGTCCGCCGGGGATCTGCCCTTCGATGCCACTTCGCCCGAACGCACGGTGACCCTGCGCGACGACCGCTTCGATTTTTCCGGCTTGATGGACGCGGCCGCGTCCTGCCGCCGCGTCCGGGCGCGTCTGCGGCTTGTCGATCGGGGCCGCCTGCCCGTGTCCGAGATGGAATGGCTGGGCCAAGCCGGCGCCGATATCTTTTCATCGGATGAGGCCCGCGGGGACCTGTCCGAACTCGTCCTCATCCGCAAGGCCACGCAACGCGGCGGGGCTGCGGCCGTGTTTTTCCAGCACGGCCCCTTCACCGAACCGGCCCTGACGAATCTCCCGGCCTATGAGACTTTACGCGAACTGGGCCGCAGCGGTATCGATCTGCACGTCTCCGACAAGGTCCATCCGCGCGACGCGGCTCACCTCGGTGAGCTGGCTTACGATTGCCGTTGCGGATGCGCGGCCTTCGTTTTGTACCATCACGGCCCGCTTCAAGCGGGACATGAAGAGCTCGCCGCCCAGGGCGTTTGGATCCATCTCTCCAGCCGCGAAGCCGCGTTCGAGGAGAATATCCAGGCCATTGCCGACTGCGCCTGCGCGGCCCGGCGGGCCAAGACCGGCCTCGTTTTGCACATTGAAAACCCGATCGATCCCCAGGCGCTTGCCGATTTCGTCGCTTCGGGCGCGGTCCTTCTTTTCAAGACGCCGCCCANNGGACAGCTCTATTGTTGGGGGGTCGAAAGCTCCTCTAACCCAACAAATTGTGTCTATTTGAAGAAAACCTATTGACATTTGTTTAAATAGGTCTATATATAAACATGAACAGAAGTAAGAAAATATAAAATGGTTGATATCAGGCGGCGATGATCACGACAGATGGTACTTTTGTCGAGCTGAGTAGAAGCCGAATCGAGCTTTGATGAAGATTGCTCTACTCTTCAGCTCGAAAGCAGGCATGGCCGCGAACCTTAACCGTCGTCCCGACGAATCATCGATCGAAGACGACGAACCCCCACCCTCTGATCTCCTCGCCGAGTGCGATTCCGACGAAACCATCGCCGCCGTGGCCGCCGCTCTGCGCCGACGCCATGAAGTCGTTCCCATCGAGGCTGATGCGGACGCCTATGATCGTTTACGGCGCCTCCGCCCCGATCTCGTCTTCAACATCGCCGAGCGCCTGGTCGGCCCGAACCGAGAGTCGCACGTCCCGGCCATCTGTGAAATTCTCGATCTTCAATACACCGGGTCCGATCCGCTGACCCTGAGCCTGTGCCTGGACAAATCACGGGCCAAGGAGATTCTGTCCTACTATGGGATTCCCAACGCCCCGTTCTGGATCGTCGAGCCCGGTCATCCCGCGCCGGTGAATATCTCTCTGCCGGCCATCGTCAAGCCGCTCTACGAAGGATCGAGCAAGGGCATCAAGGACGCCAACGTCGTCCGCACGCGGGCCGAGCTCGAAGCCCGCGTGGACGAAGTCATCCGCCTTTATAAGGAACCGGTCATCGTCGAACGCTTTCTCCCCGGCCGCGAATTCACCGTCGGCGTCCTGGGCACGTACCCGGCCATCGAGATCCTGCCCATCGTGGAGATCGACTACCGCCGCCTTCCGGCCGGGGCCAACCCGATCTACTCCTTCGAAGCCAAGTGGATCTGGGACACACCGGACAAGCCGCTGGACATCTTCAGCTGCCCGGCCGACATCCCGGCCGCGCTGAAGGCCCGCATCGAGGACGTCATCGCCTCAACCTGCCGAATCCTGCGCATCAAGGACTGGTGCCGGATCGACGTGCGGCTCGATGAAAAGGGCGAACCCAACATCCTGGAGGTCAATCCCCTGCCCGGCATCCTGCCCAATCCCGAAGACAACAGCTGCCTGCCCAAGGCCGCCCGCACGGCCGGCTATTCCTACGACGACATGATTCTCGGCGTCGTCGAGAAAGCCCGAGCCCGGTACGGGATGGCCGTGTCGTGAGCGCCATGAAAGAGAAGGGCATGCTGATCGGGATCGCCTACAACTCCTACGATCCGATCACCGGGCGCAAGGTCGACCGCCCCTCGGAGGAGTCCGTCGAGCAGGTGGCCAAGGAAGTGCTGACCGCCGTCACCGAGCTGGGCTACGCGTCCTTCATCATCGCCCTGCAGAAGAGCTTCATGAACTTCCTGCAGCGGCTGAAGACGCTCAACGCCGACGTGGTCATCAATCTCTGCGAGGCCTTCCTCGGCCATCCTCAGCTGGA
Organism: Candidatus Aminicenantota bacterium; assembly: GCA_003154255.1. Taxonomy (GTDB): domain Bacteria; phylum Acidobacteriota; class Aminicenantia; order Aminicenantales; family UBA4085; genus UBA4085. Next base: position 818 of record PMCY01000170.1, on the reverse strand, counting down.
GGCCAACGTGGCCGCGGCCTTCGAATTGCTGGATCTGCCNNAACGAGGACGCCAGCCTGGGCATCCACCCCGAGTCGGTCGTCCGCGACGAGGAATCCCTGCGCAAGCAGGTGGCCCGGATCCTGGAAATCTTCGACGAGCCCGTCCTGGTCGAGGCCTTCATCGAGGGCCGGGAGTTCAACTGCGCCGTCATGGACGTGGAGAAGCCCGAGGCCCTGCCGGTCTCGGAGATCGATTTCACCCATCTGCCCGAAGGCCAGCCGCCCATCTGCAGCTACGAGGCCAAGTGGCACCAGGGCGAGGTCCTTTACGAAGCCACGCCGCCGGTCTGCCCGGCTCCGATCGACGACGCCATGCGGATCAAGATCCAGGACCTGGCGGTCAAGGCCTTCCAGGCCTGCGAATGCCGTGATTACGCCCGGGTCGATTTNNTACAAGGTCTTCTGGAAAAAGATGATCGAAAAAGCCAGGGACCGGAAGAAGCGCACATGATCCGGCCCATGGAAAACCGGGACAAGGCCGCGGTGATGACCCTCATCGAGGCCACGGATTTCTTCCATTCCCATGAAGTGCTCGTGGCCGAGGAGCTCGTCGACGTCTATCTCAACGACCCCGTCCAGACCGATTACCGGGTCATCGTCGTCGAGGACGATCGCGGCGCCGTGGCCGGCTACCTGACCTTCGGTCCGACGGCCATGGCCGTCGGGGTCTACGATCTCTATTGGATGGCCGTCGATCCCAAAGCCCAGGGCCAAGGTTTCGGCCGCAAGCTTGTCGAATGGCTGGAGGACTTTGTGAAGGCGGAGGGCGGCCGCCTC
>PMCY01000005.1 GCA_003154255.1 Candidatus Aminicenantota bacterium | reverse complement strand
ATGTTCATCTCCGCAGGAATTTTTCCGGTCTGACGGCCGTGTTTGGGAATGCGGCCAGGAGCGCTTTGTCGCGCGTAATAAGAGGGATGCGTAAAGCTCGGGCTAACGCAACGTACTCACAATCGTATGCCGAACACCTGCTCTGGGCGCAGAGTTCAAGCACAACCTCTGATTTCACTTCGAATTCATTTCCGCCGATTATCATCTCCGCTTCGGCCATCGCTAAAAAGGCATCTTCGAGAGAGATGCTTTTCCGTTTCAGCTGGACGGCCAGAACGTCCCGAAATTCGCTTCTGAGCAGCAGTGGAGTAGCCCAATCCGGATCTTTTCCGAGGAGAGATTCCGAATCCTCGGTGCCAGGCCCGGGAATGAGCAGGGGGACGAGAATATTGGTGTCGATGACTATCAACGCCGGCCCTCGCGTTTGGCTTGATCGATCTGCCGGTCGTCGAGCCAGATATTCTTCATTTTTTCGCGGACGATGCGGGCGGAGGCCAGAATTTCGTCCACGGTCCGGCGTTGCGGACGGAGTCCCTCCTCGAGTAGCGCGAGGATCTCGCTGTTGATGCTGCGCCGATGACGGACCGCACTGGCTTTGATGTCATCGTGCAGGCCGGAGGGGATTTTTTTCAGGGTGATGTTGGTGGCCATCGATTTTCCTTTACGGTTCTAATATGAAACCATAATAGCACCATAAAGTAAAATGTCAATAATAGCCAAATCCAAGTCCCTTTATGGGCCCATCAATAATAAATGACGCTGTTATTGAATGGAAAATATCATGCTCCCGTCGGCTTGANNCGGACATCGACGAAGTCAATTTTTGGCAGCCAAGCGGGAATCATCATTTTATGGCCATCGTTCCCGGTGAGCTGTTTTTGTTCAAGCTTCATAGCCCGGCGAATTTTATTGTAGGCGGCGGATGGTTCTCGTATTCAACGCTGCTGCCGACGAGTCTGGTCTGGGAAGCCTTCAAAGAGAAGAACGGGGCCGCTTCTCTTCCCGAAATGCGGATGCGGATAGAAAAATATCGTCAGAAAAAAGCTTCGCTATTTGAGGACTATCTGATTGGGAATATCATTCTGACACAACCATTTTTCTTCTCCAAAGAAGCGTGGATTCCGATCCCGTATGATTGGAAACCCAATATTGTCACCGGTAAAAGATACGACCTTGACGCTGAGCCCGGCCGCTCGCTTTGGTTTGCGGTCCAAGAGCGGCTTGCCGATGTTCCAAGCGCGCTAATGACGGGTTCAAGGCCGCCTCGATATGGAGATCCGGTACTTCACACTCCTCGGTTGGGTCAAGGCGGATTCCGGATCATGGTGACGGATGCCTACTCCAAGAAATGCGCTGTGACTGGAGAGAAGACGCTGCCTGTTCTCGAGGCAGCCCATATCAGGCCATACGGGGAAGGCGGCGAACATGAAATCAATAATGGCATCCTTTTCCGTTCCGATATCCACACGCTTTTCGATCGGGGATATGTGACGGTCGACCGCGATTTCCGTTTTGACGTCAGCCGTAGAATACGCGAGGATTTCGAAAATGGGCGGGATTACTACAAATTGGCCGGCGCCCCGTTGATCCTCCCAGGCGATTCCGCTAAGCGGCCGGATCCAAGTCTGCTTTGTTGGCACAACGAAAACAGGTTTTTGGGATAAATCTCTCTAATCTGATTATAAGGATCGGCCTTGTAGCAGGGAAGTCAAGACGAGTGCGCCTTGGGGCCGCTGAATTAGGTGTTTTCCTGCGAGGTGCTGATCAGGTGGATCAGCTGGTGGCGATTNNTGCAGCGTTTCCTCCATCTGCTTGTAGCTCTTGCCGTCGATCATCAGGTTCAGGATCTCCATCTCGCGCGCCGACAAGCCGTGAAGCTTTTGCAGGGAAGGCATGTCGACGCGGCCGTTGATGATCTTGCCCAGGCTGCCGGCCCAAGGAACGTAAAACGCCCACAGCCAGAAGACGGGGATGAGATTGGTATAGAGAGCCAAAAGCCTTGTCGCCGTAATATTCCAGAAAACTAACGGACCCGGACTCAGCAGAATGACCGCCAGGTGAAAGGGGATGCGAATTGCAAACAGCCAGGCAAACGCCCGGCCGGCCCGCCGGCGGTCGGGGTCCGATCCCTGCCGGTTCTCCAGCCACAACCGGATGAGCAAGATCAGGGCCGCCAGATTCAAGGGCCAGATGAGCAGATTCCAAAAGTTGAAAAAACGACTCTTGGGCAGGATGTTCGGGAATCGCATGTCCAAAAAGAACAGGATCATCAAGGCGGCCGCGAAAAGGCCCACGGCCGGCAAAACCCATTTGGGCAGCTTTTTCCCGCGCAGCCAGGCAATCGTTTTAAATTGAAAGATATACAAACCCACGATCAGCAGCGTCCGAAGGGGCCAATCAATTTGCTTGTACCAGGAAAAAAAGCTTTCGGATTGCGGGGGAGTCAGATTGCTGTCGAAGTAGATTAATAAAAAGACCTCGAGTTCTATGATGTTATAAAAAATCAAATAACGCAGGAGATCCCGCAGGGGGGAGTCGGGAAAACGCCGCGATTTCTGGCGGAAGGCGACGATGGCCCAGGCTCCGACCAGCAAAACGAGGATCATGGACAGAACATTGTAATGTTTCAGGAGAAAATCTCCTTCTCTTTCGAGGGGATGATTATATTTCAAGCTTTTTCCAGGGGCAAGGACTCCCGGGA
>PMCY01000128.1 GCA_003154255.1 Candidatus Aminicenantota bacterium | reverse complement strand
TGGAGGGCCGGACGATCGGCCCCTTCCGGGCCATGGCCGGAGAATTCGAAGCCCTGGAGATCGAGGGCCGGCGCCTGCACACGGCCGTCCGCTACGGTCTGTCCCAGGCTCTCCTTCATGCCCGGGCCCTGGAACGGCGCCTCCTCATGGCCGAGGTTGTGGCCGAGGAATACGGCCTGACCATCGCCTTGAAGCGGGTCCCCATCTTCGGCCAGAGCGGCGACAACCGCTATGAAAACACCGATAAGATGATCCTCAAGGGCGTCGACGTCCTGCCCCACGCCCTGATCAATACGATCGACGAGAAGTTGGGCCGCCACGGCGAGCTTCTGGCCGAATACATCCGCTGGCTGGTCGGCCGCATCCGGACCCTGCGGACGAGCGAGTCTTACCACCCCGCGCTCCACATCGATGTCTACGGGACAATCGGGACGATTTTCGATCTGAAGACCGCGGATATTGCCGACTACCTGGCCCGCCTGGAGAAGGACGCCGGGGATTTCGAGCTCTCGATCGAAGGCCCGGTCGACGTCGAGGAGAAGGGCCGCCAGATCGAGGCCCTTAAAGGGATCACGGACGCTCTGCGGGCCAAAGGCTCACGGGTCAAGATCGTGGCCGACGAGTGGTGCAACACCCTCGAGGACATCCGCGAGTTCACCGACGCCCGCTGCTGCCACATGGTCCAGATCAAGACGCCCGACCTGGGCGGCATCCAAAACATCGTCGAGAGCGTCCTCTACTGCAAGGCCCGCGGCATGGAAGCCTACCAGGGCGGGACGTGCAACGAGACCGACGTCTCGGCCCGGACGTGCGTCCACGTGGCCGTGGCCGCCCGGGCCGAGCGTATGCTGGCCAAGCCGGGCATGGGATTCGACGAGGGCTTCACCATCGTCAAAAACGAAATGGAGCGCATCCTGGCCGTCCTGAAAGCCAAGCGCGGAGAATGACCATGATCCCCAAACAGGCGGACAAAGAATTCCGGGTCCTATCCACGACGGCCATCCTCGGATACGGCTTTCCCGAAGCCTCCTTCATGGCCGGGATGAGGCGGAATCCCCACCTCATCGCCGTCGATGCGGGGTCCACGGACCCCGGCCCCTATTACCTGGGAGCCGGCAAATCCTTCACCAACCGGGCCGGCGTCAAGCGCGATCTGCGCCTGATGCTCCGGGAAGGCGTCCGGCGCGGCATCCCGGTCGTCATCGGGAGCGCCGGCGGCAGCGGAGCCCGGCCCCACGTGGATTGGTGCGAGGAGATCATCCGGGAGATCGCCCGCGAGGAGAAGCTTCATTTCAAGATGGCCATTGTCTACGCCGACGTGGACAAAAAAAGGATCCGGGCCCATCTGCGGAAGAAGGAGATCAAGCCCCTGGCCTGCGTCCCGCCGCTGACGGCCGAGGCGCTCGACGCATCGGTCAATCTGGTGGCCCAGATGGGCATCGAACCCATCCAGCGGGCCCTGGAAGCCGGATGTCAGGTCGTGCTGGCCGGGCGCTGCTACGACCCGGCCGTCTTCGCCGCCCTGCCGATCCGGCTGGGCTTCGACAAGGCCCTGGCTCTGCACATGGGCAAGATCCTGGAATGCGCGGCCATCGCCGCGACGCCGGGCTCGGGCGCCGATTGCGCTTTGGGGACCCTGACCGAGGATTCCTTCATCCTGGAAGCGCTCAATCCCAAGCGCAAGTTCACCAAAACCAGCACCGCCGCCCATACGCTTTACGAGAAATCCGACCCCTATCATCTGCCCGGCCCTGGCGGGGCCATCGACCTGACCCAGTGCACGTTCACCGAGCTCGGCGGAGGCCGGGTCGAAGTGAAGGGCAGCCGCTATAAAGCCACGCCGACGTATTTCGTCAAGCTCGAAGGCGTGCGGCCGGCCGGATTTAGAACGATCAGCATCGCCGGAACCCGCGACCCGATCATGATCAAAGGCATCGACGCCATCCTTGAGAACGTCACCGCCCAGGTCGATGAAATTCTCAAGAGGGAAAAAATAGGCGGCCGGATCCACTTCCATGTTTATGGGAAGAACGGGGTCATGGGCGCCTTGGAGCCGGAGAAGAAGACGCGCGCTTACGAGCTGGGGATCGTCATCGAGGCGGTCGCCCCGACTCCGGACGGTGCGGATTCCCTGTGCAGCCTGACCCGCTCGACTCTTCTGCACTATGGCTATCCCGGCCGCATCTCGACCGCCGGCAACCTGGCTTTTCCTTTCTCGCCCTCCGACGTCCGGATGGGGCCCGTTTACGAATTCTCCGTCTACCACCTCATGCCGGTCGCCGACCAGGCCATCTTTCCCATGAAGATCGTCCGGATCTGACCGCAGCCAAGGAGAAATCCATGAAGCGCAACATCCTCCAGGCGGCCCGGGTCATCCGCTCCAAGAATTCCGGCCCCTACGAGCTGACCCTTGACATCATCTTCAAGAACAAGCGATATTATGATCTGTTTCAGAAACGGCGCATTGTCACCAAAAAATCCGTCGCCGCCCTTTATCAGCGGCCGGTCAGGGACATCCTCAAGTTGATGTATTTCGAGCCGGCCCACGCCCTCAAGATCACCCTGCGCCGTCCCATTCCGTCCGGCCACCCGGGGGAGAGCGACATCTACGGCGCGCAGCAGCACGCGCCCCTGCTCCGGATCACGTTTTAAAGGGCGCCGAGAAGGCCCATGAGTTACTATGCCGACACCACGCACCGTGAAACGCTCGTCTATGCCACCTATTACGCCCCCCACGGTCGTATCCGGCTTTACGATGTGGCCCGTGAGCTGTCCGAGAAATTCCTGTCCCCGACCGACCTGCTGATCGGGATCATCGGGGCCGAGGGCTCGGGCAAGTCGACTCTCATCAAAGGCCTCTTTCCGGGCCTGGAGCTGACCAACGACGACGACGGCATCAACGTTCAGCCCACGCCGCTCTACCATTTCAGCCCCGAAGACCCCTTCTCCGGCCACACCTTCCACATCGACGTCCGCTACGAGCTGGCCTTCCACCAGATCTACAAGATCGTCGAAGCCGTCAACAACGCCATCAGCCATCATCGGCGGGTCATCGTCGAGCATTTCGACCTGCTCTATGGGGCCCTGGGCTACAACGCCCAAGTCATCTTCGGCATCGGCGAGGAGATCATCGTGGCCCGGCCGACGGTCTTCGGGCCTTTTCCCAAGTCCATCAAGTCCATCGTTCACCGGACCATCAAGTTCCGCCGCATGGCCCATTCGGCCGAGGACCTGACCTATCACATTCTCAAGAAGCAATACCACTACGTCCTGGCCTCCGGCCATTCGGACGTCAAGCAAGGCTTCGTCCTGACCTTCGCCCACAAGCCGGACATCGACCTGGCCGAGCTCGAACGCAAAGTCCTGGACGTCATCGCCCAGGACGTGGCCATTACCGCCGTGGGGGAGGACCGCATCAGCATCGGGGTCGACGCCATGCCCTGCACCGGGACCCGGACCCATGTCAAGTCCTCGGGGATGATCGAGAACTACCGGCTGCTCAAGGACTTCAAGTTCGACCCGATCACCAAGGAATATTACCTGGTCGGACTGGTCGGAAAGAAGCAGGTCGTCGGCTACGAGAACATGATCGACACCTCGCATCTGGTCTGACGGGGACCGGTGAACCGTGAGCGCGAAACCCTATCGCCCCCTGTTCGAATTCAAGGCCGACCGGACGGTCTATCGTCCGCTCGGCACGGCCGG
>PMCY01000081.1 GCA_003154255.1 Candidatus Aminicenantota bacterium | reverse complement strand
GGTCGAGCTTTTTTTCATTATAGTGAACTCGACGAAAGGGGTCAAACAAGGTCGTCTTGACCCCGAATTTCTGCTCCACGGCGGCCGTGATGCCCTGGAGATTGGCCAGCCCGCCGGCCAGGAAAATGTGCTCGATGCGGTTGTCCTTCTTGTTTTCAGCCTGGAAAAAAGTGAAGGTTTTCTCGACTTCCTCAACCAGGCCCTTGATGTTCATGGCCAGGACCGCTTCGACCTGGAACGGCTCGACCGATTTGGACGGCAGGCCCCGGAGCAGGTTATCGGCTTCCTGGGGACCGACGTTGAGGTCCTTGCGGATGTTCTCGGCGAAATAAGCCCCGCCGATCGACAGGTCCCGGAAAAGCTGGGGGGTCCCCCGGTCGACGATGACGATGGTGGTGATGTTGGCCCCGATGTTGATCAGGGCGATGGTCTTTTCGGTGAACTCCTCGGGATAATTGATCTCCAGGGCGTTGAACAGGGCGAAGGCGTCGACCTCGATGGCCGCCAGGTTCTTGCGGGCCTGGTTGAGCACGTTGGCATAGGCCGCGATTTTGTCCTTTTTGACGGCGACGAGCAGGATCTCCAAGCCCCGTTCCCCCCCCTCCGTCGGCGGCCGGAGAATGGCGTAATCGACGTTGGTTTCTTCGTACGGGTAGGGGATGTTGTGCTTGGCTTCCCAGATGATGGATTCAGCGAGCTCTTCGCTTTCCATGGCCGGCAGGGCGATCTTTTTGATGATGACCGAGTTTCCGGCGATGGAGATGACCACGTCCTTGGACGCGATTTTAGCCTTGTCGAACGCCGTGCGGATCGTTTCCGCAACCGCCGCGGCGTCGATGATTTGGCCCTCGACGATGGCATCGTGGGGCAGCGGCTCAAACCCGATGCGAAGAACCGAGTAGACGCTCCGCTTTCCTTTCTTCCGGATATCGAGTTCCAAGACCTTGACGGTATCCGATCCGATGTCCAATCCGACGAGGGCTTTGTCTTTCTTGAAGCCGAACATCTCGCTCCTCTGTCTGTCTATTGGATGGACGGGTTATCCCGGCTTAATTTCTCATGCAGCCGCTGCTCGACGACCGGCGGAACCAGGTCCCGGACCGATCCGCCCAGGGCGAAGACTTCCTTGACCACCCCCGAGTTGAGAAAGGTGTAAGGCGCGCTGGGCATCATGAACAGGAATTCCAGCTCGGGGCTTAAGTTCTGGTTCATCAGGGCCATTTGGAATTCGTATTCGAAATCGGAGACGGCCCGCAGTCCGCGGATGACGATGCGGATGCCCCGCTCCGCGGCGAATTTTACCAGGAGCCCGTGGAACGAAGCCACTTCGATCTGAGGCTCTTGGCGAAAGATCTCCCGGATGATCTCCACCCGTTCCTCGGTCGCGAACAGAGTCGTTTTCTTGGGGTTCTGCAAGACCGCCACGACGATGCGGGGGAAGAGCTTGGCTCCGCGCCGGATGATGTCGATGTGTCCATTCGTGATGGGATCAAACGAGCCGGGATAAATGGCATTACTTTCCATCAGCGGGATCCTTACCTCCCCGTAATTCTATTACCTTGATTAACAAAAAATGTCACTTTTGTCAAATAGCAAATTAAATTCCGATAGACTAACCCGCTTTTCCTCAACATTTTAATATCGCGGAGAAATTATGACAGGGTGTCGAAATCCGGCAATCCCCCCGGGAGGGGATAAGGGGGGTGAAATAAAGGTGAGGAGGGGCTCGGGGGGATTGGAGCGGAGGGAATTGATTTGAGCCTCGATTTCAAGCACAATAGACACATGAAACGGGGATTTTTATTATTGGCCTGCGTCGGACTTCTTTTTGCGGCCGTGTGTTTGGCCGGGGGGCAGGACGACGAGACTTTTTTCTCGGAAAAGCGGCGCGCCATGGTCGAAACCCAGCTCCGCGCCCGGGATATCAAGGACACTCGCGTGCTCGAAGTCCTGGGCCAGATCCCCCGCCACCTCTTTGTCGGGCTTCCCTATCGCCGCCAGGCATACGAGGATTATCCCCTGCCGATTGATGAAGGCCAGACCATCTCCCAGCCTTATGTCGTGGCTCTCATGACCCAGAGCCTCAAGCTTCGTCCCACGGACAATGTCCTGGAAGTGGGTACGGGGTCCGGTTATCAGGCCGCCGTCCTATCCCGGCTGGCCCGCCGCGTCTTCAGCATCGAAATCAGCGTGGCCCTGGCCCAGAAAGCCCGGGAGACCCTGAAGTCCCTGGGATTCGCCAACGTCGAGATTAAGAGCGACGACGGATATTTCGGCTGGATCGAACAGGCGCCCTTCGACGCCATCATCGTCACCTGCGCGGCCCGCCAGATCCCGCCCCCGCTCATCCGCCAGCTCAAGGAAGGCGGCCGGCTGGTCATCCCCCTGGAGGAGACGGACGAGTTCCAGTCCCTCAAGCTGGTCACCAAGATCAAGGGCAAGCCCGATATCCGTCAGATCGCCCAGGTCCGCTTCGTGCCCATGCTCGGCCGGGACAAGAAAAAGGGTCCGGAGCGCCCATGATCCGGTTCGGCACCAACGGCTGGCGGGCGATCATGGGCGGGGAGTTCACGTTCCACAACGTCCGCCTCTGCGTCCAGGCCATCGCCAATGTCCTGCGGCGCAAATACGAAAACGGACCGATCACCGTCATCGTCAACTATGACACCCGGTTCCTCTCTGAGCGTTACGCCGATGAAGCGGCCAAAGTCCTGTCCCACAACAAGATCTGCGTTCTCCTGGCGGAGCGGGATTCGCCCACTCAGGCCCAGGCCTACCAGATCATCCGCCGCCGGGCCCAGGGAGGGATCAATTTCACGGCCTCGTTCAACCCGCCCGAGTACAATGGGCTGAAATACAACATCGAGACCGGTGCGCCCGCCTTGCCCGCAGAGACCGCGAGAATCGAGGCCGAAATCCGGGCCCTCCAGAGTGATTTCGACTTTTTCCCCCGCTACCCCCGGACGGAATACATCGAGCGGATCGACCTGCGCGCCGAATACCTCGAATTCCTGCAGAAAGAAATCGATTTCGAGGCTATCCGCAAATCCGGCCTGCGTGTCGGCGTGGACCTGCTGTACGGCACGAGCCGGGAGTACCTCGACGAAATCCTGGTCGACAATGACATTCCCATCGAGGAGATTCACGGGTACATCGACCCCTATTTCGGCGGCATGGCCCCATCTTGCACGGAAGAAAACCTCAAGGAGCTCATCCGTCTCGTCCGGGATAAAAAATGCGGGCTCGGCCTGGCCACGGATGCCGACGGTGACCGCTTCGGCATCGTCGACCATGAAGGCACGGTCGTCATCCAGAACCTGGTCCTGGGCGTGCTCCTTAATTACCTGGTCACGGTCAAGGGCTGGCGGGGCGGCGTGGCCCGCTCGGTGGCGACGACCCATATCCTCGACCGCATCGCCCGCCAGTACGACATGCCCGTATACAAGACGCCGGTCGGGTTCAAGTTCATCGCCGACTTGTTTCTCAAAAAACAGATCGTCTTCGGCGGCGAAGAGAGCGCGGCCTTGGCCGTGAAGGACCATCTCCCGGAAAAGGACGGCATCATCGCCGGACTCCTTGTGGCCGAGATGGTGGCTGTTTCCGGGAAGCCCCTTGCCGAGCTCGTCCGCGACCTGTTCAAGGAATACGGCGAACGCGTCGGCGGCCAGCGCAGTATCCCGCTCAACCCGGAGCGGGAAAAGAGCCTGCGCCGGCTGATCAAGAATCCGCCCTCCAAGCTGGCCGGCCGCTATGTCGTCGAAGCCACCACCATCGACGGCGTCAAATTCGATTTTTCCGACGACGACTGGCTGCTGCTGCGTTTTTCCGGGACCGAGCCGCTCGTCCGTTGTTACGCCGAAGCGGGATCGAAGAAGGACGTACGGCTGCTTCTCAAGGCCGGCCTGGAGAAATTGGGCTGATGGACTGGAAAAAAGTCTCCTGGCCTGCCCGCGCCGCGATCCTGCTGGCGGCGTTTGTCCTGATCGTCCTGTTGATCACCACTGTCTTCGGCAAGAAGGGACTCATCGAAATATCCAAGTCCCGGCGGAATTACGCCGACCTCAAGAAGGAGGTCGAGCATCTCAAAGAGGAAAAGAGCCGCTTGGAGAAGGAAATCGCCGCCCTCGAAGAGAATCCCAAGTCCGTCGAGCGCGAGGCCCGAGACCGTCTTTGGCTGGTCAAACCCGACGAGAAAATCGTGGTGAAAAAGAAAAAATAGCGCGGCGGCCGATTTTTAATATTCGGTCCACACCGGCATAAGCGCCCAGATCCGGTCGCGGTCCAAAAGCTCGATCCATTCCAAAGCCGAGCCTAAAGCGCGCGGAAGAAGAGCCGCCGCGGAAGCATCGCGCCGGCCCAGGAGGGCGGCCCAGAAAGAACGGCGCTTGGGCCGTATAATGAGCCGGACGTCTTCTCCCCCCGGGATCTCGGCCAGTGTCTTCGCCGCATCGATCGCCGCTGATAATCCCCCCAGTTCGTCGACCAGTCCGATCTCCTTGGCCTGGGCCCCGGTCCAGACCCTGCCGCGGCCGATCTTGCGCACGGCCTCGGGCGTCAAGCCGCGGCCTTCGGCGACCTTGGCCACGAACCGGTCGTAGATCCAGACGAGCTGTTTCTTGAGCAGGTCCTTCTCCTCGGCGTCCAGTCCGCGGAAGGGGGTGAAAATATCCGAGCGTTTTCCGAAACGCACGGTTTCGGACGTGATGCCGAGCTTTTCCAGGAGGGGAGAGGCGTCGATCTTCAGCGACAGGACGCCGATCGAACCGGTCAGTGTCTGCGGTTGGGCGATGATCTTGCTGGCCCCCATGGCGATCCAATACCCTCCCGATCCGGCCATATCGGACATGGACACGACGACCGGCTTCTTTTTCCTGCAGAGCATGATTTCGCGCCAAATCACATCCGAGGCGACGGCCGAGCCTCCCGGGCTGTCGACGCGGAAGACCACGGCGGCGATGGATTCGTCGTCGCGGGAGTCCCGCAGCCAGCGGACGATGGTGTCCGCGCCCATAGTCTGGGCCCGGCTTTCCCCATCGTGAATGGGCCCGGCGCCATAGAGCAAGGCGATTTTTCGCCCGTGCTCGAGTCCAACGGAGGTGGGGTCAAGGAGGGCATAGGCTTCCAGGGTCGTCCGGGGCAGGGGTCGGCCGTCCTTCCGGATGAGCGCGGCGGCTTCGTCTTGGTAGAGGAGCTCGTCGACCAATCCGGCCTGGACCGCCTCCTCGCCTTGGAAGAAGGCCCGGTCCACCAGCGCGCGCATCTCTTCCTCCGTTTTGCCGCGGGCCGCGGCGACCGCCCGGATGAAATGAGCGAATTGATCGCCGAGAAGCGACTCGGTCATCTCCTTATGGGCGGCGGTGAATCCCGTCTCGGTGAACATGCTGTAGGCGGTCTTGTATTCCTCGACATGCTGGACTTCGACCCGCACGCCCAGGCGGTCCAGGGCCTTCTTGAAAAACGGGACCTGCCCGCCGATTCCGGGTATGCCCAGCCAGCCCAGCGGATGCAGGACGATCCGGTCGCAGCCCGTCGCCAGGAAATATTCCTTGCTGAATTCCGGAGCTTCTTCGATATAGGCGATGGCTTTCTTGCCGGATGTCCGGAACCGGACCAGGGCCTCGCGGATCTCGGCGCATTTGGCCCAGTCGCATTCAAGCGGACCCATCCGGATGAGCACGCCGGCGATCCGTTCGTCGACGGCGGCCATGCGCAGGGCCGTCCAGATTTCGTTAACGGATAAGGCTTGCCCCGGCCCGAAAAGGGCGGACAGGACATTGGTTTCCGGATATTCGACAAGCGGACCGGACAACCCGATCTCCAGGTAGGAGGCCGAAGGAATCCGCGGCGCCGCCCCGAATTCAAGGGCGAGAAAAGACACGACGGCGGCCAGGATGAGCACGACGAAAATGAGAACGAGGATCAGGACATAGCGGCCTTTTTTCATGGCATCCTCCGGGCGCCGGTCAGGGCCCACCCTTCGCTCACTATAGCAAAAAACGGAAGAGCCGGACATGACTTGTCTCTTGATTTTATCTATTTTCTTATGAAAAAATGGAGCGACCTCAATTTTCGAACACTCAACTCCTCCGGGAATTGAGAATGGATGCGAGGAGTCGAGGAGGATTTTTTTATGANNTCGGTCAGTTCGGAGAGGTTACTTCGGCCAATGTCCTCCAGGGACGCGGCTTCGGCTTCGTTGAAATGGCCACTCCCGAAGGAGCCCAAGAGGCCCGCACGAAAATGAATGGAACCGATTTGGAAGGCCGCAAGCTCATCGTCAACGAGGCCCGCCCCCGTACGGACAGGCCCCGTGAGCCCCGGACGGGCGGCGAACGCGGCGATTTCCGCAAATACTGATACTGCCGGGCCCGGGCCCGCTCCTTTTCCCGCGACCGTTTCGCGGTGAGAGGATCATTCTGTTCAGGCCGCAGGTATTCTTGATCGAAGTCCGCGTTTCGGCTTGTTTTTTTGTTCGCTCTCGGGTAAACCTTTCGTAAAGGGCCTTCGTAGAGTCTGGTGAATGCCCGGACTGACCATGAAACCGATCCCGAACCGCATCTTGAATCCGCGAACCATCGGCAAGCCGTTCTCGCGCCGGCATTCCGGGCGGATACGGAGGTCCCGATGATCCCCGATATCACCCGGCCCGCCGGGCCCGGCGAATTCGGCCCGGCCGAGGCCGGCGCCTTGGTCCGGCGCGTGCGGGAGGGGGATCGGGAGGCTTTTCTGGCCCTGACCCGGGCCTACCAGAAGAAGGTCTTCGCCTTGGCCTATTCGTTTTTCCGCAACAAAGAGGACGCTCTCGATCTCGTTCAAGAGACATTCCTGCGGCTGTATCAGAAAATCGATCTGTTCCGGGAGGGCCGCAATTTCGAAGCCTGGCTCCTGCAGGTGGCCCGCAACCTGTGCATCGATCATTACCGCAAGAACTATGTCAAGCGCCGGGAGATGGAAGTGGCGACGCCGGTCGAGGAGCTGCCCATCGCCGACGCCCGGGCCGAAGGCGAGATTCATTTGTCCGACCTGAAGGATGTCCTGTCCCGCTGTGTCGACCAGCTGGCCGAGCGGCAGCGAACCATATTCATCCTCCGCCATTACGACCAGCTCAAGAACGAGGAAATCGCCCAGATGCTTGAAATCTCCATCGGGACGGTCAAGTCCCTGCATTTCAAGGCCATCCAAAACCTAAGGGGCCTGCTGGCCCCGTATCTGGGGTACGAAACATGAACGACTGCCGGACGAACCGTGAAACGATGACCGCCGAGGCCGGGATACCGAACGCGCCCGGTCCCGCGATCAAGGAGCACTTGGCCATGTGTGACGAATGCCGACGTGAATTCGAAGATGTCCAGAAAATTCTGGCCGGCGCCGAAGCCGTCCGGGGGGAGATGGACAAGGCCATGGCCTCCGTCGATTGGGAGGCCCTCTCCGAACGGATCGCCGATGCCGCCTGGGAAGGAGCCCGATCAGCCCCGGCCGGGAAGCGGGACCGTAAACGGAAAGGTTTCTGGAGCGCCCTGGCCCAGCCGCGTCTGCGGCCGGTTTTCGCCGGGGTCCTGGGCGGGCTTCTGATCGGCTCCCTGGCGACTTCTATCCTGCTCAAACGCGGCCCGGCGGCCCTTCCCAAGGTTGGAACCTATGCCGCCTCCGGCGAGTTCATCGACCAGGTCGAGTTCCAAATGGCCAAACGGGAGACAATCGATTATCTGGAAAAGAGCGAATATGTCATCCTCGATCTCGTCCAGTCCCCCCTCGAGCGGACCACCCCCCGGGACCCGGCGGCGGCCTCCGACCGGATCAAGTCGCTCCTGTCCCAGAAACGCTATTTCAACGCCAAGCTCGACGATGGGGGAATGGCCAAGGCCCGGGAGATCTGCGATCAGATCGAGATGCTGTTCCTTGAATTGTCCCAGATCAGCGATTCCGCGACCGCCGCAGAGGCGTCCAAGATCCAGAAGTTCGTCGAGGACAAACAGCTCCTGCTGAAGATCCGACTGCTCAAGAAAGAATTAAAAGAGAATGGGGTCTGACATGAACCATAAAGTCCGCATCATCGCTTTGGCCGTTCTGCTGGCCGTGCTTGCCGCGCCGGCCCTGCGGGCCTCTCCGGAGGATCCGCAGGCCCAGGACGAGAAGTCCTTCCAGGAGATCAAGCTCCTGATCTTTGACGAGAAATGGGCCGCGGCCGAGACACGGTTGTTCGAGTTTCTCGGCCGATTCCCCCAGAGCGCCTACGCGCCGCANNATCGAGGACCGCATGGATTCACGCAATAAGGTCGTCCGTTATTACGCCGCCATCCAGATGAGCAAAAGCAAGGACCGCCGCCTGGCCGAGCGGACCATCCCCATCCTGATGACGATCGCCCAAGAGGAGACCAACGCCGAGCTTCGTGATCGGGCCAAGATCGCCCTGCTGCGGCTTTCGCCGGAATCCCTCTCCAAGCTCGAGGGCCGGCCGGTCACCCGCCGCAGCGGCACGCTCCATTTCGAAGTCGTCGACGACGGCCTGCGCAAGGTGCTCTTCTCCATCGCCATCCCCAAGGCCCTGGCCGATCTGGCCTTGTCCGCCGTTCCCGAAGAGGAAATGCAGGCCGTCCGGCTGAAGGGTTATGACATTCCAAAAATACTCCGGGAGCTGGAAACGTCCGGGCGCAGCATCCTCGAAATCCGCTCGGAAGGCAAAACCATCAAGATCTGGATCGACTGACCGGATCGCATCTTAATAGGAGATTCGCCCATGAAAAAGACCGCTACCGCTTTGCTCATCGTCCTGGCCGCGGCGTTTCTCGCCTCTCCGTCGCTGGCCTCGGAAAAAAACCGCAAGGAACTGTCCATCATCCGCACAGCCGTCGCGGATGCTCCGGCACCCGAGCCCGCCTCCCGTCCGCGCTGGTTCAAGCTCGTGGTGACTGACGACCGCTGCCATAGGGACGTCGTCAAGCTTAGCCTGCCCATCGGACTATGCGAGCTGTTCTTGAATATGGGCCATGACACCAAGGTCAATCTGGATCATCACCTGTCCGAGATCGACCTGAATGAAATCTGGTCCGAATTGAAGCACTCCGCCCTGCGCACGGTCATCGAGGTGTCCAGCGGCAAGGAGACGGTCAAGATTTGGTTCGAGTAAAAAGGGCTCGGGGGCGGGAGGTCTCGGGTTCAAGTCGACTCTTGCGCATCGAGCGGGGATGGCGTATCGTATCGTTCTATCTCATAAGAAAAGAGCGACTTCCATGGACCTTAAACTGAATCATGCGCAATACGAGACCCTTTTGCGGCTGGTCTTTCTGGGTAACTGGGTGGTCAATGGATTCAAGGACAAGGACAAAGAGCAGGCTACCGACGACCTGGAAAACTATATTTACGCCAAGTCCCGCGATTTCGGGCTGGGCGACCGGATTACCTATGATGAAGACGCCGATGCCCATTTCCTGACGCCCGCGCAGGAAGAAACCTGGCTGGAGGATCTGGACGCCTACAAGAATGATGTCTTCTGGGACGAGCTCATGTACCGCCTGGCCGACCGGGATCTGGTCGCCCGCTTCGGCGAGGCCAACGTCGATTCGATGAACTCGGAAGAGCGGGCCAAGATGGAGAACGAACTGGCCGATCAATACTACAAAGAGTTCGATACCAACGGGCTGGACAACCTCAAGCTTATCCGCCCGAGCTGATCCGGCTCAGGCCTCGATTTTTTTGGACTTCTTCAGCCAGGCGTCGTAGAAGGCCAATCCCAACAGCGAGATGATTCCGATTCCGGCGATGATCACCCACATCCGGATATAGTCGGGAGTCCGGCCTGCTTTGGCCGGGCCGGAGATGTACTTTTCGAACATGGCCCCGCCGATCGGCCCGCCGATCATGCTGGCCAGGGCGATGGGCAGGTTGGCGTAGCCCATGAACAGGCCTTCCTGACCCTTGGGGGCGATCGCGCCCAGATACTCGTAGATGCGCGGCGAAGCCATCATTTCGCCCGTGGCCATCGAGGCAATGGAAACGATGAGGAAGATCCCGGCGAAGGGAATGGCCAGGCCGGCGATGTCGACTTTGTGCGTGACGTCGCCTGACAGAAGAGGCGGCAGGACGTTCAAGGCCATGCCGATCGTCGTCACGCCCACCCCGAACATGATGGACTTAATGGGCGTCCATTTCTTGGTGAACCGGGTGATGAGCATCTGGAAGCAGACGATCATGATGGGATTGGCCAGGGTATAGAGCTCCATGGGCGCCTTGGGATCGATATGCCGCATGAAAAGGGGCATCAGGTTGTAGAGCTGGATATAAAGGAACCAGAACAGCCCGATGACGATGAGGAAAAAGACGAACTTGATGTTGCGCAGGACGATGAAGATGCCCCACAAGGCCTCCCAGACGGTCCGCTTCTTGACGGTCTGACCGTCTTTCCGTCCGTCCGACACGAATTGCGGCTCCTTGTAGATGAACAGGACCACGACCAGGCCGATCAGGGCGAAAATGGTCGAAACGTAGGTGAAGATGGCCGGTATGCCCAGGCTGGTCCGAATGAAATAGGAGACGCTGCGGCCGGTGATCGAGCCGATGTTGATGACCATGTAAAAGATACCGAAGGCCAGCGTCGCCCGCTTTCCCGAGGTCCTTTGGACCGTGCCGGCGATACAGGGTTTGACGATGGAGCCGCCGATGCCGATAAGGACGACGCCCAGAATGACCGGGACGGCGAAATCGACGGTCTGGGCGGCCCCGGCGCCGATGATTCCGGGCCAGAATTTCTGGACATTGCCGAGAATGAAATAGCCGATCGAGATGATGACAAAGGACAGGCTCAACGACCTCTTGTAGCCGAATTTATCGGCCAATGTGCCCGAAACGATGGGCAGAAAATAGATCAGGCCCCAAAGGACCGTGGCGTTGAGGAAGGTCGCGGTNNCCATGAAGGAGGCCATGGCGTAGTAAGCGGCACGTTCGAAGAGCTCGACGACGTTGGCCGTCCAGAACGTGGCCGGGAATTTCGGCTTGGGGGCGGGCGAATCGATCATGGGCGCGTCTCCTGGTCCGAAAGGATGGGAAAAGGCGCCCCAGTCATACTGAAATTCAGCGGGAAAGTCCAGCTATTCGAGGAGCTTTTGGACG
>PMCY01000202.1:6553-7387 GCA_003154255.1 Candidatus Aminicenantota bacterium | reverse complement strand
GACTTTAATCGTTTTATATTCTAATTAAATTTTCGCAGCTTGTCAAGCCGTGAGCTGTACATTTCGCCATCGCCCTGGCGGCGTCGCTTTACGTCCTGGCCCGGCGCGAACGCCGGGCCCGGGCTGTCCGGGCCTGATCAAGCGGCGGCATTCAATCCCGATCGAAGACGAGGAGGCGGACACGTCCGATCAGTCCGGCCGGGGCGGGCCCTCCTGAAGTCTTTTTTTCCTCGGGCGCCCCGAATCGGCTCCCGAAGCGGGCCCGCAAGGGCGCGAGGTCCTGGTCGGGAAGCCCGAGAAACCGGTTCAAGGGAGGATTGACGACGACGATCTCCAACTCATTCGCTCCGCTTCGCAAGGCCGCAGCCGACTCAACCTCCAGGCGCGGGGTGAAGAGAATCCCCAAACGATGTCCGTTGAGGCGGACTTCGGCCGCGTCACGGATTTCGTCGAAGGTCAGCAGCGCCCTGGGGGGCATGGCCCCTTCCCAGACAAAACGGCCGTGATAAACTCCCGTACCGGAATAGAAACGCCCGCCGGGCAGCTCCGTCCAGGAAACGAGCGCGTTGAGATGGGCGGCCGGCGGGGCGTCCGGACCTTCGAAATCGAGCTTCCAATCCATTTCGATCACCCGTTCGGCCGGGAGGGCCGAAGCCGCCGGAGACTTCGGAAGAGCGCCGTCCGTCCGGCCGCCGGCGACGACAAAGACGGATTCGCGCGGCGCCAGATTGAACGTCGTCCGGATTGCGCTGTCGGCAATCCGCCGGATGGAACCATCGAGGGCGTCCCAGATCTCGAGGGAACGGGCCGGGCCCGGAAATTCGGCCGTGAAGG
>PMCY01000202.1:6205-6532 GCA_003154255.1 Candidatus Aminicenantota bacterium | reverse complement strand
ACCGGGCTTCGGGTCCCGGCCGAAGATCTCCACGAGGAGGCGTTTCAACTCGGCCTGATCGCGCGCGGCCGCCGCGCCGGCCGCCTTGTCCGGCAGCCTCCGCGTCGCCACGACGATCCCTCCGCCGCGGCAGTAGGCTTCCACGCGGGCCAGGGCCGGGACTTCCATGTGTTCCAGATTGGGCAGGATAAGGGTTTCATAGGTTCCCTCCCCGACCTTCAGTCTCGGGCCGTCCGCCGACCCGAGGCGGGAGACGGCCCAGAAATCGAGCCCGTCGAAATCATACCCGGCCCCGACCAGTCCGTCGACGAGATCGGAATGATGGCG
>PMCY01000202.1:0-6190 GCA_003154255.1 Candidatus Aminicenantota bacterium | reverse complement strand
CGGTTCAGGTAGGAGACGAGCTCCGGAAAGAATTTCCACTGCGGATTGCCGGGGCCGAGGACGGGCCCGTAATACGGCATCCACCCCGGCGTCCCCGCCGCGGCCGGCGAATAGGGAAAGTCGACGCCGGTCAAGTCATTGGCCCCGCAGAGAAAAGCCATATCGCTCACGAGCTTGAGGTCGCTCAGCGTGTCGCCCAGGCGGTTGGGGAGTCCCGCCCACGTCCAGGCTTCGGAGCCGACAATGTTCCTCCCGGCGATGCGGGCCATCGAGGCCGTATAGCGCTGGACGGCATAGCCCTTCCATTCGTAATGCTCGCCCGTAGGCAGGCTGATTCCCCGGGCCGCGGTCATCGGGCTGGGCGGCGTGCCGTAGGGCTCCATCTCCAGATTCAACTTTCGCCGCTCGCTCCACGCCCCCAGCGGGAGGATGAATCGCTCCTCGAACAATTCGGCCAGGGTCCGCCAGAAATCAAAACGCAATCCGGGCCGGTTCGAAGAGCTTTCGTCGAAGAGGTCCGGCAGCCGGGGAATGAGATCATAACCGCGGCGCCGGCGGAATTCGGCGGGAAGATCGGGCGTCCAATTGGCGTGGTAGGCTTCCAGGCTGTCGCAGCCGAATCCCTCCAAGCGCCCGCCCGCCGCATCGATGAGCGGCTGGGCGTTGGCCAGGAGCCAGCGCTCCAGGGCGGCCCGGTCGTAATGGTTGAGGACGTGCCCCTCTCCCCCGAAGGCGGCCCGCTTGACGCCCTGCCCGGTCGGCGCGGCCACAAAGAGGCGCAGCTCCTCGGCCAGGGGCCCGCCTATCGATTCGTTCCGCGCGTCCGCCGTAACGTCGCGGCCGCCCAGGAAAGCGGCCACGATCGTTTGTTCGGGGACGGGCTTCAAAATCCCGGCCGGGTCGGCGCCCCGGGCCTCGCGGATCTCACGCAGGTTGAGAGATTTGTCGTTCGGGCTCACCGTCGGTCCGCCGAAAGGCCAGCCCGTCCCGCCGTTGACCGAGACCCGCAGGCCCAGCTCGGCGGCCTTGCGGCAGGCATAGGCGAAGGTGGCCAGGAACTCCGGCGAACCGAAGCGCTGGTTGACGATGCCCCGCGCCGGATCATCCAGCTCGACGGGATAAAGAAAATAGATCGCCGTCCCTCCCAGTCCGGCTTCTTTCATCAAGGCCAATTGGCGATCGATCTCCGGTTCGGTCCAGGCCGGTCCGAAAACTCGCCAATACAGGCGCAGACGGGCTTCCCGGGGGACGTCGCGGAAGCCGCCGGCCAGATCGCGCCGCGACGCCTCCGCCGCGCCGGACGGCGGGATCAGAAAAAATAGAAGCAACGTGAGCGTCGGAAGAAAACGCGCCCGCATGGAGCCGCCTCCTCGAATCGGAAGTAGCCGAATTCTAGAATGGCGCGCGGCTCAAATCAATCGTTTTCCGCGATGCGGCGTTCAGATCAAACGCAGACGAAAAATTGCCGATACGGTCTCGCGGCCGATGGCGTCCTTGGCCCGGATTCTCCAGTAGACGACGGGCCATTGCCCCGCCGGGCAGGCGGCTTTCCATTCGGCCGCCCCGGGGACATAATCCGTCGCCGTGATCCAGCGGTTTTCGACGGGGATGCGGGTATGGCCGGCCGCATTGAACGGCCAGATGATCGTGTTGGAGCCGAAGCCGGTATCGGAGCACAACTCGATCCGAAAACGGGAGAAAACTCCTCCCATCCAGGAGAACCGAGGCGGGGCCTGAACCGTGGCCACGCCGCCGTCCGCGGGCGTCAGGGGCACCACCACCTCGCCCGCCGACCAGGACGCGACCGGGCCGAACAGGTCGCTGCGGCCCGAAGAATCGACGGCCTCCAGCTTATAAAAGTAAGCCCGCCCGGCGGTCACATCGAAGTCCCGATAGCCATACTCCGCCCCTTGGGTCGGCCCGCCCTGGGCCGGGATCAAAGCCATCGTGATCCGGGTATAAGGCCCGCTCAAAACCTCAGCGCGCCAAAGATGGAAACCCGTGCAATCGGTCTCATAAGCGGTGGCCCAGGCCAGATCGACGCGGTCCGCGGCATGGGACGCGGTGAACGAAAGAAGGTGAACGATGTTCATCGACCCGGAGATCTTGACGGCAAAGGCATCGTTGCCGGAGGTGTAGGCGCGGACCGGAGTCCCCCAGGACGCCCCGCTGTATCCGCCCAGATAAATATTTCCGATCCCGTCCAGGGCGACGCCGTAGCCGTAATCGTCGCCGCTGCCGCCCAGAAACATATTCCAAAGCAGGGCTCCGCCGGAATCCAGCTTGGCCACATAGGCATCGTAACCCGACGTATAGGCGCGTTCAGGAGTCCCCCAAGACGCGGTGCTGTGGCCGCCCAGGTAGACGTTTCCGTTGCCGTCAACAGCGACGGAATAGCCGTAATCTATGCCGGGGCCGCCCAGGAACGTGTTCCACAGAAAGCCTCCGTTGGCGTCCAGCTTGACGACGAATCCGTCCGCGTTGGCGGTATAGGCGCGGACCGGCGCGCCCCAGGCGGCGTCGCCCGTCCCGGAAAGATAAATGTTGCCGCCCGCGTCCAGGGCGATATCCAAGCCGTAATCGCTCCCGGACCCGCCCAAAAACGTATTCCACAGCAGGTTCCCGGAGGCGTCGAGCTTGGCCGCGAAAGCGTCGTCCGAAGCCGAGTAGGCGCGCAGAGGGGAGCCCCACGTCGCGGCGCTCGTGCCCGCGATATAAATTCCGCCGTTCTCATCCAGGGCCAACCCATAATGAATGTAATCGTTCCCGTACCCGCCCAGGAACGTGTTCCAGGCCAC
This sequence comes from Candidatus Aminicenantota bacterium, assembly GCA_003154255.1. Taxonomy (GTDB): domain Bacteria; phylum Acidobacteriota; class Aminicenantia; order Aminicenantales; family UBA4085; genus UBA4085. The sequence continues at coordinate 3,392 of PMCY01000202.1, read as the reverse complement.
CGCGCCGGCCGAGGTCAGCTTGGCCACGAATCCATCGCAGGCGCTCGTATAGGCTCGGACGGGCGCGCCCCAGGTGGAATAGCTTTGCCCGCCGACGAGGACGTTTCCGGCGCCGTCCGCGGCGATGGCGTAGGCGTAATCAGTGTTGGCCGCGCCCAGGAACGTGTTCCAGATCAGGCTTCCGTTGCCGTCCAGCTTGGCCGCGAAAGCATCGTCAAGGTAGGTATAGGATCGGATCGGCGCGCCCCATGTCGCATCGCTCGACCCGGCGACATAGACGGAACCGTCGGCTCCGGCGAAAACGGAATAGGCATAGTCGCTGCCGTCGCCGCCGAGGAAAGTATTCCAGAGTAGATTCCCCGAAGAATCGAGCTTGGCCACAAAAGCATCCGCCCCATAGACAAAGGCTCGGACGGGAGTGCCCCAGCCTGCGGTGCTGTTCCCGGCGATGAAAATGTTGCCCGCGGCGTCTACCGCCAGAGAACGGCATTGATCCGTTCCGCTCCCGCCCAGGAACGTGGCCCAGGTCAGCTCCGGATCGATCACCAGAGGGACGTCGGCCTCCCAGGGGCCGATCGTGAACCCGATCTCGCCTTCGTCCGACAGGCGAAACGCGGCGGTCACGGGCTTGCGGCCCGCGCCGGTTTCCTGCCAAGCTACGGGCCGGGTCTCGCGCATCGATCCGGCGGCGAAATCGTAGATCAAAGCTCCATCCGAGGCGATCCGCACGGGCCGGTTGCTGCGCAGGCGGATTCGGGCGACCGCTTCCTTGCCCGCGCCGGCCGCGATCCGGTAGGAGCTCTTGAGGATGCCCGATCCGCGCTCGAAAACGGCATCGACGCCGTCCCAGATTCCCGGATAAGCGACTTTATCCAGGACCGCGGCGCCTTCGCCGGCCGTCCTCGGTTCACCCGCCTTGGGATCCGTCCGCGGAGAAACCGGATGGTTGCCCACCCAGGCGATGTCCAAGGCATGATCGGCCGCGGCGACCAGGACTCCCCCTTCCCGGAATGAGAGAATGTGGCCGCTCGAAGTGAACCGACAACCGTCCCCTCCGGCGGCGGGAGCCTTCGCGGCATGCGCCGGCTCTCCGGAAACCGCCAACCCCAGCATCAATCCGGCCGCGAGGATTCCCCACGACCGCCGCCCCGGCCTTCTCGCCCCGGCGCTCCATTTTCTGGTTTCAAGCATGATCATTCCTTTCGGTCCATCGCCGTCGAAAATCCAGCCGGCCGCGCGGCGGACCGGAAACAGCTGGGACGGCGCCGCAGCACAGGCTGAGCTTTTCATTATAACTCCGGCAGGGGTCAAATCGATACGATCCCGTTCCGGTTCAGGCCGAGGCGCCCGCGTAGCGGCGCAGGCCGAGCCGCCAGAAAAGGCGGGCCGCGCCGAAGAGAAACACCGCCAGCACCGCTTCGGCGCCGAGAGCCGAGGCGCTCAAACGGCCCGCCAGGGCCTGGGCGGGCACGGTCGTGGCAAAAGCGACCGGCACCAAAAAACGCAGGGCGAAGCGCAGCCAGCGCGGGTAGAGTCCGACCGGCCAGCGCCCGGCCTCATACATGCTTTGGAAGATGACCAGGATGTTCTGCACCCGGACCAGCCAGAAGGACAGCGTGGCCAGGATCAGCCAGAAGCTGTAGACGATGACGAGTCCCGCCAGAAGCGCCGCGGCGAAGACCGCCGCCCGGCCCGGCCCGACGCGCGTCCCGAGGCGGGAGAGCGCGGCGCCCAGGACGATCGCGCCGAGGACGATGTCCGTGCAGCGCCAAATCTCGACGCTCTGAATGCTGACCAGAAACTGGGCGTCGGCCGGCTTGGTCAGGGTGAAATCCAGGGTTCCCTCGCCGACGGCCTCGATGAGGCGCTCCAGGCTCGGTTGAATGATCAGGCGGATGACTCCGCCGACCAGGAAGAATACGCCGACCAGGGCCAGGACCTCGTCCGGCTTCCATCCGCCCAGGGTCTGGGTGTAGGCGAAGACGACGGCCAGGCCGCCCAGCGCCGTTCCCAGGTCGAGCAGGGACTCGAAGAGCTGCAGAAAGAAATTGGCCGGGTAGGCCAGCTCACCCAGGACCCCGACCCGGAAAAAAATCCAGAAAAGCTTTAGGGCTTTCATCCGCCCACCGCCGTGAAGCGCCGTACCCCGGCTCGCCAGACGAGTTTCAAGATAAGCAGGGCCAACCCGAGCCAGCCCGCCTGGATGGCCAGGCCCGCCGCGGCCTGGGCCGGCGTCAGCCGGCCGAGGAGGAGTTCGGCGGGAAAGGAGATCATCCAGCGAAAAGGCAGGACCGCGGCCACGGCCCGGACGGACGCGGGAAAAAGGACAAGCGGCGCGACCTGCCCCGAGAGGAAGAGGGCGGCCACATAATAGCCCTGGTTGATCGCGCCGACGCGCGTTGTCCAGAATGCCGCCAGGGCCAGCGTCCATTCAACCAGGAAGCGGACCACGAAGGCCAGACCCAGGGCCGGGAGAAAAGCCGCCGCCGCCCAGACCCGGATGTGGAAAACCGGCTTGAACAGGACCGCCAGGACGGCCGCCGAAACCAGGATCAGCGGAAGGGTCAGCATCTTGGAGGAAAGATTGTCGACGATGTCCGTGTGGATCGGATGCAGCGGCCGCAAGAGGAGGAAGGACAGGTCGCCGTGGCGGACGCGGTACTCGAACTCGTACATGATCCAGGTATAGGTGGCGTGGTTGACCAGCATCAGGACCAGGAAATAAGCGGCGAAATCACCGCGGCCGAATCCGCCGACGCTTCCGCCGCGGGAGAGGGTGACGGCCGACCAAACGATCATGAAGACGAGGGGTTCCAGGACATGGCCGATCATCCAGATGAAGATGGCGGCCCGGTATTGGGCGAAGGAGGCCAGAGTCGTTTTGAACTGCTGGACATAGATTCCGGCCAACCCGGTCACGACGCCCCCTGGGCGAAGACTCTCTCGATGACGTCTTCGATCGGCGGGTCCTCCACGGTCAGGTCGATCACCGGAAGGTCGGCCAGAAGCCGCTCCGTCGTCCGGGCCGTCTCGGCCCGGGGGACGCGCAGCGTCGTCCGGCCGTCGTCGCAGGAGACGATCTCGCCGTAAGAGCTCAGGTCCGCGAGACAATCCTTCAATTGGACGACGATCGTCTTGCGCTCACCGAACCGGCGGGCCAGATCGGCCAGGGCGCCGTCGAACAGAAGCCGGCCGCGATGGATGATGAGGACCCGGCGGCAGAGGGCTTCCACATCGGACATGTCATGGCTGGTCAGCAAAACGGTCGCCCCCGTCCTGCGGTTATATTCGCCGATGAAGCCGCGGATGCGGCGCTGCATGGTGATGTCCAGGCCGATGGTCGGCTCGTCCAGGAAAACCATCCCCGGGCTATGAAGCAGGGCCGCGGCGAT
>PMCY01000377.1:2218-3274 GCA_003154255.1 Candidatus Aminicenantota bacterium | reverse complement strand
TTGCGGGGATCCTTTTTGCGGTAAAGAATCTGAAAGACCTGGTCGATGATCGGCATCTCGATTCCCTCGCGGGCGGCCAGCTGATGGGCCGAGAGCGTCGTCGGGATACCTTCGGCAACCATGCGCATTTCGGCGACGATTTCGGAGAGAAGCCGCCCGCGTCCGATTTCCAGGCCGACTTGGCGGTTGCGGCTGAGGTGGCCGGTGCAGGTGAGGACCAGGTCGCCGATCCCGGCGAGTCCCGAGAATGTCTTGCGCTGGGCCCCCATCTTGAGGCCGAGGCGGGTGATCTCGGCCAGCCCGCGGGTCATGAGCGAGGCTCGGGAGTTGTGGCCGAATTGCAGGGCGTCCGAGATGCCCGCGGCGATGGCGATGACGTTTTTCAGCGCACCCGCGAGCTCGACGCCGACGACGTCGCGGGTGGTGTAAAGGCGCAGGCTGAGCCCGGAGAGAAGATTCTGGAGCCGCCGCGACAGTTCGGTTTCAGCCGAGGCCACGACCAAGCCCGTGGGATGGCCTTCGGCCACCTCCCTGGAAAAGCTCGGCCCGGACAGGACGCCGAGAGCGTGGCCGGGAAAAAACTCGGCCATGATCTCGCTCATCCGTTTCAGCGACTTTTTCTCGATTCCTTTGGTCAGGCTGACGATCGCCTGCCCGGGATGCAGGTGCGGCCCGATCTGCGTGTAGACGCGCCGGCAGAAAACGGACGGGACGGCGATGAAGACGAAATCAGCATCTTCCAGAGCCTCCTCGAGGACATGATGGAATGAAACATCCTGGGGAAATTTATAGCCGGGAAGGAAAGCGGGATTTTCGCGGGTCCGGCAGGCGGCCTCGAAGATTTCGGCTTCCCGGATCCACAGCCGGGTCGGGAAACCCTGGCGGCCGAGATAGAGGGCGAAAGCCGAACCCCAGCTCCCGCCGCCGACGACCCCGGCCCTCATGGCCCGATCGGCGCCTTTTCGCCGAGTTTAAGCTCCCGGCCCCGGATCAAGCGCCCGATATTGGCGGCATGCCTGAGCAGGATGACGGCGACGATCGGCAGGGTCGCCAGGA
>PMCY01000377.1:366-2171 GCA_003154255.1 Candidatus Aminicenantota bacterium | reverse complement strand
CAGTGCCCGATGACGGCCAGTGAGGCGCAGAGAGGGGCGAAAGCCGGGCCGGAATAAAACCGGGCGGCCAGGACCGCCGGAAGGGCCCCCTTGGCCATGTCGATCAGGGCCACGGGCAGAGCCGCGCGCCAGCCTTTCAGGCGCAGGACGTTGGTCGCCCCGGTCGCTCCGCTGCCGAAGCCGCGGATGTCCTTGCGCTCGCTTCTCCGGAAAAACAGGTATCCGGTCGGGAAGGCGCCCAGAAGATAGGCGCCGGCGCCAAAGATGATGCGGACGGCGACGCTGTTCATGTCAGTGGAAATTCCCCCAGGACTCCATATTCCGCACCGTTTGCTTTCAGGCGGCTTTCAAAAAGCGTGATCTTCTCGACGGCCATCTGGCCGAAAGTGGAATACTGGTGCCGCTCGATTTCAGCCAGGACTTCCCGGAGCTTGGCCGCGGCCTTCACCCGGCCCAGGGTCAGATGGGGGTGGAAGGGAGCGTTCTCGGGCGCGATCCCCAGGGATTGGAGCCGAAAATCAATTTCACGCTGGAGGCCCATGAGCGTCGGCTGCTGGAAGACTCCCGCCCACAGGACGCGGATCGCGCGCGGGTTGGAAGGGAAGTAGCCCGTCCCCTTGAGGACCAGGGGGAAGGACCGGATGGGACGGGTGATGTCCGCCAGAGACGTCCGGATCGCTTCCAAATTGGAAGGGTCGATCTGGCCCAGGAACTTGAGGGTCAGGTGCAGGGCGTCCTCGNNCTCCTAAGCCGATTCCAACAGGACCCGGCGCATCATGTCCAGCGCCTTCTGGCTGGATTGGAATTTGACGGCCTCCCGCGGGCCGAAAAAAAGGTTGCGGGTATGAGAGGCCGAGCCCGCGCGGGCCAAGGCCACGAAGACGAGTCCAACCGGCTTCTCNNCGGGCCATGGCCTCGGCCACGGGGGCGCTGACGGCGCCATGAGCGGCGATCAGGGCGGAGGGCACGCCGAGGTCCCTGGTTTTGGCCGCATTGTCGTAGGTGATGAAGCCTTCCAGAAAATAGGATGAGCTTCCCGGGACGTTGGTCAGGCGATGGGCGAGAAGCCCCCCGGAGCAGGATTCCGCGACGGCGACGGTCTTTCGGGCACCGGCCAGAAGCCCGGCCACGACGGCCTCCAGGGGGGCGGGCGCATCTCCATAGACGACATCGGCCAGGCGGGCCTTCAAAACGGCGGCCAGAATATCGGCCGCCGCGGCGGCGGCCTTCTCCGAGCGCTCGGAGAAGGAAGCGATATGGAGATCGATCTGCCCGGGCGAAGCCAGGACGGTCAGGCGGACGCCGCCTGATTCCGGATACAGCCCGGAGATGCGGTCTTCGACTTCGGATTCGGTGAGCCCGGTCGTGCGCAGGATTCGGCGGACGCCGAACCCTCGGCGCCAGGCGCATAGACGGGCCCAGACGGCCTCTTCAAAAACTCCTTCGAATTCATGCGGCGGACCGGGTAGAAGGACGAACCGACGTCCGCCTTCCTCGATCCATTGGCCGGGAGCGGTCCCCCGGCGATTCTCCAATATTTCGGCGCCTTCGACGATGAAGGCCTGACGGCGATTGGCTTCGGGCATGATCCGCCCCCGGCGGGCGAATCGGGACTCGATTCCCGCCAGGATCTCCGGGCGGAAGACGAGCCGCCGTCCCAAAGCTTCGGCCACGGCCTCGCGGGTCAGGTCGTCGCCGGTCGGACCGAGCCCGCCGCTGAGAACGATGAGATCCGAGCTCGTCCGGGCCAACGTCAGGGTCGGAACGATCTCGGAAGGGCGATCGCCGATGATCGTCCGGCGCAG
>PMCY01000377.1:0-297 GCA_003154255.1 Candidatus Aminicenantota bacterium | reverse complement strand
ATCAGAAAAAGGGCGATCCATTGCCCGACCACTTCGTCGATGACGATCCTGCCCGGGTCCGGTTCGCCGAGGAGGCGGGAGAATGCGCCGGCGGCAGCCACTCCGAGGAAGTAGACGGCCACGATGACGCCGGCGAAGACAAGTCCGTTCAGTCCGGCCAGGACAAATCGATACAAGAGCACGGCGGCCAGGCTGGCAAACGTTCCCGGGGCCACGGGAAAATAGCCCGCCCCGAAAAACGTGGACACGATCTTGGCCAAGCGATTCATGCCGGATTCATCTCTTTCCGCCGATCCC
>PMCY01000277.1:1574-2757 GCA_003154255.1 Candidatus Aminicenantota bacterium | reverse complement strand
GCTCGAGATGGAGCGGAATGTCCCGGGTCGCCGTCTTGAGGATCAGGATCTTAAAGGCGGGCTTCACCCCAAAAATTTCCTCTTCTTCAGCCAGCGTTCCCGCAGACGCACGCTGTCCAAGCCGAAATAGGATCCCTTGGCCAGGGGGTTTCGGCCCACGCATTCGAAACGCAGGGTATGCTTTCCGGGCTTGAGGGCGAAGCTGCCCAGGTAATGGTCCTTGGCCACGAGCTCCTTGGCGTATAAGTCGAAGTCCTGGATTTTCTGGCCGGCCATGTAGTCTTCAGGCTGGTGGGCATTCTTGCCGTCGAGGAAGATCCGCCAGATCCCGTAATCCTCGGCGTGAGTCAGGCGGACCAGCAGGCCGCGATATTCCTCTTTCTCCACGTTAAACTCGACTTCGATCACCGGCTGGTCGGAGGCGGGCTGGAAAAAGATCTGCCCCTCGCCCGTCCAATCATACCCCTTTTGAAGTTCGACGATGCCCGGAGAGTGCTTGGCCGTGGGCAGCATGGCTTTCCCTTCGGCGGTCTTGTCGAGATTGGGCAGGAGGCGTTGGGCCAGCGGAGGCAGATCCGTGAAGCGCTTGGGCTGCCCTATCTGATACCAGAAAGCGACCGAGGCCATGTCGTCCTCGCGCTCGACATGCCCCTCGATCTTGCCGCTCTCGGTCTCGTCCGCGCTCATCCAGCCGGTGTGNNTCAAAGCGGAGCGACTGGGTGAAACGGACGGGATCGGGAATATGCCAGCGGTACAGCGTGTACTGCGCGCCCAGATCTTCAAAATCGGTGCTCATATAGGTGCAGCCGAAATAGGGATAGAGGGCCTCGTTCAGGCCCCAGGCCATGAGGAAGTAGTCTTCCGTGCCCGTCCCCTGGATCGTCGGCTTTTTCTCCCCATCGACGTAGAACTTGGCGTCTCCCTCGCCGAACCAAAAAGGGCTGCGGGAGCGGATGGACAGGACCGTGCCCACGTAATGTCCCTCGCCCTCGGCGTCCAGGATCAGGTAGTCATGCCCCGTCTTTTCCGGGAACTCGTTGCGGTATTGGGCACAGAAATAACCCGTCCGGGGCGGGACGGGCTGCTCGGTGAAATCGATATGATAGTAGAACGAGCGGACGTTTTTGGCGCTTTCGTTGGTCGCGGTGATGACGCCGTGTTTATAGAACGGCATGGGGAAATA
>PMCY01000277.1:0-1499 GCA_003154255.1 Candidatus Aminicenantota bacterium | reverse complement strand
TGATGTCGGCCAGCACTTTGGTCTCACCGGGAGCGATGTACTTGAGGCGGTCGGCATTGCTGGCCGGATTGGGATCGGCCGAGGTGATGGCCCGCGACTTCCCGGGCTTGATCTGGGCCAGCCCGGAAAGGTCTTGGGCGGTGGAGGCGGCGGCCCAGGCAAGGCCGAGGACGGTCACAAGAACACACGGAACGGGGCGGAGTAAACGCATAATATTTCTCCTTACTCGAAGCGAGCGACGATGGCCCGGTTCTGTTCGTTAAGGATGGACTTGGCTTCGGGGGTATACAAGTAATCGAGGCGGTTGCGATAATACTGAACGATCTTGCTCCGCACCATCTTCATGGTCGAGTTGAGCATGTGATTCTGTTCGGTGAAGCCTTCGCCTAGAATACCCACGGCGGACGGCAGCCAGCGGCCGGGAAAGACGCCAGCGGATTCGCCGCCTTCGCGATAGCGGGCCAGCTCACCTTCCAGGAGGCGCAGAGCGGCGTCCTGCCCCTCGGACGTCTTCACCGAAAGCCCTTTCTTCTTCAGCCAGCCCAGCACGGCGGCCTTGTCGGGGACGAGGAGGGCGGTCGTGTAAGGCGACTGGTCATTATAAAGCATCACCTGTTCGACGAAAGGCGAGCTCTCGGTGACCGCTTCCTCGATGAGCTCGGGGCTGAATTTTTCGCCGTCGTCGGCGATGAGCAGGCTCTTGACCCGCCCCAGGACGTAGAGATAGCCGTCCTTGTCGAAGTAGCCCAGATCGCCCGTGTAGAGCCAGCCTCCGCGAAGGGCCTCGGCGGTGGCCTTCTCGTTCCTCCAATAGCCGGTCATGACGTTCTCGCCGCGGACGACGATTTCGCCGGGGGTCCCGGCGGGCAGAGGGTTTCCGTCCGAATCGCAGATCCTGACCTCCATGCCGGGAAGAATCCGGCCCGACGAACCCAGCTTGTGCCGGGTCAGCGTGTTGGTCGAAATGACGGGGGCCGCCTCGGTCAGACCATAGCCCTGGAGCATGGGGATGCCGACGGCGTAGAAGAAGCGCTGCAGCTCGATGTCCAGGAGCGCTCCGCCGCCGACGAAAAATTTAAGGCGGCCTCCGAAATTGGCCCGGATCTTGGAGAAGAGAAGCTTGTCGTAAAGGGCCAGGAGCGGCTTTTTCAGCTTCAAGACCCCGGCCCCCCGGTTCCAGCCTTCGGCGTTGTAGTCGATGGCGGTCTTGAGGGCCTTGGCGAAAAGGGCTTCGGCCTTGGGTCCCTTATCGCGCACGCCTTTTTCGATGTTCTTGCGGAAGTTCTTGGCCAGGGCGGGCACGCTGAGGAAAACGGTCGGGCGCGTTTCCCGAATATTGACGGGGATGTTTTTGATCGTCTCCAGCTGCGTTTTGCCGCCCTGGACCGAGGCGGTGGCCGCCCCGCACGTCATCATCATATAGATGCCGCAGGTATGGCCGAAGGCATGGTCCCAGGGCAGGACATTGAGCAGAACCCAATCGGCCGAGGGATCGATCA
>PMCY01000064.1 GCA_003154255.1 Candidatus Aminicenantota bacterium | reverse complement strand
GCCTTCATGAGGCCCATGTTGCCCTCCTGGATAAGGTCCAGGAACTGCAGGCCGCGGTTGCTGTATTTTTTGGCGATGGAGATGACCAGCCGGAGGTTGGCGGCGACGAGTTCGTTTTTCGCCTGTTCGCTGATTTTCTTTCCGGTGGTGATGGAGCGGATGGTCTTGCGCAGGTCAGGCACATCCAGCCCGACGTCCTGCTGAACGGTCCGGATTTGCTTCTGCAGCTCCCGGAGCTTTTCGGCCAGGTCTTCACCGTCCTTCTTTTTCCGGGTCTTGGCCAGGAGAAGATCGATTTCCCCTTTTTTCTCCTCCAGTTGGTTGACGGCGTGGAGCCGGCGGCGGAGGATTTCGATGATTCTTTCCTTCTGGCTCGTGCGGAGGTTGAGATCCCGGATGGATTTCGATATCTCGACGATGACGCGGCTTCGGGATAGAGCCTTCTTCCGAATGTTGGGGATCTTGTCCAACTTCCGGCTCAGGTTGTGGATCTTACGGATCTTGGCCAGGAGATGGTTTTTCTTCTCCTCGAGTTTGCCCTCGGCGAGGTCGTCTTCGGAAACGCTGAACATCTCCTGGATGACCAGCGGGTCGGCTTCAATGCGTTCTTCCATGGACAGAACTTCGTTGAGGACCAGACGGGTCTTGCTGAGCGCCTTGATGATGGCTTTTTCGCCACGCTCGAATTCGCGGGCGAGGGAGATCTCGCCTTCCCGCGTGAGGAGGGAGATGCTGCCCATCTCGCACAGGTAGAGCTTGACCGGATCGGTCGTCCGCTCCAGCCCTTGGGTCGTCAGAAGCTCGTTCTTGCGCCGGCGGGGCACAACTTCGCGCTGTTTCTGGTCGAGGATTTTGATCCCGTAGCCTTCGATCGAGCTCAGGAACTCGTTGAAGTTGCCCTCGGACGCCGACTCATCCTGGAAGGTCTGGTCGATATCCTCAATAAGAAGATAGCCCTGCTTGCGGCCCTTGGAGATGAGCTCCGAGATCCCGTCTTTGGGAAGTTTCGTAGTGGCCGGCACATGGCACTCCTCACCGCTGCGTTTCGCCCGTTAAAGAAAAGCCGCCTTGACCCGCCCCCACTTGCTCTTAGTGTATCACATATGGAGTTTACATAATGGGAAAACGTTAGGATGGCAGTGATTTTTAGGGTGGCAACTGTAGTAAACGCCGGTTCGTGATACCGGTGAGGAGCGGATTTGAGCTCGGCGGCTTTAGCGGCCAACGTCAGCGTCCGTTTTCCCGATAATGATAATCCCGTGAGAAGAACTTGGGTTGTCCGCCGTCAGGTCTCGACATTTAACAAGCGCGGATTATTTGATCGACGCATCCCGCTGCGCGTTTCATCCCCAACTAATTTGCGTTCATGGGCCGCCTTGGCTAGAATTCCGTCCTAAAGGAGTCCGGGTTTCGTGGCAAAAAGAATACCGGCAGTTATTTTTGTGCTCCTGTCCATCGCCCTAGCTATTCCACCGGCCCTATTCCCGGGAGCCGATTCTCCGCCTCGCCCCGAAAAAGCAAAACCTTCGTCTGGTCTCCTTGCCTCAAGACAAGAATCCGGGTCCGCTTCTATTTTAGCCGATCTCAGGTCCGGCCGAAATGACGAAGCGATTTCGGCGTGTCTTGGGCTCATTGAACGAAATCCGGCGGACGTGTCCGCTTACGATTGGTTGTTTCAGGCATTGGAACAGACCCAGATCGCAGCCAACGCCGCCGCTGTTCTCATGGTCACCCAGCGCATCGAGCGGCTGCTTCAGGACCGACCGGGAAACGTTTATTATCATTATGGGCTGGGCGTCGCCTATCAAAAGCAAAATAAATACGCCCTAGCCCGGGAGCACCTGAAAAAAAGTATCTCCTCGGGAGGAGATTTCCGGGACGTCTACAGTGAGCTCGTCAACTGCTTCCTCACCAAGAAGGACATCGAGGACACGGCCGCCTTTCTTCGGGCCCGCCTGATACAAAGCCCCGACAATGCCTTTCTCCATCAGGCCATCGGCCTCGTCCACTACTATTCATCGGAGTATTACGACGCCCATGCCTCGCTCGAAAAAGCCCGGGCCATCTTCCACGAGAAGGGGGCCCGAGGCGAGGAGGGACAGTGTCTCCTCAATCTCAGCGATGTCTTCACCTATCTCAATGACTACCCTGGCGCCCTTCAAGCAGCCCAGACGGGGCTCCGGATATCCCGGGAAACGGGAGACAGGATTTTGGAGATTCAAGGCCTGGAACGGAGCGCCTTCGTCTGGACGGACCTTGGGAAGGACGCCGAGGCCCGCGAATCTTGCCAACAGGCCCTGACCATGGCCCGGGAGATCGTCTGCCGCAGACTGGAAATTCTCTGCCTTCGAACATGGGGCGTGATCTTCCTCGAAAGGGGCGATCTGGCCAGGGCCCAGGATTCCCTATCCCAGGCCCTGGCGTATTATCAACAAACGGCGGCCCTGAGAAGCCAGGACATTTGTCTCTATTGGCTGACTCTTCTGTACAAAGACAAGGGCGATTATTCCAAAGCCATGGCTTGCGCCACTGAGGCTCTACGGATCAGCCGGCAGATCGGATTTAAAACGGGCGAGGCCTTCCACCTGACGACGATCGGCGATATCCATCTCGCCTTGGGCAACTATGAGAGGGCTCTGGAATTTAATAAAGAAGCTCTGGGCGTGACCGAACAATACATCGGAAAGTGGAGCCGGGAAGAGTGCCTAAACACCATCGGCTTCGTGTACATTGAGCTCCGTGAGTACGGCCGGGCCATGGAATATTTCAAGGGAGCGCTTGAATACATCCGAAAGATCGGCCACCGCCGGGAAGAAGCGCGGTGCCTTTACAATATCGGCTTTGCTTATTTCAAACTCGGAGATCTTCCTAACGCCCTCACGTGCTTTAACGCAAGTCTGAGCGCCGCGAACCTGGCCGGGAAAAGAATCATCCAGGCCCAGAATTATAATCGCCTGGGCGACCTCTACCGCGAGCTCGGATCGTTTGAAAAAGCGAAGAACTCCTATCTTTTGGCGCAGGGCGTGGGGCATGAAATCGGCCAGCCGACCGCGATCTGGGAAGCCTATGCGGGTTTGGGTGCCCTGTTCACAGCCCGGAGGGACTTCCCGTCGGCCATCGAGAATTATAAGAAGGCCATCGGGATCATTGAGGACCTTAGGGTCCAGCTCCTCTTACGGGAGTACAGCTCGGGCTTTTTCAAGAGCAAGATCGCCATTTACGAAGCGCTGGTCAACCTTCTCTTTGAAGGCTATGAAAAGAAAGCCACGGCCGAGACACTCGAGGAATGCCTTTATTACGCCGAAAAAGCCAAGGCCCGCTCTTTCCTGGACGATCTTCAGAAAGCCAAGGTCGAGAGCACCTCTCTGCCCCGGGAAAAGATGGATGAACTTGAGCAAATTTCCCGGAAAATATCCCGTCTCTCATCCGAATTCAATAATGCCTCGCTGAGTCCGACGGACCGGGCGGAGCTTCGGGAGAGGCTGGGGAAGGCGGAAGACGATTATCAGCTCTTCACCGAGAGAGCCAGGGCCGAGAATCCCAATTATTCAAAAACCGTTTCGAGCGAACCCTGCCGGCTTCCGGAAATCCGGAGGAAGCTCTTGAACGGGGAGACGGGAATCGTCGAGTATTTTGTCGGGGAGGAGAATATTTATGTCTTCTTCATCACAGCCCGGAATCTTTCGGTCCGCCGGCTCACTCCGCCCGAGAGCCAGCGGACCCTCCGGCTTGTGAGCAACTACATCCGGCTTCTATCGTCGAGAGAGATCATGAGCTCCGACGTTGCCCCGGCAGGGCGCAAGCTCTATGACGCCCTCTTCGGCGCCGCCGGGCGGAACGATCTCTCCGGAATAAAAAACTTGATTTTCATTCCGGACCGGACCCTCTACTACTTGCCCTTTGAGACCCTCGTGCCTGCGGAGGAGCCCGGCTCCAGCCGGACCTCCTCCCGATTTCTCCTGGAGGACTATGGGATATCCTATGCGCCCTCCGCCTCGACGCTGGTGTGCATTCTGGAGCGCCAAGAGAAAACGAGGGCCGCGGCCGACCTGCTGGCGATCGGCAACCCCCTTCTTGGCCGCGCCGATGAAATGAACCGCGGGGGAAGAAAGGAAAACGACCTCCTCTTTGAATATTATCTGGAAAAACGCTTCGTTCTTCATCCGCTCGAATTCGCGTCCCGGGAGATGGAGTCCATTTCGAGTCTGGTAGCTCCCGGTTGGCGAAGAATCGTATCCGGCGCCGAAGCGACGGAAGACGGGGTGAAGAAGCTTCTTCTGTCCGGATACAAGATTCTTCATTTCGCCACACATAGCCTCCTGGACGAGATGGTCGCCAGCCGCTCGGCGCTCGTCTTGTCCGTGGATGCCCATTCCGAAGAGGACGGATTCCTCCAGGCCAGGGAAATCTACAACCTCAAATTGAACGCCGACTTGGTTGTCCTCTCGGCCTGTCAGACCGCCGGCGGAAAGATGGAGAAGGGGGAAGGGATCCAGGGCTTAGCCCGGGCCTTCTTCTGCTCCGGGTCGAAGTCGGTCCTGGCGAGTTTGTGGAACGTCAACGACGAATCCACCTCCCATTTTATGAAAAGTTTCTATGGGTATCTGACCGAAGGCCAAACGAAGCAGGAAAGCCTCCGCCTGACCAAGATCAAGATGTGCCGTTCAGGCAAGTGGCGTCCCTGCCATTGGGCGGCTTTCGTCCTCATCGGCGAAGGCGACGCCGTCATCCCTCTTCACAGATCATCGTTCTGGCGCAGGCTTCTTCATTTCTGAAGAATGAACCTGGCGAATTCTGATTCGATCGTCTGGTTGTCCTTGAAGAGGGCGATGATTTTCCAGAAATAAACCTCGTTTTTCCCAAGCAAAGCCGCCGCGTCTTCGGGGAGAGAGAACGTGTCCGAGCTGAGAAGGCCGGATTGATAGACCGGCTCGAGACTCCGGTCATAGATTTCCAGGCGATAACTCTGAACTTCGGGCCGTCGCGTCCACTTGAAGCTCAAAGCCGAGGCGGGGATCGTTCCTCGGGGCCGCAGAAGTCCGATCTCCATTGGCGACGCGTTTCGTTCCAGGCCGCTCGTCCGGTGGGTTCCGATGTTCGGAACGATGACGAACATGGTCAGAAGCGCCAGGGCGGCTCCGACGGCCGGTACGCCGATCCAGCGGAACGAATTCGGTCTTTTCGGCCGCCGGCTTCTCCGAAGGAGGAGGATTTCCTGGCGAGCTTTTTTCCGCAAACGGTTCCGCACCTCGCGGCTCTGCAAATCCAGACCGTCAAGGCCGCGCAGGATCTCCTGGCTTTGCGATCGGATATCCTGGACCGCCTCAAAAACGGCCAGGCATTCCGGGCAGGACAGGACGTGGGCGAGAAGCCTCCGTCCCTTTCTTTCGGAGGCCGTCTCTTCGAAGAAGCGGATGATCTCGTCGTTCGAGAGACACCTCTTGAGCGTCATGGTTTCCTCCCCGGGGGCCAGTGACCAGGACAATTCCCGGCCGCGCTTCCCTGGGGCAAGTGAGTTTTCTCCTTCAGGTCGTCGATTCCCCGATAGAAGAGATGCCGGACTCTGGGTTTTCCCCAATGCAGGCAGGTGCAGATTTCGTCGATGGACAAGCCCTCCAGATAAAGCCGCAGGACTTTTTTCCTGTTTTCGCTCAAGGAATTGACCAGCGCCAAAATCGTCTCCCTGGCCTCACTGCCCTCGACGCACGCTTCGGGAGAAAAATCTTTAGCCGGTCCGGACAGGAGGGCGGCCCCGCTAAGGATTCTCCTCAGGCTCTCGGGTTCGCCGGACGGCCGCTGTTTCATCATCTTCCTCAATTCGTCGATGGTCGTCGAGTAGGCGACTCTCTTTATATAGGACGGAAGATTTTGCACGTTTTTACCTTTTTTTAAAAAGGTCCAGATTTTGAGACGCACTTCCTGTTCGATGTCCTGGATGTCGATGACGTCGCTGCGATGGAGGTTTTTCTGGATCACCTGCTTGATGAGCAGAGAGAATCTATCGATCACGGCCTTGGTGTTTTGCTCGATTTCCTTCACGTTTTCCAGATATTATCATAAGCCCTGGTACAGATGAACGCTTTTTGTCGTCGTTATTAAAAGTGGAGGGAAATATGCGCTCAAAATTTCAATCGCGATTGCTTCTCCTGGCGATGGTTATCCTGGCCGGCCTTTTTTCGGCCGGCGTCTTTTCGGCCTGCTCCTCTCATGGCCCAACCCCGCCCCCGCTCCAGGCTCTCTTCGACGAAGGACGGGCAATCTTTTATAAGGCCGTGGCCGACGACGTCGACCGCCATCCGCTGCGGGACAGGCTCAACGCCGCGGAGAAAGCCAAGATCCGCGATCTCCAGCAAGTTTACCCGCGTCTCTACGCGATTCTGACGAATTATTATTATCAAAAAGACGCCCCCGTCTTTCAAGCTTTCCTCGACGAGGGCAGCGAAGAATCCACGCGGCGCTTTCGGGAAAAGTACCTGGACCTGGCCCGATTCAGCGCGCAGATGTTCGCCGACAGCCTTTTCCAGCCCAGCGCCTGGGGGACCTTCTTCAAGGATCTCATCCCCCGATTCAAGGGCAAGGACACCGTCGACATCGTGGCCATGTCCTCGAGTCACCTGGCCAAACTCGACCTTCCCACGCCCGACAAGATCGAAAAGAAGACCCTCAGCCCGGAGTTCGAGAAACAGTGGGGGCTCGACGCGGGCAAGTTCCGGAGCGCCCACAAGCTGACCAAGGGACACGGGGTCCGCGTCGCGGTCCTCGACTCCGGCATCGACATGACCCATCCGGTTTTCCAGAATACCAGCTGGGGCGCCCATTTTAACTTCGTCGGACGGGACGGCTTTCCCTGGAGCTCGGTCGGCCCCCCGATGGTGGATTGGGGATGGCACGGCACCATCGTGTCCTCCATCGTGGCCAGGTACGCGCCGGAAGCCCAAATCACCATGTACCGCTATCTTGACGCCGACACCCAGAACGATTCCCCGCTCCCCCGGGTCGTCACCAGCCAGATGGGAGCGGCGATCTACAAGGCCGTCCATGACGGCAACGATGTGATCAATATCAGCGCAGGCACCAACCTCCACGTCCCGTACCTCCAGGAGGCCTGCCAGTATGCCTATGACAATAACGTGATCCTGGTCACAACGAGCCCGTACTACATGGGCAAGTACCTCGGCGGAAACGAAGATTATCCGGGCCAGTATCCGGTCAACATCTCGGTCACCGCCATCACCAGGCTGGCCGAAAACAAGTATGGATACTGGGACATCGCGGCCCCCGAGCCGACGACCACGGTGGGGTCGCCCGACGCTCCCTTCGTGGCTTACCCGACCTATGTCGGCGAAAAAGACGATTACGCCGCCGGAATTTCCTGCGCGACCCCCATCGTCGCCTCGCTCACGGCCCTGGTCGCCTCCGTTTATCCGCGCCTGGGAACCGAGCCTCCAGGCGAGTACGCCGCCACCGTGAAGAAGCTCCTGACGGAAAACGCCGATCCCCTGGCCGTGGGCTTCGACGGTTTTTCCCCCGAGTGCGGTTACGGCTTGATCAACGCCGAGAAAACGGTCAAGGCCGCCCTTCGATTGGCGGAGGCCCGCCGGATCCAGAGCCCCGCGGCGGAGGAGGCGCGCCCCGCGCCGCCGGCGAACGCCGACGACATCTTTTCGGAGGGTGAGAAGATCTTCTACCGCCGGCTCAAGCTGACGTTCGGCCTTCATCCGGAGAAGATGAGACTTTTGCCCGCGGAGATCGATAAAATCGAGCGCGGCGCCGACGGCATTCCCCGCCTCTATGAAAACGTTGTCAATATCCTTTTCCAGGAAGCCGGGCCCGAGCTCATGGCGCTTCGCGAAAAAAACGACCTCCCGACCTTCAAGGAAAAGTATCAGGCTCTCTGCCGGGCCGCGGCGGACCGCTTCGTCGAGTCTCTATTCTCCGAAAGCCCCGGCACGCAAGGCCTCCTGGCCTCCGCCCCGAACCTCGGGCGCGGTCGGCTGGACCTGGTCCTCGCCTCCCTGGGCCGGAAGTCCGGACCGCTCCCGTCGCCGGACGTCTTGAAAAAATTGAATTCCATAATCCTCGACCAAAGCCCCGCGTTTATATTCGGCAAGTTCGGCGAGGCCCAGAAGTCGAACAAGGGGAAGGGAATCAAAGTGGCCGTCATCGACTCCGGCTGGGCTCCCGAGGCCGCGGCCTCGCAAAAATCGAAGATCAACCATGTCCTCGATTTCTCCCTCATCGGAAGAACCCAGGCGCCTTGGAGCGGAGAGACCGCGGCGCCCGGGGACGACTCGGGCCGGGGAACGCTCATGGCCCTCTTGGCCTCCCGGTTGGCCCCGGAGGCCGAGGTCAGGACCTACCGGACGGGCGGCGGCCCCGATTCGCCCTACGAATATTGGCCGGCCATGGAGCTCGCCCAGGCCATTTATAAAGCGGCCTACGACGGGAACGATTTCATTCTCACGGGCGCGGCTTTCAGCGGCGACTTCCCGTTCCTGAAACAGGCCTGCCAGTTCGCCTACCTCCGCAATGTCATTATCATCGCTCCGAACGGTCTTCTGCCTTCCGGGAAGGCCGAGGAGCGGCCGGCCTACCCGGCCGCTTACGGTTCGGTCATCGCCGTCGCCGGGGCCGCCACAGAAGGGCCAGGCCGTCCCACCCCGTGGGCGCTGTCCTCTCCGTCGAAGTCCACGGCGGTCACGGCTCCGGCCTCCGTCGGCGCCGGGATCCCTCCCTCGAACGCCTATGCGGTCGGCGCCTGCGGCGGGCTCGGGGCCCTCCTCTCGCCGAATATTCCTAAGACCGGCAAAGAGCTTCCCGGACAGTACATGCAGAGGATCGCGGAGATTCTGGATAAATCGGCCGACTCGAAGATTCTCGGGTTTGCGACCTTCAATCCCAAGATCGGCTACGGACTCATCGACGCCCAAAAGGCCGTCGGCCCGGCGGTCCAAGCCTACATCAAGAAAATGAACGAGCTCGACGCCAGCTTCAATAAGCGGATGGCTCAGGGAGCCAAGGAAGACGAGGAGGCTGCCCGAAAGGATGCGGCGGAAAAGGAAGCCTCGGCCAGGAAAAAATAACACGGATCAATAGGTCCGTCATGGAGGTCCAAATGAAAAAGCGAGTCCCCATATTTCCGGTGTTGCTGATGTTCGCCCTTCTTCTGCTGGCCGCGCAGGGCCAGACCGCGAAGAAGCCCCTGACCCTCGAAGAGATGATTTCCCTGAAATCCATCGGAACGGTCGCGCTCTCCCCCTCAGGTAAGATGGTCGCGTTCGACGTCACTTCGGTCGACTGGCCGCGCAACACGTTCACGTCCGACGTCTGGCTGGCCGATACGGCCGGCCGTCAATGCTTCGCCGTGACCAAGGGGCCTGACATGAACATGGCGGCCGCCTGGTCGCCCGACGGCCAGGCCCTGACCTTCCTCTCGACCCGGCGGGGAAAACCCCAGCTGTTCATCTTTCGGCCGGGCCAGGGTGAGGCGGAGCCTCTCCTCGAGGCCCCCAACGGTGTCCGGAAATACGCCTGGTCGCCCGACGGAAAATCCATCGCCTTCCTGACCTCCGAGACCCCCGACCAGGACAAGACGAAGGCCATCAGCGCGGGATTCGATGCCATGGACATCGACGAAGGGAATCCGCGCGCGCAACTGCACGTCTTTGATATGGCCGCCAAAACCTCTAAGCCTCTCGTGACCGGGGATTTCCATGTCATGGGGTTTTCCTGGTCCCCGGACAGCTCCAGGATCGCCTTTGTGACCTCGCCGAAAAACCTGGAGCACGTGACCTGGGCCTCGCAGACGCTCCGCATCGTCAACTGCGACGGGAGCGGGATGAAGGCCCTCGATTTCCGCTACTTCCCGGCCTACACCCGCCGCGGCGAAGCCGCCTGGAGCCCGAACGGGCGATACCTGAGCCTGGAGGTCGGCGACCTCGGCCAGCCGGAGCTTCATAACCACATCATCCAGGTTTATGATTTCGAGACGGGCAAGGTCTTCAACGCTTCGGGAACGGCCGATCATTTTCTCGCCAATTGCCGCTGGTCCACCGACGGCGGCAGCATAACCTATGTCGCCTACGAGCAGCTCAACGCCCAGATCTTCCGGCTCGACGTCCTGAAGAAGGAAGCCCGTCCGCTCTCCCATTTCCCGAAGATGGAAGTCAACCAGCTCTCCTTCGCCGCCGACGGCCGGACGATCGCGTTTTCGGCCAGCACGCCGGACTGGCCCCAGGAGATCTATATCGGGGATATCAATTTTCCTGACAAGGCCAAGCGCCTGACCAACATTCATC
>PMCY01000366.1 GCA_003154255.1 Candidatus Aminicenantota bacterium | reverse complement strand
AATGTCGCAGCCCTTCTCATGGGGCCGGAGGGTACGTTTATCACGGGAAGCGATTTTCTGATGGATGGCGGAGTTACCTCTTCATATTTCTTTGGTGAATTTGCTCCGTGAGGAGCAGTTGGAATAGAAAACAAGGTTTTTCTTATTTCAGCTAAGGAGGGATGCATGAGGCGAATATCACGTCGGCAGTGGGCCGCCGGGACCCTCGTTTTTATGGCGGCGGCCTCTTTGGCCGCGGCCCAAATCAACCTGTCCTTGGAGGACATCCTCCGTCGGAACGTGGAAGCTTCGGGTGGCATGCCCAAGCTGGCCGAGGTCAAGACACTGTCCTTCCAGACGGGCGGGGTACGGAACATTGTCTCGTCCTCCGGTGAGCTTAAAACCACTAGCGGCAAGAGCCCGGTCGTTATGGAGGCCGCCTTGGTCGCTAGCGGCAAGGTCGTCCGGAACTCATTCGGCGTCGTGAGCGATGTCACAGGCCCGCAGGCCACGATTTACCAGACCATGGCCAAGCTCTATGCCGGGCTCTTTTCGCTGACCAAGTTCGCGGACCAGCTCCAGCTCGTCGGCGTCAAGTCTTTTGGCTCGGAAAAGTTCTACCATCTGACCCGCAAGGGGCCGTCCGGCCCCGTCGCCGTCCATTTCTATCTCCGTGCCGACGATTTCCTCCTCAAGAGGCTCGTCTTTGTCGGAGCGACCTCGGACGGGGACAAGTACGAAGTCAACTACGACTTCGCCCCGTTCGAAGAGGTGGAGGCCTTGAAGCTGCCCCTTTCCTGGTTCGTTTCCCAAGTCGGGGCGCAAGGCAGCCTGACGGAGATGAGCGAGGTCAAGGCCAATGTCGACTTGGACAAGGGATTCTTCACCCAGGCCGAGACAAACATCGGACGGACCGAAGCCTCTCCCGGCCGGCTCAAGGGGAACGTCCTCGACTGGAACGCCTCGCCCTACGGCCTGACCATCATCACCAACTGGACCCGGAAGGACATCGAAGCGGCCGGCCTTCGGACCGGCGACAAGATCGTTCTCCGCCTCGGCGATGACGAATACCCGCTCGTTTTTTACGGCCGGTCGAGCGAGCTCCCGCCCTGGAACGAGCTGGCCCAGGGCGCGCGCTTGCTGGCCCCCACGCCCCGGGGCGGCGAAGCCTTCGCCATCCAGGTCTTTGGGGAAGAAGGCGGATCCCTGGCGGCCAAGCTCACACCGCTGGTCCCAGTTTCCGCGAAAAAGACCGCGAATTGAAACCAAAGGAGAACACGACATGCCAGCTTTGAAAAGACGCCAGTTCATCACTTCGATCGCTTCGGGCGCCGTCGGGCTCGGCGTCGCCGGCCGGCTCCAGGCAAGGGCCTCCGATGTCCCGGCCTCAAGGCAGGAGATCGCCACGCCCAAGATCAAGAAATACAATGACCTCGGCAAGACCGGGCTCAAGGTCTCCGACGTCAGTTGCGGAGCGATCTCCCTTTTCGAGCCCAACGTCCTTCGCTATGCCTACGATTGCGGCGTGAACTATTTCGACACCGCGGAGGTCTACCTGCGCGGTAAGGGCGAGACATACGTCGGGCAGGGGCTCAAGGGTGTCCGAGACAAAGTCGTCATCACGACCAAGCACATCATGAACTTCGACCGGAAGATCGAGAAGGCCTCGGTCATCAAGCGGGTCGAGGACAGCCTGAAACGGCTCCAGACCGATTACATCGACGTCGCCCTCGTCCACATGCTGGAGGACATGGCGCCGCTCCTCAAGAACGAGGAGGTCCTGCGGGCTTACGACGAGCTCAAGAAAGCCGGCAAGATCCGGTTCACGGGATTTTCCAGCCACAGCGCCAAGGCCACGCTCAAGCAGGCCATGGAGACGGACTTTCCCCAGGTCATCCTGGTCATGTACAACCACATGGAAGGCAAAGAGATCGAGCCCCTGGTTAAAGCGGTCAGGGACAAAGGCATCGGCACCGTGGCGATGAAGATCCTCGCCGGCAACCAGCAGGGCAATCTCAAGGGGCTGGTCGGACCTAAAACGAGCTATCCCCAGTCCGCCATTCGCTGGGTCATGAGCAACCCCGATTTCGATACCTGCATCCCGACCATGAGCAGCTATTCCCATGTCGAGGAATACGTCGCCGCCTCCGGGCAACCGTTCGACCGGGCGTCCCAGGACGTAATCGCCCGCTACCGGGAACAGGCCGACCGAAGGTATTGCCGGGTGAGCTGCATGGAGTGCCTCTCGGCCTGCCCCGCCAACGTCGCCGTCAACGATGTCCTCCGCTACGCGATGTATTTTGAGGACTACGGTATGGAAAGGATGGCCACCGATTATTACGCTGAGCTCGAGCCCGGCCGCAAGCCGCTGGCCTGCGCGGGCTGCGCCGCTCCCTGCGAGGGCGCCTGCCCTCACGGGCTCCCGGTGCGGGCGAGGCTCCTTCGCTCTCATGAGATCCTGACGGCCTGACTAGCGTTATTTCTTGATCGAGGCGCCGTTCTTGACATGTGCGCGGGCGGCATTGCCGGCCTTGTCGACTGAATGGAGAAAAGGAATATGAGATGGTGAGAGAAATCAAGAGCTTGATTGCCTACTTCTCGCGCAAGGGAAACAATTATGTCGGCGGCCGCATTGTTCATCTGCCTGTCGGAAATACCGAAGTGGCCGCAAAAATTATTCAGAAGCTGACGGGCGGCGATACATTCAGAATCGAATCCGTAAAGGAGTATCCTTCGGACTACACCAAGACCACGGATGTGGCCCGGCAAGAACTGCGTCAGAATGCCAGGCCGGAGCTTTCCGTCCATGTAGAGAATATGGAAGATTACGGCGTGATCTGCCTTGGCTATCCAAACTGGTGGGGTACGATGCCGATGGCGGTATTCACCTTCCTGGAAATGCACAATTTCTCCGGCAAGACCATCCTTCCGTTCTGCACCCACGAAGGAAGCGGGATGGGACGCAGTGAAAGCGATATCAAGAAGCTTTGCCATGACGCCAACGTGTTGAAAGGACTCTCCATTAGAGGGGAGAGCGTTCAGAGAGCGGGGAACGATATCTCGGCCTGGCTTCGGGAATCGGGCGTGATCGATTGACGGCCTTCGTACGGCGATAGCGAAATGCTATGAGTCTTAAAAGAAGGATGGAGACATGAGCATCTCGGAAAAAGCGAACAAGGATCACGAAGAACTGTTTCCGAATCACAAATCAACACTGAAGTTTACCGATCCAGAACTCGTCGAAATTTTCGATAATTTTGCCTTCGATGAAGTGCTTTCCTATGGGAATCTTGACGACAGAACCCGTCTGATGGTGATTCTGGCGGCGCTGATCGCGAGTCAGACGCTCAGCGAATTCAAGGTCATGCTCCGCGGAGCCCTGACCATCGGCGTTACGCCTATCGAGGCAAAGGAGATTGTGTATCAGGCTGTGTCGTATTGCGGCATGGCGAGCGTGTTCGACTTTATTCATGCCACGAACGAAATATTAAAGAGCATCGGGATTAAGCTTCCGCTGGAGGGTCAATCCACGACTTCTCCCGAAACACGGCTTGAGAAAGGACTGGCGCTGCAAAAGACGATCTTCGGCGAGATGATCGATAACATGTACATGGAGTCGCCGGAAAACCAGAGGCATATAAATAGATACCTCTCCGACAACTGTTTTGGCGATTATTACACCAGAACAGGACTCGACATCAGAACGCGCGAATTGCTGACGTTCTCAATGATCCTTTCGTTGGGCGGATGCGAGCCACAGCTGAAAGGGCATATTCAGGGCAATGCCAATGTCGGAAATGACAAAGGAACCTTGCTGAGCGTAGTTACGCAGTTGCTGCCCTATGTTGGCTATCCAAGAACTCTCAACGCTATCCGATGCCTTAATGAGGTCATTCCGGAACCCAAATAGATATGTCAACGAAATTGCCAAAGCCGCCCCAGCCCCGATCTTATAGATATTAATCCCCCTGCCCCCTGAGAATCAGGGGGGATTTGTCGGCGGCTTTGGAAAGGTAATGTGGGCGATACAGGATGTGAACCTGTGACTCCTAACGTGTGGAGCGACCGGCTGAGCCGGCGGCATTTACATATTCATATTATATTCAATTAATTAGCTTTGGCGAGTGGCTTTCATGTGGCGCAAGTGTGCCCAATAATGTGCCTAAACTCAGGCAAAAATCCTTGAAAATAGCGAACTGATGCTCCTTGCTTGAGGGAGAACGTACGGACTCTTCGATACTCGTGTCGGTTGCACGACCAATCTCCTCCTAATAGAATACTTGCGCTAAGGAGGCCTCATGAATCGAAGACTGTTCATGGCCGGAAGCATGGAGGGAGCCCTGGGAGGGTTCATATTGTCGCGATGGTCCCGGAATCTGCTTGCCTCTCGTGACGAGCCTAGTTCCCTCTCCGAATCCCTTTTTGAATCGACAAACGCGGATCTCGTCCTCCTCGCGGACGATGTCTTCCGCCAATGCGTCCTGGATAAGATCAGGCCCCCGGAGGGAACGCTGAAGCATCGCTGGCTGCAAGCCGGCACGGGGAACGATTTCTACGGGCAGTGGATATGGGATGCCATGTTCGAGGCGGACCTTCTGGCGCTCTTGCCGGACAAGAAAGAGCTCATCCGCGGGATATTCCGGAATTATTGGGATTTCCAGGACCGGTGGAACGAAAAGCGCCCCGACTATGCCCATGACATGATCGCCTGCATGATCGAGCCCCGAAATACGCAAAGCTGGAACGAGTACCCGGCCTACTCCCAAATCCCTATTCTCGGGTGGGGGCTGGAACGCGTATTCAAGCGCAATGCCGACAAAGAGCTGCTCCGGCAGAGCCTTGGGCCGCTGGAGAGGTTCCATGAGTGGTATTGGCGCGAGCGGGACGTGACGAACGTCGGCCTTGTCGCGGTCGGATCCTACAGCGGGAGGATCCAACACGCCCGCTTTGAAACGTTCGACTACGAGTGCAATCTCG
This sequence comes from Candidatus Aminicenantota bacterium, assembly GCA_003154255.1. GTDB lineage: Bacteria > Acidobacteriota > Aminicenantia > Aminicenantales > UBA4085 > UBA4085. The sequence continues at coordinate 278 of PMCY01000366.1, read as the reverse complement.
ACGATCTCAAGCTGACCGTCCACCCCGCGCGCAAGGACGGCGACGAAGGCGCTTGGTACGGCGATATCTGCCTGCCCGGAATCACGAGCTATTTGATCGGCGCCGAACGCAGTTTGGCGCGCCTGGCCAAGGTCCTGGGCGACCAGGCGATGGCCGAACGACGCCAGAAGCGCATCATCAAATCGGTGGAGGCCGTTCGCCGGTACATGTGGGACGAGGAGAGCGGGACGTTCCTGGCCGTGAAGCGGGACGACTTGGAAAAGATCAAGGTGGCGACC
>PMCY01000099.1 GCA_003154255.1 Candidatus Aminicenantota bacterium | reverse complement strand
CGGGAATTGCGGAGATCAAGAGAATCAAATCTTAATCAATGCTCTAAAAAGAGGAATCCCCTTGCGTTGCGGGAGTCGCTTTCAATAGTTTATAATCCATCGCGGTCGACGGATTGATGCCGGGGTGGCGGAATTGGCAGACGCAAGGGACTTAAAATCCCTCGCCCCGTAAGGGGTGTACGGGTTCGATTCCCGTCCCCGGCACTCTACTGGATCCTTTCGTCAAGCGGAGAGCGATCTTTCGATGGATCTCACGGATGTGATCGGAAATATTCCATACCGCCTGGCCCTGTCGGGCGGATGGATCGATCAAACTTTCGTTTCGCGCCTGCATCCCGACCCGCCCGGAGCCATGGTCGTGGTCGGATTGGAGCCGCGGTTCCGTTTCATGGACCGCAGCGGCCTGGCCACGAGCACGCGGAAAGCCGCTCTTCGTTTGTGGAACGGACGGATCCCGGAGGGAAATCCCGAAACCTTGATGCGCGAGCTCTACGCTTTCGAAAACGAAGGCCGAGCCGAACCGTCGGGCTCGCAGGACATGGCCGGATTGATCTATCCGGGCATCAGCCGCCTGGATTATGATCCCCGCTTCGAAGGGGGGATTTTTCCGGCCCGCGTCGAATCCCTGGCCGATACCGGCTCGGCGGACTGGCTGGAAGGCGTGCTTCACCTCCTCCCGGTCAATCAACGCCCCGCGGGCTACAGTCCTCTGGGAACGTTCCATCCGGACCCGGCCTGGATCCGCCGTCTGGGCGATTCCGGATTCGCCTGTTTCAAATCCATCGCGAAGCGGGATCTGGCCGGGCTCGGCGAGGCCCTGAACGAGACCATGCGCTGCTGGGAGACCCTGCTGCCCCTTGCCGTCCGCCATCCCTCGATCGATGTGGACCTGATGGCCTTGTGGAGGGCCTACCGGAACCATCATTCCGGAGCCATGTTCTCGGGCTGCGGAGGCGGTTATCTGATTGTCGCTTCCGAGGAGACGATTCCCGGTTCGTTTACGATAAAAGTGCGGAGGCCGGCATGAAAAGCCCGGATGCNNATCGAGCCCGGCGACATCGCCGAGTGGATCATGCTGCGGTTCCGGATCCCCGTCGCCGAATACCGCCGGATCGCGGGTACGTTCAACCCGACGAAATTCGACGCCCGGGAATGGGTGGCGCTGGCCAAGGCGGCGGGGATGCGGTACCTGGTCTTCACGGCCAAGCACCATGACGGCTTCGCCTTGTATCGGTCCAAGGTGAACTCCTACAATATCGTTGACGCCACCCCGTTCGGCCGGGACCCTCTGAAAGAGATCTCTGAAGCCTGCGCCGAGGCGGGAATCATCCTGGGCGTCTATTATTCCCACCGCGAGGATTGGGATCATCCGTACGCCTACGGCAACACCTGGGACTTTTCCACATCGCAGTCCAGCCTGGACACGATGGACTATCCCGAATTATTCCAAAGATACCTCGAGGAGAAAGCCATTCCGCAGCTCAAAGAGCTTCTGACCAACTATGGCCCGATCGGCATCGTTTGGTTCGATAGGGGAATGTATACCCCGGAGCAGGGCCGGGCCTTCGCCGATCTCGTCCATTCCCTCCAACCAGGCTGCCTGGTCAACGGGCGGGTCGGCCATTACGAGCAGGAGCTTCTGGGCGATTATCAAAGCCTCACCGACAACGGCATGCCCTGCGGCGGCATCGAGGAGTACTGGGAATCGCCCCAGACGCTCAACGATACATGGGGCTACAGCCGCTTCGATCAGAACTGGAAGACTCCCCAGGTTGTCATCCGCAAACTGGTTTCCGTAGTGAGCAAAGGCGGGAATTATCTGCTCAACGTCGGGCCGACGGGGGAGGGCGTCATTCCGCCGTCTTCCGTCAATATTTTGGAGCGGGTGGGCGAATGGATGAAGCGAAACGGCGAAAGCCTTTATGGCGCGTCATCCTCGCCTTTCCCGTCAGAGCCGCCCTGGGGGTGCTGCACGGCGAAAGGGAATCGACTTTATCTCCATGTGTTCGATTGGCCTGCGGACGGAATCCTCAAGCTGGAGGGTCTGCGCAATACCGTCAATAAAGCTTGCCTCCTGGCCGATCCGTCCGTGAAGATGAGAGTGAAAAGGGACGCCGGAGGGCCGATCTCCTTCGGGTTGCCGGACAAGCCGCCGGATGCGATCGACTCCATCATCGTTCTCGAAACAGCCGGTCCGCCGGACATCGATCCACTGGTCATCCGGCCGGCGGACGGAGGATCGCTGAGTCTGGATTATTCTTCGGCGGCGACCTTTGGACGAGCCGTCAAGAGGTCCAACAGGAAAGGGGAGGAGGATCAATTCCATATCTCGAAGATGAAGGGGCCGGACGACGGCGTGGAATGGCACGTCCGGATCGACGCTCCCGGCCCGTACGATGTTCTGATCACCTATGCGGCCATTCCCGGCTGGGAAGACGGCCGCTTCGTCGTCCAATCGGGCCGGCAGACGATCAGGGGTTCCGTTCGATCCACGTCCGGATGGTTCGCATACAGGACGGAGCGCATCGGACGATTGGATCTTTCGGGACAAGTGGAAACAATCGTCCGGCTTTTCCCCGAGAGACCATTGGACCATTCCCTGATGTATTTCAGATCGTTGGAACTCGTCCCCTCAGGACCCCCTCGATAAAGTAATGCGGCGCCGGCCTGCGGCCGAAGCGCCCATTCCCGGTATTGACGTTCCCGTAAATCCCATCTTAATATACGGCCAGTGATGAAGCCGGACCGTTCGTTTGGCTGGAACCGCCCGGCTGATCCTGGTTTTTTCGTCAGGAGGGAATCGCCGTGAGCCATAACAAGACGAGCCGATGCCAGGCGCTGAATTATGGACGAGACGCGCTCCGTCGGACTTTTCCCTTTATTCTTTTGCTCGGATTCTTGGGGTTTGCGGGTGAACGCCCGGCGGGTCAAACCGGCGCCTCGG
>PMCY01000130.1:4228-13901 GCA_003154255.1 Candidatus Aminicenantota bacterium | reverse complement strand
CGCCCCGAGAACTGGACGAACCCCCACATCTCCGGATAATGGATGTTGATCAGGCCGGTCGGCGCCCAGACCCAGTTGTCCTCGGCCAGGGGCTTGCCGTCCGGTCCGGCCGTCTTGGCATATTGGCCGTCCTTGACGTCCATCCGGTATTCCACGCGCGAAAAGTCCATTCGCCAGCGGTCGCCGGCTTTGGGCGCGGTCTTGGGAACGGCCGCCTCTTTAAGCACATCCCAGGGCATGGCGATCTCGACGAACCAGCCCTTGTCCTTGTCCCGGGGATCGTTGAGCGTGCCGTTGAGCTTGACGGCCGTCTTCAGGCCCTTGATGTCCCAGGCGTGGATGGCGGGCCCGCCGTCGCGATAGGGTCTGACAAGAAAAAGGTCCCAGACCGTGTTGAGAGCGTTCATCTCCAGTTCATAATAATCATGGGTGTCGCCGTCGGGGTCGATGAACACCTCGAAGTCGTTGTCCAGGTAGATGATCGAATCCCTCTGGGTCAGTGTGGCCCAGATATGCGGTTCCTCCAGGTAGCCGGCGATATAGAGATAATCGTCGTCCCAAAGCATTTTGACCATGGTCCGGAAACGGGGTTTGGGCCGGCCGGGCCCTTCGATATCCTGGAAAGCATCCGACCAGGACGCCTTGTCCCAGACGGCTTCGTCGAGATTGCCGTCGATGACGACCGGTACGGCGGCCCGGTAACAAACGTAAGTCCGCGGGTCGCAGGCTATCTTCGGCTCCGGAACCTTGGTCGGAGCCTGGGCCGGGCTGAATGCCGGAACCAGGAGCAGGAGCGCCAGGGCGGCTTTTCTGATCATGGAAAATCCTCCGCGAAAGAAAATCATTCTACTCTTTTGGCCGAAAAAAATCCCCGATCACCCGGTCCGCCCCTGCCCCAAGGGCAGCGGCCCGGGGGAGCGGCGCAGGGCTTAGAACCCCGGATAGAAACTGAATTGGAGGTACGGTTTCTTGTCCGGCCGGTCGAAGGGCATGACGTAGTTCACGCCCAGGACCAGGTAGCCGAGGACGTTGACCCGCAGGCCGACGCCGGCACTGGTCAGCGGCTTGCGATAGCGATCGCTGAAGCTGTGCGGCTTTCCGTCCAAATCATTGCCCCAGACGAAACCGGCGTCATAGAAGGCCACAAAATCCACCGGGAAAATGCCGTAATAGCCCTTGCCGATGCCCAGCGCTCCGAAGAGCGGGAAGCGCAGCTCAAAATTGGCCAGGGCCATCTTGGAGCCGAAGAGGCGGTTGAAATCGAAGTTCTCTCCCCCGGAAAAGGACTCGTAATTATAGCCGCGGATCAGGGAGTCGTAGCCCAGGAAAAGCGGATAGAACCGCGGATCGTCGCCTCCCGAGCCATAGCGGCCGTAATGGGTCAGGCGGAAGGCCAGAGTGAAGGGACGGACGGGAACGATGTACTTGCGGAAATCGGCCAGGATCGTGGTGAAGTTGAGTGTTCCAAAGGTCGGAGTGACCTCCAGGCGGTAGCTCTGGCCGAGGATCGGCGCCGTGGCCCCGAAGAGCGAACTGTCATAGACCAGGGCCGCGGCCACGTGCGGCATGTGCAGGCCCGCGGCCGAAGGCAAGTCCGTTGCATCGTAAGAAATAGTGGAGCCGTCGACGGCCGAAGTGACCGTTGTATAGACGGTGTTCTGGAAGTCGAGATACGTGTATCCGCCCGTGACCTCGACCCGCTGGAACTGGTTGAAGGGATAGGAGGCGAAGGCGCTGACGTCATAATAGATCTGACGGTAGACGTATTCCTGGTCGACGTAGGCCGGCACGCCTCCGACGTCGGCCATCCCGAGACTGTATCCGCCGTAGATGTACGGGATGCGCTGGACGGAGGCCCCCCAATTGAGCCGGTTGGCCGAATTGAGATAGGCCACCTGGACGGCCGAATCGGCCAGGCGGCTGTAGACCTGGGCCATGGCCATCAAGTTATGGTAACCGAGCATGTCGCTGAAGAAAGCCGCGACTCCGCCACCCCCGTAGGTCCCGAAGCGGTCGACGCCGACGCCGATGGAAGGCGGAGCGAAATAATCCAGGCTCAGCTTGGCCTTGTAGGGCTCGCTCGTAAATTTGGAGACGTCGGGCAGACCGAAAAGGCTGTTTTTCAGCAGGCCCAGGACCTCGGAACCGGCGCGCTCCCTGGGCGGAAGAATGGCGGCGTTGACGGCCGAGTCGCCCTCCGGGACTAGCTTGCCTTCCATGAACTTGGCATCAAGGCCGTAGATGCTGTAGCTGCCCTGGTCATAAGCGCAATAAAGCACATCGTTGGACTTGGAGGCGATCGACAGGGCCGGGCTCAGATTGGTGATCCCGCAGACGCCGGTATAGAGATCGGTCACCTGGTAGAGGCGGCTGGAGGCCATGTCCATCCGATACAGGTTGGATATCCCGTTGCGGTCGCAGACGAAGTAGAGATTCTTCGAATCGGCCGACCACTGGGGGTTGATTTGCTTGGCTCCCTTGAACGATGGGGCCGGCTTGATTTCTCCGGTGTCGGGGTCGAGCAGGGCCAGCTGATAGGCGCCCACGCTCAGAATGGACAGCTGGGTCGTGAACCGCTCCGTGGCAAAGGCGATCCATTTCCCGTCGGGCGACCAGGCCGGCTGGATGTCGCCATAAACATCGGAAGTCATGTTCTTCAGGGCCTGGGTCGTCAGATCATAGATATAGATGTCGGAGGTCCCGCCGGTCAGAGCCATGAAGGCGATCCGGTGCCCATCGGGCGACCAGGTCGGGTTGAGGATCTCGCCCAGATTTGGAAAGCGGATATCCTCGCCCACACGGCGGCCCTCCTTGTCCAGGAAGGACAGGACCGGCTTGCCGTCGGACACCGCCCCGAAAACGAAGCGGTCGCCGGCCGCGTCCCACGATCCGGAGGAATTGATGAACTGGATGCTCTGGTAATGTGGGTCGACGGCCGTGCTGGTGATGCGCCGGGTGATCTTCCCGGTCTTGGCGTCGCCGATGAACATGTCGATCGAATAGAGGTCCCGCGAGGAGATGAACATGAAGCTTTTTCCGTCGGGGCTGAGCGACGGGGCCAGATTGTAGGGGTCCTCCTCCGAGCCGGCCAGCAGAAGCTTGCCCAGAGACTTGGGCATCTCCGTCGTCTTCTCCACGGATTCATAGTCTTTTTTCAGGGACGCGTGCCAGTCCTCGCTCAGCTTTTTGATGTCCACCCCGAGGTCGGCCACGATGGCCTTCTCGTAATCGAACCCGCGAACCACATCCTTGAGCAGCTTGGCCACGGTCAGGTCGCCGTAGCGGCCGCCGATATAGGCCCAGACGGCTTGGCCGTAGCGATAGGGGAAATATTTGTAGGGATTGATGAGGTCCTTGATCGTGGGCAGCTTCTTTTTGTGCAGCAGATCGCGCATCCACATGGCGGTCAGGGGATCGATCGGTCCGATGGAAAAATACTCGGCCGATCCCTCGATCATCCACAGCGGGGCACGCTCCAGGCCGCCGCTCTGTCCCCCGCTTTGCTGGCCGTATTTGGGTCCGGGACCGGAGGCGATGTCGTACTGGAAAGCATGGACGAGCTCGTGGCCGATAACATGATCGGTGTCCTCGAGCGTCCCGCCGAACGGCAGGATAATGCGGCGCTTGCCGGATTCGGTGACGCCGCCCGTCCCTTCGCTCATCACTTCGTTGAGGACGGTCGTCTGCTCGAACTGGGGATGGCTGGCATACATGATCAGAGGCTGCTTGCCCCGCAGATCGTGGTTGAACAGGCGGGCATAGCGCTTGTACCACCGTTCGGCCATCTGGGCCGCGATCTTGATGGCCTGCTCCTCCTCGGGATAAAAGTAGATGTCGAAATGCTCGGTTTTCAGAACCCGATAGTCGAATTTCTCCCATTGGACCTTGTTCCGGCCGAAATACTGGCCGTATACGGGACTCAGAAAGAAGCTCGTGCCCACGGCGGCCAGGATGATGCCCAGGAGGAAGCGGGTCCATGGGCCTTTCAATCTGGGTAAAAGCATCGCGGTCCTCCTCAGCGGTCGCCCGGGGGCGTGTCCGCGTCATCTCTCCATGTACTAATTCCTATGGGATTTGTCAATTAAATATCTTCGTTTCCTGCCCATCCCAGAAAAAACATCAAGAAATGTGCCAGATCTCTTCTCCTGGACGAACCGGTATAGTGTCATCCGCCCGTCCTATCGAGGGGACACCTGTTTAGATAACGCCCGAGAGGCATCCTTTGTTTCAAGTCGTTCGCCCCGGGGAAGCCATGACCCGGACCGTCCCGGTCAAGACCGCCCCCGTCGGCGGCCCGGGATGTCCTTGGGCGTCGGGTTGGCCCCCGCCGACGGAGATCTCGATCCGTCCGGGCTCGACCACTCGCTTGAAATCCTTGTCCAGGACGGAAATTTGGCCCGGCTGGACGATAAACATCACGGTCTGTGATTCGCCGGGATTAAGCATGATCCTTTTAAACCCTTGGAGCGAGCGCAGGGGGACGGGGACGGAAGCTTCCTTGCGGGCGACATAGAGCTGGACGACTTCCTCCCCCGCCCTTCCGCCGGCATTGCGGACGTCCACCCGCACTTCGAAGTTCTTTGCGGGGTCGATCGTTTCGGGCAAGCTCAGGTTGGCATATTCGAAACGGGTGTAGCTCAGACCAAAGCCGAAGGGGAAAAGCGGCCGGCCCTTATAGTAGCGGTAGGTCCGTCCCTGCATCCGGTAATCCTTGAAGGGCGGCAGCTCATCGACCGATGTATAAAACGTAATGGGCAGCCGGCCGGCCGGATTGTANNAGCACCAGGACGGTCGGCTTGCCCAAGGCGGCCACGGCCTCGATCAGGTCCTCCTGCACGCGCGGCAAGTCGATGGTCAACCGATCGCCGCCCCGGAATCCTTCCACGGGCACTTCCATTTCTTCACCCTCGAGCCGGGGAGTCAATCCCAGGCAAAGAATGACGGCGTCCGACCGGGCCGCTTTGTCCAAAGCCTCTCGCTTGAAGCCCGCGGGCGGAGGGCTCCATAGCAGCCGCATCTGGCCGTTGGTGGTGCGAGAGGTCATTTCAACGCGGATTTGATAGGGCACGCCGCCGTTCATATGAACGCTCTTGGACAGCCGGCCTGGCTCGTGGTCGCCCTGGTATTCGATCAGCAGCTTGTTCTCGAAATAAATTTTGAAGGCATTGAAGCCCTCCCCGCCAAGAGCGTATTCGCCCCCGACCGGGGGGACGATCATTCCGCTCCAACGGACGGCGTAGTCGTCCGGCGGAAAGCCTTTCTGGGGAGAAGAATCGGGCCACTGGAAGTCGATCTTTTTATCGATCCGGACGAAGCCCGGCTCGCCGTTGAAATCGCCCCGGCCGAAATACTCGCCGCGCAGACCGTTCTCCCGGAGGTTGCCGCTCATGACCATCAGGACGGTGGAAGGGACGACCTCCAAGGCGGGCAGGCCGGCGGCCGGCGGACAGCCCACGGCGTAAAGAACCTTGGTCCCCGGGGCGACCTTGTCCATGATGCCCTGCAGGGGCGTCACGGGCGCCGAAGGCGTCCCGTTGTAATTGCCCAGGAGGACGCTCGGGTCGGCGGCGTTGGGGCCGATCACGGCGATCGTCTTGATGTCCTTGGACAGCGGAAGGATGGATTTTTCGTTTTTTAGCAGGACGATCGATTCGCGCGCCGCCTCCAGGGCCAGCAAGCGATGGGCATCGCCGTCGACCACGGAATAGGGTATGCGGGAATAGGGGACGGACTCCGGGGGGTCGAATTGGCCCAGTTTAAAACGGGCCCGGAAAAGCCGGCGGACTGAAACGTCGATCTCCTTTTCGGTCAGAAGACCCCTCCGGACGGCTTCCAGCAGGCTCGTATATTCGTTCCCGCAATCGAGATCGCAGCCGGCCTTGACGGCCATGGCTGCCGCTTCGGGTGTCGTGGCGGCTTTCCGGTGCCCGTTTTTTATGTCGTCAACCGCGCCGCAGTCCGAAACGACGTAGCCGCCGAAGCCCCATTCCTTGCGCAGGATGTCCAGCAGAAGCCGCGGGTTGCCGCAGCAGGGAAAACCCCCGTAGCTGTTGTACGCACACATGATGGAGAAAGCCTTGGCTTCCTCGATGCAAACCTGGAAATGGGGCAGGTAGGATTCCCGGAAATCGCGCTCGTCGATCTCCGGCTCGAAGCTGTGGCGATCCGGCTCGGGGCCGCTATGGACGGCGTAATGCTTGGGTGTGGCCACGACCTTGAGGTATTTGGGATCGTCGCCCTGCAGGCCGCGGATGAAGGACACGCCCAGGCGGCCGGTCAGATAAGGATCTTCGCCGTAGGTCTCCATGCCCCGTCCCCAGCGCGGGTCGCGGAACAGGTTGATGTTGGGGGACCAGAACGTCAGCCCTTGATAGAGGCCGCGTCTCCCCCGGCGGGCGAACTCGTGGTGCTTGGCCCGGGCTTCATCGGAGATGGCCGTCGCCACCCTGCCCAGAAGATCAGTATCCCACATGGCGGCCAGCCCGATGGCCTGGGGGAAGACGGTGGCCAAGCCCGCGCGGGCCACGCCGTGCAGGGCCTCGTTCCACCAATTATAGGCGGGAATGCCCAGACGTTCGACGGCCGGGGCCGCGTTCATCATCTGGGATATTTTTTCCTCCAGCGTCATTCGGGCAACGAGATCATCGACCCGCCGGTCGAGCGGGGCGTCGCTATCCATATAGACAACCTTGCCTTCGTTGCGCCGTACGCAACCGGCGGGCGCCCCGACGATCCCGGCCGCCAGGATCAGAACGAGAAAGGGCGGCAGTGCCTGTCGAATAGGGCGCATGGAGCTTCTCCTCAGGAGGGACGCGGGCGGCCGACGCTCACCAGACAACTCCGTAATCGTCTCCGTAATTGCTCGATCCGCCCCAGAAGGTCTTATGGGCGTGATCGAAGAAGATGGCGTTGATGGGGCCCGAAGTATAGGGCTTCACGTCGAGCGAATAGCCCATGGCCCTCAGCTTGTCCAGAACGGCGGCCGGGGTCCGGGCGTTGACGTCCATCTTGCCCGGGATGGCCTTGTGGTCGTCGAAGGAGTTGCGCATCTGGTAGCTGTTGATGTTGGGCGCTTCGCAGGCCTCCTGCACATTCATCCCGAATTCGACAACNNATGACATTGAAGGGATTGTCGGCTTCGTCCAGCACGAAGCTTTGGGCCCTCTGACTGAGCCCGATGCCCGTCCCGCCGGCGATAACGGCCGGGACCCAGCCGCCGCTGGGCGTCACCGATACGACCCAGCCCTTCTCGTCGGCGGCCTGAATCGAAGTCGTCCCGGTCCAAAAACTCTCGGTCGAAACGCCGGGGCCTGATTTTTCCGCGTCGGCCGGGGGCCATTGGTCGAGGAATCGCCGATAGGGATTGCTCTGTCCCTGGAAAGGATAAGGATCGCCGGGCTTTATCGCCGGATTGTTGCGGGCCGGATCGAGGAGGGCCAGCCGGGCCTGGGCATACTCTTTGGACAAAAGTCCGCGCATCGGCTCCTCGGGCGGGAAATAGGGATCGCCGTAATAAAAATCGCGATCGGCGAAGGCCAGGCTCATGACCTGGTACAGCGTGTGGATGTAGGCCGCCGAATTGAACCCCAGGCCTTTCAGGTCGATCGATTCGAGCATATTGAGCATCTGGAGCATGACCGGGCCTTGGACCCAGGAATTGAGCTTGCAGACTTCAATGCCCTTGTACGTCGTCCGGACCGGCTCCTCCAGATAGACTCGCCAGCGGGCCAAATCCTCGACCGTGATCAGGGCCCCGTTCTCCTGGGCGCCCCGGACGAAATCCCGGCCCAGCGCGCCCTTATAGAAAAGATCGTACGCGGCGTAGATGGCCTCGGCCCGCGGCCGCCGACGGGCCAGGGCCTCCTGTTCGGCGTCGATCAGGCGGCGGAGCGTGTCGCGCAGGTCGGGCTGGCGGAAGATTTCTCCGGGAACCGGGCCTTCGCGTTTCTCTCCGAGATGGGGCAGCATGATGAGCCGCGAGGATGGCCAGGACCGGAGCGCGGCGCGGTCCTTCTCGATGCGATCGGCCGTGTCCTTCTCGATCGGGTAGCCTTCGGCCAGTTCCAGGGCCGGACCGAGAACATCTTTGAGGCTCAACGTTCCGAATTCAGCCAGCATGGTCAGCAATCCGCCGGGTGTTCCCGGCGTCACCGCCGAAAGAGGTCCGGTNNACGTCCCACATCGTGCAGACGGCCGCGAGCATGGCGCAGGCGGCATCGACGGCGTTGCCGCCCTTTTCAAACATCAGGGCTCCGGCCGTGGCGGCCATGGGCTTGCCGGTGATGGCCAGCCAATGGCGGCCGTGAAGGATGGGCTTCTCCGTGCGCTGGGGGAAAGACCAGGACGCGGTCAGGACGAACAGAACTCCCGCGGCCGCAGTCGCGGCGAACGCATGAATAGAGCGCGGGTTTTTCATGACAGGCTCCTCCCCAGGGCGGCGAACATCAACGCGCCTTGCTGGGAAATCAGACGGTGGATCGTCACTGCCGCCCGATTGTATCGATTTCGGAAGCCGAAATCAAAGCTGCCGATCAGTTTCGGCCCTTCTCCTGGGCTATTTTTTTGAGCTTGTCGTTGGCCATGATGGCCACGTCGACACGGCGGTTGGCCTGGCGGCCTTCAACCGTGTCGTTCGAGGCGACCGGCTGGGTCTCGCCGTATCCTTGCGTGGTGAAGCGCGCCGAACCCACCTGGAGGTCGGCCAGATAATTGGAAACCGACTGGGCCCGGTCCCGCGACAGCCGCAGGTTGTAATCGTCCGCGCCGGTGGAATCGGTGTGGCCTTCGACGAGAACGTTGGTGTCGGGATACTTTTTCAATATGACCGCCAGCTTGCCCAGGTTGTCCCGGCTGACGGTTCGCAAGTCGGACTTATCGACATCGAAAAGCAGTCCGCTCTCGAAAGTGATCTTGATGCCTTCGCCGACTCGATCCACCCGGGCCCCTTGAAGGTCACGGCGGATCTCGGCCGCCTGGCGGTCCATGTAATTTCCGATGAATGCTCCCGCCGCCCCGCCGACCGCGGCGCCGATCAAGGCGCCCAGGAGGGTGTTTCCGGCCAGTTTGCCGATGACGCCCCCGACAACGGCCCCGCCGCCCGCTCCGATGAGCGCCCCTTGTTCCGTTTTGTTCATCGAAGCGCAGCTCACCAGGCCGAAAAGAAGCACGGCCACACTCAGGCCCGCGACGAATTTTTTCATGGATGCATCTCCCTTGGCGGGTATGATACATCGGAATTCACAGGAGTAAAAGAGGGGTTCGGGCGCCAATAAAGTCGGCGGGTCCTAGCTAAGGTCCAGGACTGCAAAGCCCGTCGCGTCACCCGCAAGGATTAAATAACTCTCCAAACGAGATCCTATTAAATCGGAAAAAATAAAAATTTTATCGTGCGAGGGGCGGGCCCGATCCGCCTATTTGGCCTCGTCCGTCTTCTCGACCACGATGGTCATCTTGGTGACCAGGGCGGCGGCGGCGCCGATGGCCGCCAGGATCGGGGCCAGGGCCGCGCCGACGAGTCCTACCGTCAAGGGGATCTCCAGGAAAGTCTTGCCGCTCTCGTCCTTGAGGATGATGCGGCGGATGTTGCCTTCATGGATCAGTTCCTTGATTTTGTTGAGGATTTCATTGCCGCTGATCTTGAATTCCTCGGACCGCGTTTTACCGCCATTTTTTT
>PMCY01000130.1:3433-4193 GCA_003154255.1 Candidatus Aminicenantota bacterium | reverse complement strand
TGGAGAAAAGCCGAATGGCTGAATCCCGCATACCAGACCGGGGATGCCGCCCGTTCGTCCTGCAGGACGATGGGCAGGGTTTTCAGGATCCGCTTGGCGTTGCCGAAAACGATCCCGGCGATGAGATAGCGCTCCCATAGTTTATAGGCCTCGGGAGGAAGGTCCTTGAATTCGGAAAAATCGTCCAGGAATCTCTTCAATCCCTTCCACATCTCGCACTCGCGGGCCCAGGCCATGGTCCGGCGTTTCATCGTCGGGATGAGCAGTCCGGCCAGGACAATCAAGACCACATTCATGGTCAGGAGGGCCGCGGGGATGGTCACCGCCAGAAAGACGTTGCGGCGATGCAGACTGGCGGGTTCGATGAAGCCTTTGGCCCTGGCTTCCGCTTGGACGTCCTTGGTCCAGGACTGGAACCACTTCTGGAAGTCCTGGGGGTGGCGCTTCAGGTATTTCTTCAGCTCTTCCAGAGTGATGCGGGCGCCCGGCTCGGGAGACTGTCCGCCGGCCTCGATGAACAGGCTGTCCAATACGGCCGCCTCGAATGGCTGGAGGGCGGCCTGGCCTTGATAGAGTCGCCGCAAAGTCAGGTTCGTATCGACCGATGTTTTCGCGCCGAGAAGTCCGTGTTTCTCCACGCGCACGTCCTCGATCTCGATGAAACCCCGCCGGGCCAGGTCGAAGATCGTGGCCGTGAACGCGCGGGGCGTCGGCGCCCCGCCTTCCTTCAGGAGCGATTCCATGAGGGCGGGCGGCAGAT
>PMCY01000130.1:0-3412 GCA_003154255.1 Candidatus Aminicenantota bacterium | reverse complement strand
TCGGTGCGGATCGACTGTAAGGTTCGGGCGCCGGAAGGAACCCCGTCCACAAGCCCCGGCGGCCAGAGAAAACGGATTTCCAGAAACTGGCGGGCCGGAAGGGCGGAAGCCCGAAAGCGGACCGTTTGGGCATCGAGGATCTCGGAAACGCCCGAAAGCGGTCCGTGTCCGAAGACGAGAAGAGCCCTCTTGTCCGCGGCAAGCACGGGGAGGCGCACCGTCACCGTGGCCGCGTCCGTCCGTTTGTCCCATCCGTCGCCGATGGCCTTCCAGTACAGCTCGCAGACATCGGGGTAACGCACAATGCCCCGGGAAACCCGGTAATGGATATGGAATGTCCTTCGTTCGTTGGAGGCCGTAAAGTACCACTTGGCCTCGATGCGGCCCGCGGATCGTTTGACTTCGGCGCCCAGCGGCTTATCGTTTTCGTCCGCGATCGTGACATCCTCCACCGCCACGTCCCGTAAACCGCCCGGCCCTTCGGCGCGCGTCGGGAGCCAGAATGCGGCCCAGGTGAAACGCCCGCGGAAATCGAAGGTCCTAAACTCGTCGACGCTGAACGACCCATCGGCGGATACAGCGATTTCCACGCGGACGACGGGAAAATGGAAGTCCTTAGCGGCCGCCCCGGCGCCGGCCGGCCATACGGCCAGGCCCGCGGAAAGCAGTCCGAGCATCAGAATTCCGCGACGGAAAGTCATTCCCGCACTCTCCTGCCCATGAGGCTTCTCTATACCATAACCGCCCCTGAATTGACAAAGCCGCGCGTTTCTAATAATTTTGATCGTGCTTGCCGCTCAGCGAATCGCCGCGACCCGGAGAAAGGACGGAGGGAATGAGCACAAAATTCCGCCTCGGCATGATGATGTTTCTCCAATATGCCATCTGGGGGTCCTGGGCGACCGGCCTGTCGGCCTATCTCCAGAACAACCTCGGCTTCAGCGGCTGGGAGCTCGGGCTCATCTTCAGCCTGCTGCCGCTGGCCACGATCATCTCCCCGTTNNCAGCTCCTGGGAGGCGCGATCCTCATCCTCATCGCCAACGTCACGGCCTTCGCACCCATGATGTGGCTGATGCTCCTGTATTCGCTGATCTACGCCCCGACGCTGGCCCTGACCAATTCCATCGCCTTCATCAACCTCCAGGATTCGGAGAAGGATTTCGGCAAGATCCGCGTCTGGGGGACGATCGGCTGGATCGCCGCCGGCCTGGCCCTCAGCGCGTGGCGGATCCTGGCCAAATCGCCGCAGGACATCGCCATGAAAGGCGACATGCTCATTCTGGCGGGAATCTTCTCCCTGCTCATGGGCATCCTCTCCTTCGGGCTGCCCAAGACGCCGCCCAAGAAGGAGGGCGCCAAGCCCTGGGCTTTCCTGGAAGCGTTCAAAATGTTCAAGGACCGCAACTTTCTCATCTTCGCCCTTATCTCCTTCATCGTGGCCACCGAGCTCCAATTCTATTATGTTCTGACCTCGCCCTTCCTGACCTCGGCCGCGATCGGGGTCAGCCAGAAGTCCGTCACGGCCGTCATGACCATCGGCCAATTCGCCGAGATCTTCGTCATGGCCTTCCTGCTATCCTGGGCCCTGCGCAAGTTTGGAACGGGCAAGACGATGACCCTGGGCATCCTGGCCTGGCCTATCCGGTACATCATCTTCGTCATCGGCGGGCCCTCCTGGCTGGTCATCGCCTCGCTGGCCCTGCACGGATTCTGCTACGTCTTCTTCTTCACCGCCGCCTATATCTATGTGGACAGTGTCGCGCCCAAGGACATCCGGGCCTCGGCCCAAGGCCTCATCGCCGTCATCATCCTCGGCCTGGGCAACTTCGTCGGCAGCCTGTTCTGCGGCTGGATCCAGAAGCTCTTCACGGTCGAAACGCTGGACGCGGCCGGCAACGCCGTCAAGGCCATCAACTGGCGGAGCACCTTCCTGGTGCCGACGGCCCTGACCCTGGTCTGCCTGGTCGTCTTCATGGCCTTCTTCCGGACCAAGGCGCCGGCCGCCGCCGCACAATCGTGATCCCCGACAACGGAAATTTTTAAGAGGCCCCCATGCACAAACCCAAAACCCTCGGCATCGGCATCATCGGCGGCGGGTTCATCGCCCGATTCCACATCAAGTCCTGGGTGGGCGTCCGCGACGCCGACATCCTGGGTGTCTTCGACCCCGACGCCAAACGGGCCCGGGAAGCCTGCGCCTTGGTCCGTTCGCTCAATTGCGGCGAGGCCAAGCCCTTCAAATCGATCGCCGCCATGGCCGCCGATCCGGCCATTGGGGCCCTCTGGATCTGCGCCCCCAACTATACGCGGACCGAAGTCATGGAGGAGATCGCCCAGGCCGTCGCTTCCGGCCGGGCCGAGCTCATCGGCGTGACCTGCGAGAAGCCGCTCGGCCGCAACGTCCGGGAGGCCAAAAAGATGCTGGCCTTGGTTCAAAAAGCGGGCTTGCTCGACGGCTATCTCGAAAACCAGGTCTTCTCCCCGGCCGTGACCCGGGGCAAGGAAATCGTCTGGGCCCGCGGCGCGGCCATTGCCGGCCCGCCCTACCTGGCCCGGGCCGCCGAGGAGCACAGCGGTCCGCATATGCCCTGGTTCTGGGAAGGAACCCTCCAGGGCGGCGGCGTTCTCAACGACATGATGTGCCATTCGGTCGAGGAGGCCCGCTTCATGCTGACCCCGCCGGGCGCTCCCCGCGACGCCTTGACGCCCGTCAGCGTCACGGCCTACACCAACTGCCTCAAATGGCAGGAGCCGAAGTACGCCGCCCTCCTCTCCAAGCGGAGCGGCGGCAAGACCGATTACCTCAAACGGCCGGCCGAGGATTTCGCCCGCTCCCTCGTCGAGTACAAGGACCGCGGCGGCAAGATCGTCGTCGTCGAAACGACCACGTCGTGGTGCTACGTCGGCGCCGGGCTGCGTTTGAGCATGGAGCTTCTGGGGCCCGAATATGCCCTCCAGATCAATACGCTCGACGCCGGCTTGAAGGTTTTTTTCAGCCGCGAGGTCAAAGGCAAGGCCGGCGAGGACTTGGTCGAGAAGCAGAACGCCGAGATCGGGCTCATGCCCGTCGTGGCCGATGAGGCCACTGAATACGGCTATATCGCCGAGAACCGCCACATGGTCCAGTCCTTCCTCAAGGGCGTCCGGCCCGAGGAGAATTTCAGCGACGGCGTCGGCGTGACCGAGCTTCTCATGGCCGCCTACCTGAGCGCCGAGCAGGGCAAGACCATCACCTTCCCCCCCAAAGGACTGGACGCCTATGTCCCGGCCGTGGCCCGCGGGAAGTGGAATCCAAAGAATAAATAAGGAGAAGATCATGAAAAAGAATGTTCTCATGGGAATTCTACTCGCTGCATTGCTCCTGAGCTTTAATCCGCTCCTATCCGCGCAGGCGGCGGGTCCGCAGATCCG
>PMCY01000295.1 GCA_003154255.1 Candidatus Aminicenantota bacterium | reverse complement strand
CTGGACACCGATTGGGACACCTACGGCCGCTGGATGAAGCCGCTCCAAGCCGCCCTGCCGTCGATCGATTTCTTCATGACCAACGCCGAAGAGGTGGTCCTGCTGACCGGGATATCCGACCCCTTGGCCGCCGGGCGCGATCTGCTGGCCCGGGGGCCGCGGGTCGTCCTGATCAAGCGGGGCGAGCGGGGGGCCATGCTCTTGAGCGGCGCCGGAGAGAAAGATTTCCCCGCTTATAAGGTCGCCGTCCGCGACACGACCTGCGCCGGCGATTCCTTCGCGGCGGGGTTTTTGCGCGGCATCAGCGCCGGCCTGCCGCTCGAGGAATCCGTCCGCCTGGGCAACGCCGCCGGGGCCCTGTGCACGACGCAGATCAGCCATCGCGGAATCGCCTCTTTCGGCGATGTGGCCCGGCTGCTCGAAAAGGAAGCGCCATGAACGCACGCCAACGCACCCTGGCGGTCCTGGCCAAGGAACGGCCCGACCGCCTGCCGCGCGAATTGAAGCTGACCCCGCCGCTCCTCGAGGTCTTCAGGGAGAAAACGGGGGCGAACGATCCGTCCGAATATTTCAAACTGGATGTCCGCGAAGTCTTCTTCGCCCCGGCCAAGACCCTGCCCGATTTCAGCGCCTACTATCCCGGCGGCGTGCCCCGCCTGTGGAACCCGGAAGGCTGGGAAGTGGGCGAGTGGGGGGTCGGCGTCACCGGCGGCTCGATGTATCATTTTGTTCACATCGAACATCCCATGCTGGGCCTGTCCAAAGTCGAAGAGCTGGAACGCTATCCGTTCCCCGATTTGACCCCGCCCGAACGGCACCGCCATCTGGAAGCGCAGGTCCGGGCGCTGCACGACCGCGGGCTGTTCGTCATCGGCTTCATGGAGTGGACGATCTTCGAGATCGCCTGGCACCTGCGGGGCATGACCGAGCTGTTCACGGACATGGCCTTCAATCCGGAGTTTGCCGAATACCTGCTCGACCGGATCACGGCCGTGCGCCGCTTTCAAGCCCGGCGGTTTGCCGAGGCCGGCGTGGACATGATCAAGATCGGCGACGACGTGGGGGTCCAGTTCGGAATGTTGATGAGCCCGGCCATGTACCGGAAATGGTTCAAGCCGCGCCACGCCGCCGTCGTCCGGGCCGCCCGCGAGGTCCGGCCGGACATTCCGTTCTGTTATCACAGCGACGGCAACTGCCGGGAGATCATTCCGGACCTTGTCGAAGCGGGCGTTACCGTTTTGAACCCGGTCCAGCCGGAATGCCTGGACCTTGTCGGGCTGAAAAAAGATTTCGGCGGCAAGCTGGCGTTCTGGGGCGGCATCGGGACCCAGACGACCATGCCGTTCTCCACGACGGACGAAGTCCATAAGACCGTGCATAAGACGATCGATATCCTCGGACCGACGGGGTATTTTCCCTGCCCGACCCACGTCCTGGAGCCGGACGTGCCCTGGGAGAACATTTTGGCTTTTTTGGAGGCGGTCGACGATTACCGCTTCCGTTAGACCATGAAACCGAAAACGGCCGGGCTGTGGATTTTCGCCGGGGCCGCGGCGTTCAACCTGCATTATTGGCTGGGGAATGATTCCGCCCTGGTGGAAAAATATTATTCCCGCGTCCTCTTCGTCGGCCTGCGCTGGATCTGGGATAACACCCTGGGAATGTCTCCGATTCCCATCGTTTATTGCGCAGCCGCGGCCGCGGTCATTTGGGCGATCGTCAAGACTGCTCGCCGGATGGCCCGGCAGAAGTATCCTCAATACGAATCCCTGCTCAAGCGATGCGGCCATGTCGTCCTGGCCGCGGCGGGCTGGATCGGGGCGCTGGTTTTCTTTTTCTATGCTTTATGGGGATTCAACTACAACCGGATCGGGATCGAAAAGCAGTTGGGAATGGAAGCCGCGCCGCTCGAAAGCGCCGAGCTGGCCGCGGAAACCGACTGGGCGACGCGGGAGGCGGTCGCATCCCGCGCCCTGATTCCGGGGGCTTCGGCCGAGGCTCTCGGCGCAGGAATCCTGTCGGCGAACCTGGAAGCCGAACTGCGGGCCGGACTCGCAGGTGTTTTGCGCGATCTTGGATATCCGGCCCCCGGCCGGGTCCGGGTCCGGGTCTTCGTTCCCGGCGGATGGATGATGCGTTTCTCGGGCTCCGGCATTTACATCCCCTTTTTCGGCGAAGGGTATGCGGCGGGCAAGATCCTGCCTTTCGAAATGCCTTTCACCATGGCCCACGAGATGGCCCACGGTTACGGCATCACGGACGAAGGGGCGGCCAATTTCCTGGCGCTTCTGGCCTGCCAAGCTGCGGCCGATCCGGCCATCCGCTATTCGGGCTTTCTGTCCTATTGGGACTACGCGGCCGGCGAGCTGACCGGTTCGGCGCCCGCCCTTTTCAAGTCCCTCTGGGCCGGCGTTCCGGAGGGGATGAGAGCCGATATCCGGGCCCTGCAGGCGAACTGGGCCCGCTACCGCGGACCCCTGGAAAAGATCAGCCGGAAGGTCTATGAAAAATATCTCCACACCCAGGGAATCACAGAAGGGATGAAAAGCTACGGCCGCTTCGTCGCCCTGGCCGCCGCCTGGCGGAAAGGCCATCAATAAAAGGGAGGGTGGCATGCTCGATAAAAATGTTTTGCGCCGGGATTTTTTGAAATCGGTCTTGGCCGGGATCCCGCTCTTGACCCTCGATTGGGGCGCCTTTCCGCGCGGAAAG
>PMCY01000057.1 GCA_003154255.1 Candidatus Aminicenantota bacterium | reverse complement strand
AGGGCGGCGGCGAACATGGACAGCTCGGTCGAGAGCTTGAAAATCTTGGCGATGATATACGCCGCGACCATCACCGCCAGGATGATCGCGGCCGAGGTCGTCATGCTCATGGGGAACGCTCCTTGTGGGGTCCTCGGAGACGCTTAATGTTATGGGAACTCCGCCGGTTTTGCAATGGCGCGGGCGGGGTCCCCGTCTTGCGCCTTGGAAGGATTTTGATATGATGGGCCTATTAGGAAGAGGAGGCCGCCATGATTGACCGGACCTCGAGGAGGGACTTCTTGAAAACATCCGCTCTGGGCATCCTGTTGATGAAAACCGGTTTGGACGCGGCCGAAGAATACGCCGCGCCGGTCGATCCGGCCACCGGCCAGACCGCGCCTTTTATCATGGAGAGCGCTCCCGGCGCCGAGACGGTCATCAACGGCCGCCGCGTTCTTTATTTCGGCGGCACGGGTTATTTCGGCCTGCACGGCAATGCNNTTCGGAACGGAAGAGGCCGTCTACTTTGTCTCGGGTTACTTCAACGCCTTGTTCCTGGCCCAGGCCCTGGCGGGCGAATATGACGCCGCCTTCATCGACGAAACATCCCACTTCAGCGTCCGGGACGGGGTCCGCACGACNNTGGTCCTCTGCGACGGGGTCTTTCCGACGTTCGGCGAGATCGCGCCCGTCCCCGAGCTGCTGGAGTGCCTGAAACCGTACGACGGCATCCTGGCCCTGGACGACGCCCATGCCGTGGGCGTCCTGGGCGAGAACGGCCGCGGGACGTTCGAGCATTTCGGCGTCTCCGGCGGCCGCATCCATTACGCCGGGACGCTGAGCAAGGCCTTCGGCGGGCACGGCGGTTTCCTGCCTTCCTCGGCCGCGCTCATCAAGCGTGTGCGCGAGAGCGTCGGCGCCTATGCCGGCTCCAGCCCCACGCCCACGCCGATCGCCGCGGCTTCGGCCAAGGGGCTGGACCTCGTCCAGGCCCACCCCGAATGGCGGCGGCGGCTGCGCGACAACACGGCCCGCCTGAAATCCGGCATGCGCGCCCTGGGTTTCGACATCAAGGACACGCCCGTCCCGATCGTCACCTGGACGCTCAAGACGGCCGAAGAGATGAAACGCATCCAGGCCGCCCTGATGGCCCAAGGCATCGCCGTGGCTTATCTCAAGTATGTCGGCGCCCCGTCCGGCGGCGTCCTGCGGGCGACCGTGTTCTCGACCCATACGCCGGCCCAAATCGACCGCCTGTTGGCCGAGCTTAAAAAGACCGTCTGACCCGGCCCATCCCCGCGCCGACGGCGGCTAACTCTCCGGCGGGGCGATCTCCAGCCAGGTAAACCAGATGGGGTGGTTTTTCTTGTACCAGNNACCCCGTTCTTGCGGAATTCCAGGGCTTCGGAACATAACGTCTGGAGCTCGTTGCGGATGCGCCCGGAATCCGAGATGCGGACCGGTCGGCTTTCATAGTCCTCGCCGGACATAAAGCGCGTCAGCAGCGGGTTGAAAATGAACCGGCTTTGATCCAGAGGATCTTTAAGCTTCAGGGTCATGGTGATGAGCTTTTCCCCGCGCCTCGACGACAAGCGCACCCGCACCCGGCAGCAATCCTCGGACAGCATTTCCACGCCGGGGGCCCCCGTATACGGGTCGGGGTTCATGTAGCCCGTGACGGCCAGGACGTCCCAGTCTTTTTCGGGGAAGAAATCGTCGGCTTCGATGGATGTCTTTTGCAGCGGTATCCCCGCGTCGACGGCCTCGCGGATCATGGACTGGTGCTTCTCGACGGTCTTCTTGTCGACCGGTTTCCCCAGCAGGCCGGCCAGCCGGGCCGGGAAATCCGGCGCTTCGGGGTTCAGCATCATGAGGGCGTGTTCCTTGTCGTAGGGCTGTTTGAAGCTGGAGGTGAAGACGGACAGGAAGGCGCGCAGGCCGAAAAGCGGGGCCAGGCTGGCCGCCTGCATGGCCTCGGCCGAGGCCGCATAGCCGTCGCAGAGGAAGAGGTGCCTTTCCTCGAGCTGGTCCTTCCAGGCCCCGACGCTGGAGGTCGGCGCGTAGGTCCCTGACTCGGTGAAAACGGCCATCCCGTTGGGCAGGGTCCAGCCGTCGTCGATGAGATGGGCGCCCAGCGCTTCCCATTCCTTCCATAACCCGCCGATCCGCTCCGCGCGACTCTTGCCGCGGAGGGTCCAGACGTGGACGTTGCGGGGCTCGATCCCGGGATACGTTTTCCGGATGGTCTCCCAGATCAACACTCGGGGCGTGTTGTAGTCGATGAGGACGGAGTCCTCCTCGGCCTTGGCCACGACCTCCATGGGCAGGATCAGATTCCCCATATAGCCCTCGTAGGGTTTGCTGATGCGCAGGGGTTGGTCGAAAACATGCAGGACGGTCATCGGGCCGGTGGCGTCCCCCTTGGCGAAGCGGGAGGTGTTTTCCAAGGTGTCGATGGCCGCGCCCCAGATGGTGACGCCGGCCGAGCGGATCTCNNTTGGAGCCCATTTCCGGCGTTTCTCCGGCCTTGGGCATCAAGCCCTCGCCCAGGCTGACCATGACGGCATGGTTTTCCGGCACCTGGCGAGTCAGGTACCAGAGACATTCGCTCATGACATAAGCGGAGATGGCGTCGGCGTCCTTCTTGACCTGGTTGATCCCGGCCTTGTCCAGGGAAGCGCCTTCGCCGAAGCGGCCGAAAAGCCGCGTGCCCATCGCGGTCAGGGCGCCGGTCATGGCGAATTGCCGCTCCATGGCCCCGCTCAGGAAAGAAAGATGCGAAGTGAATTCCCGCTGCGTCTGGCCCCGGACCCAGGCGATCTCGACGTCTTCCAGCCAGATATGGAAACGCCCCAGAATGGCTTTCGTGTCGTAGGCCCACTGGGCGATGCGGTTCTTGCGGTCCTGGCTGATAGGATTCATATTTGACCCCTTACGAACCATTTTAATCCATTGGGTGAGCTTATTTCATCTTTTTATCCTGCCCCGGCCCTCCCACGGGCATGAATTTGACGATGCGCTCCTCGACGGGGGGGAGGAGCGGGAATTTGGCGTGGGGCTCCTTCTGGTACCAGTAGGCCACCGAGTAGAGGTTGTCCGAACGCAGGTTGGCATGGCCGTCCTCGATCGTCGCCTNNAATCGCGAGCCGGGCTCCCATTGATGGAACTCGGTCAGGCCGACGAGCGGGGTTGCATAAGGGCCGGAGAATCCCCAGGCCCCGCAGAAATAGTCCTCGCCTCCGGTGCCGTGGATGCGCGGCCCAGCCTCGCCGTCGATCCAGATCATTTCGTCGCCCTCATTCCAGCCGCCCCATTGGTTCTGGAAAATCGACAAAGTCAGTCCGACGAATTGCCCCTCTCCGGCGGCTTCGAGAAAGACGTAATTGTCCGCCCCGGAGACGTTGCTCCAGCGCGGATCGCGGCGGGCCTCGCTGAAATCGTTGCCGTAGAAGTTGCCTTTGTACCATCCCGCGTGGGGCGTGCTTTGCCGGTATTGGGCGTGGAAATAAGCCGCATCGGGCGGCAGCGCGGGGAGCTTGACCCAGTCGATGTTCCAATAAAAATCGGTGATCTCCTGCGAGCCCTCGTTGGTGACCGTGATGCGTCCGTGCCGGGCGAAGGGCATGGGGAAGTAGGAATTGAGGGCCTTGTCGGGCAGGACGGCCAGGACCGCCGATTGGAACACGGTGTAAGTGCCCAGGCCGAGGCCGAAGAAATCGCCGATGGGCGATTCGACGCTGGGCGTCGCTTCGTTGTCCCAATACATGCGNNAGGACGACTTTCTTGAGATGGTAGACTTCGCCCGTGGCCATGGTCATCCAGATATGGCGGATTTCGCCGGGACCGCCTTCGGCGAAGATTTCTTTCGTCTCGCCCGCTTTCAAGGGGACATAGTCGGTGTTGGTCCCGGCCCGGTTGTAGCTCGAGGCCCGGCGCGATTCGTAATCGCCCAGGCGGGATAAAGGATTGATCGTCCACTGGGCGTAAACGGCGNNCGGTAGACGCGACCCCATCTCTCTCTGTAGAATGACCCCTTGAATTCTTTCCGGAGGCTCCCATGAAACGCATCGCCGGGTTCGCCCTTCTCAGCCTTTTTATGACCGCCCCCTTCCTTTCCGCCCAGCCGGCCGAAGGCATTCCGAAAACCTTGCTGCCGCTGCCCCTCCTGCGCCTGATCATCAACGAGGCCTCGGGCGACGTGGCCCTGCAGAACGAAATCTATCTGGCGGGCGTCAACCGCAACCGCAAGGCCGAGGAATACGTCAACGGCTATTTCGAGACCCGCTTCGTCCTGGAGCGGCTGAAGGAATACGGCATCACCGACAGCCGCATCATCGATCTGCCCACCCGCGCGCCCAAGACCTGGGACGCCGAGGCCGGAGAGCTGTGGATCCTCAAGCCGGCGCCGCGCAAGATCGCCGACCTCAAGGAAGTTCCGGCTTCGCTCTGTTCGGGCAGCGCGACGCTCGACGTCTCCGGGGAGCTGGTCTACGTCGGCCCGGGAAATCAAGAGCGATTCTATGAAGGCAAGGACGTCAAGGGCAGGATCGTCCTGGTCAGCGGATCGCCCCAAGGGGCCCAGCGGCTGGCCGTGGAAAAGTTCGGCGCCGCGGCCATCATCGGCTATTCGTCCAGCCACCCCGAATTCGATCCCGACGAGGTCGGCTGGAGCGGCATCAACGCCTCGGAGGGGATGAAGCCGACGATCGGCTTCATGGTCTCCGAGCGCCAGGGGCGGGATCTGCGCGATCAGCTCGAACGCGGGGCCAAGATCGAGATGCGGGCCTGGGCCAAAACCCAGATGGTGCCTTACAAGGAACAGATGGTCGAGGCCGTCCTGCCCGGCAAAGACTACCCCAACGAAGAGCTGGTATTCACCGCCCATCTCTTCGAAGGCTTCGCCAAGCAAGGGGCCAACGACAACATCAGCGGCTGCGCGGCCATCCTGGAAACGGCCCGGACCCTGCGCAAGATGTTGGATGAGGGCCAAATCCCGCCGCTCAAGCGGACCGTCCGTTTTCTCTTCATCCCGGAAATATCCGGGACTTCCGCCTACCTGAAGGCGTACCCCGACATCGCCAGGCATTTCTTCGCCAATATCAACGAGGACATGGTCGGGGAGGGGCTGATCAAGAACCAAAGCATGATGGAGCTCGTCCAGTCGCCCCTGTCCATCCCATCCTATTTCAACGACGTGATAGGGGCTTTTTACGAATGGATGGGCACGACCCAGCGCAACAACGAGGGCCGCGAGGCCTATCTGCCGGTCTGGTCTCCGACCGGCTCACGCGACCCCTTTTACTACGTCATCGATCCCTATTCCGGGGGTTCGGATCATGTCGTCTTCATCGAGAGCGGCCTGCGCATCCCCGCGGTCATGCTGATCGTCTGGCCCGACCAGTGGTACCACACCAGCGGTGACACCGTGGACAAATCCGATTCCACCCAGCTCAAGCGCGTCGCCGTCATCGGTGCGGCGGCCGCGGCATTTCTGGCCGGGGCCGGGCCGGATGAGATCGAGGCCCTCGTCGCCGAGGTCGGCCGGCGCTCGTTCGAGCGGCTGGGCGGCGATCTGGCCCGGGCCGAGGCGATGATTGCGGCGGCGGACAAGGCCAAGCTCTACGACGTCTACCGCGAGGCGGATAATATCCTGACGCAGGCGCTCCTGCGCGAGGATGCGACATTGGACTCGATCCGATTCTTCATCCGCGGCGAAGCCCGGCTGGAAGCTCTCCTCAAGGTCAAGCGGACCGGGCTGGCCGGCTGCCGCGGTCCTCTCGGAAAGGAGCTCGAGGAGGCCTATAAGGCGCACTGCGCCCGGGATGGCGTTGCCCCCCAGCGGATTTCGCTCAACGCCGATGAGATCCGCCTGGGCAAACTGGTCCCCGAGCGGCTGGAAAAGCTGGAGGGCGTTTTTGATTCCCGGGCTTTTTCCCAGATGAGGCGGGATATGAAAGACGCGCCGACCTACAACCTGGGCCGGACGGAGACCGAGGTCCGGAACCTGATCGATGGAAAGCGCACCATCCTGCAGATCCGCAACGCCGCGGCGGCGGCCGCCGCGCCCGTCGGCCTCAAAGATGTGGAGACGTTCCTCCGGCTTCTCGAAAAAACCGGCTACGTAAAGATTCGAACTATTTAACCATCGCGATTTATCGCCCAAAGAACCTCTTCTTTGTCGCCCCGAGGACTTCTTTGCGCTTGACATTAATGCATTCGAATATTACAATGTACTCGAGAAGGGATTTATTATGCGAACCACGGTCGTCCTCCCCGATGAGCTGATCGCTTCTCTCCATGCTTTGGCGATCCGTCGAGGCGAACGAGGCTATTCCAAGGTTATGGAAGAGGCCGTTTCCACCTATCTGCGGGACCAGAAGAAGCGGCAACGGGATCTGAATGCCGTTCTGGAAATAGAGGGAAGCTGGTCGGCCGAGGAAGCGGACGAGGTCCGCAAGAATCTCCAAGAAGCGAGGAAGAATTGGGGGACCTGATCGTCGCCGATACGGACGCCGTGATCGATTTCTTCTCCGGCCGGGCGCCGCTCTCCTCGGCTGTCCGAGAGCTTATTGAATCCGGCCGGCTTGCCGTGACGGCGGTCACTGTTTTCGAACTCTATGCGGGCATCACGGGGCTAAGAAGACTTCAGGAACTTGAGAAATTTCTGGACCAGATCCCAGTCCTTCCATTAAGCGCGACTGAAGGCGAAATCGCCGGCCGCCTTTACACAAGGCTCAAATCGCGAGGCATCACAATCGGCAATCAGGATCTCTTGATAGCGGCAACCGTTCTGGCGTTGGGCTTGACCCTGCTCACCCGAAATGTCGATCACTTCGGAGCCATCGAAGGCTTGAAGATCGCCCCAGCTTGAGCTTACTTAAATAGCTTCTCGCACTCCTTGACCAGGTCGAGGTTCTTCTCGACCAGGATCAGGGGAATGTTTTTGGCTTTGGCGATATTCGTGAAGCGGCCGTCGCCGTCGCCTTCCTTGTTGACCAGAAGGATGTCGGATTTGGGGGCCACGGCGTCGATGGACTGTTCGTCGGTGGTGTCGCCCGCGTCCGCGCCCTGGGCCCGCCGCTTCATTCCTTCGATATGCGCGCCGATGACCGTGATCTTGAGCTTATGGGCTTCGTCGATCAGGGCCCCAATGCGCTTGAGCTCGTCGTCGATGGAGATCCCGGCCGCGCCCATGCCCTTGAGGCTGGCGCCCATGACGATGACCAGCGACTTGAAGGGCTTGGCCTTGAGGTCGGCGTTGGCGGCCAGCGGATTCAGATCATAGGCGATGCCCACTTTCTGCAGGATGACCTTGAGCATGACCGGTCCGGGGCTTTGGCCGCAGGAGGTGATCAGGACGGGCGTGCCGGCCTTGACCGGCAGCGCCTGGGCGGAGATACGGGGAACGGCGGCCAGCAGCAGCGCGCCGAACAGGGCCAGAATCGCTATTTTCTTCATGGAGGAGCTCCTTGTCGAATGCCGATGCACCGCCGTTATCGTAACGAATCGGGATGACGGCGTCAAACGGGGCAAGGGGCAAGCCGCGTAAAACGAGCGCGTTTTACCCGGCTTGCTCCTCGCCCCTCGCCGACAAAATCCCGATTGAATCTATTGGAAATAGTAACGAAAAGCGATAAAATGAATCGATATTTCTGAAAGGAGATCGATATGAAATCACTGAAAGGTTTGGGCATTGTTTCCCTGGCGGCGGTTCTCGTCTACGGATTGATCATGACCACCGGCTGCCAGAATTCGCGCGAAAAAGCGGCTGAAAAAATGATGGAAAACGCCATCGCCAAAGCGACCGGCGGCAAGGCCAACGTCGACATCAAGGACGGCAAGGTGGCGGTCACGACCAAGGACGGCACGTCCGAGTTCTCGGCCGGCGGCACGGAATGGCCGGCCGACCTGACCCTGGATATTCCCAAGGTCGAGGGCAAGATCAAGAGTGTCTTCCGCACGTCCACGCCGCGGGGCAAGAACTGGACGATTTCCATGGGAGGCGTGGCCTCCGATGTGCCGGCGAAATATGTCAAGGCCCTCGAAGAAAAAGGCTGGACGATCAATATGAATGCCACGACCGAGCGGGGCGGATCGGCCCAGGCCACCAAAGACCAGGACATGGTCGTTCTGAACTTCACCAGCTACGACAAGGGCTTCGTCCTGAACGTCACCGTCGGCGTCGCGAAGTAAGCGGAGGCGATCGGCGCGAAATCGCGCCGCCGCCGGGCGGGCGGCGGGCCCCTCGGGCGGAGATTCGCGGGAGAGATGCCATGGAGATGAAATACCTCGGCCGCACCGGGATCCGGGTTTCGCCCCTGTGTTTTGGGACTATGACCTTCGGCAAGGAATCGGACGAAGCCGAATCGGCCGCCGTCTTCGGGCGCTGCCGCGAGGCGGGCCTCAATTTCTTTGACTGCGCCGATATCTATGCCGGAGGACGATCCGAGGAAATCCTGGGCGGCCTCATCCGGGATTGCCGCGACGATGTCGTCATCACCAGCAAGTTCTATTTCCCCACCGGGGCCGGGCCGAATGACCAGGGCGCGACCCGCTACCACCTGCGGGCGACGCTGGAGGCCAGCCTGCGCCGCCTCGGCACGGACCGCATCGACGTCTATTTCATCCATCGCTTCGACGATCGCACGCCGCTCGAAGAGACTCTGCGGGCCCTGGACGACGCCGTGCGCCAGGGTAAAATCATTCATATCGGCGCGAGCAACTTCGCCGCCTGGCAGGTCATGAAAGGGTTGGGGCTGGCGGCCCTCCATGAATGGGCCCCCTTCCAGGTCCTGCAGCCGATGTACAGCCTGGTCAAGCGGCAGGCCGAATGCGAAATCCTGCCCATGGCCCTGGCCGAAGGACTGGGCGTCATCCCCTTCAGCCCCATGGCCGGCGGCCTGCTCAGCGGAAAATACGGCCCGGGCCGGATGCCCGCCACGGGGCGCATCGTCGAGCAGAAGATCGTCCAGACGCGCTATGGCGAAGGATGGATGTTGGAGACTGCCGAACGTTTCACGACATTCGCCCGCGAACGGGGCTTCGAACCCGCGGCGCTGGCGATCGCCTGGGTCGGCGCTCACTCCGCGGTGACCGCGCCCATCATCGGCGCCCGCAATCGGGCCCAGCTGGAAACGGTCCTCCGGGCGGCCGAGATCAAGATGACGCCGGAATTACGGGCCGAGATCTCCGCGCTCTCACCGGAACCGCCTCCGGCTACGGACCGCAGCGAAGAGCGCACCGAGCATCACTTCCCCATTCGTTAATCGACGCGGCAATAGGGATGAACCTTGGCCGCCGGCCGGCCTTCGATGAAGATCCCCATTCGGACGTAGGCGCGGCGGTCGGCGCTGAAGGGCGGCCGGCCTTCATAGTCATGCCACCGCTCCAGGAATTCCGCCCTGGGGATGATCCCGCGGCAGCCCAGCAGGGAGGGGTCCTCGACGTAGACCGAGGCGGCGTCGAGCCCGAGAACGACCACGTAATGTCCGTCCTCCCAGTTTTTGGCCCAGGATGGGGTGCTTCCGTCCCCGCTTTTCCAAGCCTGGATTGCGGCGATGATCGGGATTCCCCGATCCAGCGCGGATTTCAAATCCTCGATTCCCAGCCCTTCGCGCATCTCGGCCCGCAATCCGTGAGCCCTCGCCACCCGGAGGATTTCCGCGGGATGCGTGCCTTCCTCCGGGCTTGTCTGCAGCTCTTTCATCAGCCGGTCTTCACGCTCTTCGACACCGTAATAATGCAGAACCGCTTGCAAGGCGGCGGTTCCGCAGGAAAAGCCCGTGGATTGCCGCACATCGGGGACACCTTCGAGCAGGGTCAACCCGTCCACGCGGTCCAGCAGCGGCGACGGGACCGGCGGCGAAGCGGGCGGCCCGAAGATGGCGCGGGCATGCCAGCCGATGAAACCGCCCAGGAGAAGCACGAAGATTGAAGCGAACCGCCGGACTATGGGCATGGGATCCTCTCCTGGAAATCATATCAAAAAATCACGTGTCGTTTCTTGATATTTCCATCCCGCTCGCATACCATGGGCTCGGTCTTATGAGCGAATTCGGACTGATCGGCACCATCACCTCGGACGAGATCATCTACGACGACGGCCGCGCCTTCCGCGGCCTGGGCGGAATTCTTTATCAAGTAGCGGCGCTGTGCGGGTTCGGCCACCGTGTCCGCCTGGCCGCCCAGTGCGGCGAGGACCTGCGCGGAGAGGTCGAGGCCCTGATCGCGGGCTGGCCGACGCTCTATCGGGAAGGCTTCCGTTTCGTTCCCGGGCCCGGGAATCAGGTCCAGCTCCGCTATGGCGAGCGCCTTAAGGAGCGCGAGGAAGTCCTGCGCTCCGTCGTCCCGCCTCTCGATCCTTCGCCGATCATGGGGCGTTTGGCCCGGCTTGATCTCCTGCTCATGGTGTTCAACTCGGGCTTCGACATAGAACTCGCGGATTGGCGGCGTGTCGCCCGCAAGGCCCCCTGCCCGATCTGGATGGACATCCATTCCCTGTCCCTGGCCAGGATTATCGGGTCCCATCGCGATTACGTCGCTTTGCCCGAATGGAAGGACTGGGTCGAGGGCGTGACCTATCTTCAGGCCAACCGCCAGGAAGTGGCCTGCATGCTCGGCCGGCCCGAACGCTGGCCTGAACGCGCGGAGATCGACGACTTCGCCCGCCAGGCCTTCGACCGCTCGGTGCGGGCCGTCCTCGTCACCCTGGGCAAGGACGGTATCCTTCTCCTGACCCCCGACGAAACCCGCCTGATCCAGGCGCCCCGCGCCGATCATGTCGTCGACACGACGGGGTGCGGCGATATCTTTTGCGCCGCCACAATGCACAGGCTGGCCGCCGGTGCGGACCTTTTCGAAGCGGCCGCTTTCGGCGTGGTCATCGCTTCGCGGGCCGTCGGCTTGGCCGGGCTGGGCGAAACGTTCATGTTGGCCCGGAAATCCGGGCTGGAGACGCCTCCGCGAGGTCATCTTGAAAAATAAAAAAGTTCATGGCGTCTTGATTCTCGGCTTGGCCCTGTGTGCCGGCTTGATCGTGCCCGCGGCCTGCCGCAGTTCAAGCCGACGAGCTCGTTCAAACGGCAAAACTGAAATCGGGATCGCGTCTACAATCCACTAAAATCAGCAGATTGTAGATACGACACTTCACGGCCTGACTCCCGACGGCCGGTCCCGCGAGTTTGACCGCAAGGTCCGCGGGCTGTATGATAGGGGCCATTGGAGTTTGCATGGATAAAAAAGATCTTCTGGGCATCACCCATTTTTCCGATTATCTCAAACCCGCCCAGGTCGTCCACGACCTGAAAGCCAAGGACAAGGTCCAGGCCATTGAGGAACTGCTTGATATCCTGGCCAAGCAGAAGCTCATTTCCAACAAAAAAGTCATCCTGACCCGGCTCATCGACCGCGAGAACCTGGTCAGCACCGCCCTCGGAGACGGGGTTGCCGTCCCCCACGCCCGCGTCGACACGCATGGCGAGATCGCCGTCGCGGTCGGCCGATCCGCGGCCGGCCTCGATTTCGAGGCCCCGGACAAGAAAAAAGTCCATCTCATCATCCTCATCATCTGGAACCCTTCCCTGCCGGGACTCTTCAACCATCTCTTCGCCGGGCTGGCCAACTACCTGCGCAAGCATGAGTTCCGCGACCGGGCCTTCTCGGCCAAGGACAAGGCCGAACTGCAAGCCGTTCTGTCCGAGATCGAGCTCCACCTGCCCCAGGACGACAAGATCATCAGCCGGGCCGGGCTGCTGAAAAAGCTCCAGGAGATCGAGGTCAAGAAGAAAAAGGCGCCCAAGGCCCAATTGAAAACTCTTCAAGCCCAGACCACCCTCATCCGCGAGGGGTTGGACGAAGCCTTGCTGACACGCTTCGACAAGCTCATGGCCCGTTACGGCTTCGCCGTGGCCGAGGTCGACGAGGGAGTCTGCCAAGGCTGCTTCATCAGCGTCTCGACGGAAATGAGCTCGGCCATCGAAGGCTCGAACGACATCTACGTCTGCGAAAACTGCGGCAA
>PMCY01000354.1:1135-24122 GCA_003154255.1 Candidatus Aminicenantota bacterium | reverse complement strand
CTGATCGCCGTGGCCAGATCGCGCTGCTGCCACAGGACGATGTAGTTGGTCGTCAGACCGACCTTAAGTTTTTTTTCTTCGGCCTGCAGACGGCGGGCGGACAGCTCCCGGGCCACCCTGTAGGCCTGCACCCGCTTGGCGTTCGTTTCAACATCGCGAACGGCATTCTTGACCTCCAGAAAGACCTGCTGTTCCTGATTGCGGATGCGCAGCAGGGCCTGGTCGTAGCTGATCTTGATCTGTGTGTAATGGGCCTGGGTCAGGTAATTGTTGAGAGGCACGCTCAGGCTCAAGCTGAACGACCAGTTGCTGTAGGCCATCCGGAAGGCGTCCCGCAGCGAGTCCTTGGCCCCGGCCGGGACATAGCCGATGATGACATTGGTCAGGGGATTGTTGTCCTGGTAAAGAATCTGGGTTCCCGAAATGCCCGGGCTCCAGTAGGAAGCGCTCAAGGACAGGTCCGGCAGGAGCTGGTTGCGGGCGTACTGAAAATTAAGCTCCTTGTTTTGCAGATCGATTTTGGAAACCTGGAGATCAGTCCGGTTCTCCAAGGCCGTGGCCAGGCAGGCGTCCAGATCAAGGGCCCGTTTTTCGAAGCCGGGCTGGTCGGAGGGGATGATCCGGGCCATTTTGGGCTGGCCGGGCTCGGCCGGCATATTGAGGATGGTCATCAGGGCGTCCTGGCTGGATGCGACCATGGATTCGGACTGCAGGATATCGGCCTCCCGGGTGGCCACCTCGGCCTCGGCGTTGAGAATCTCGATGGGCGGTATGGTCCCGACCTCGGCCTCCCGCTTGTTCTTGGCCAGCAGGTCGCGGGCCAGCTCCAGGGACTGGCGTCGGACCTTGAGCAGCTCGATGCTGTAGACCAGGTTCCAGTAGGCCTGTTCGACGCGATAAATTGTGTCCTGCAGGACGGAGCGGAACTGGACTTCGCTGATGTCCAGGTTGTTGCGGGCGATGAGGATATCGCGCTTGTTCAGCCCGACTCCGAAATTGCGCAGGAGGGGCTGCCACAGGCTGAACGAGAGGGTGCTGCCGTAGCGCGGATTGATGGTCTGGAAATTAAGGTTGCTGTCGCTCTTATAAGACGACAGGGTGGCATAGAAGCGACCGCCCGTAGGTACGAACTCGGAGATCTGGGCGGAATAATTCTGGTCCTTGGACAGCACCTGGGAAGCCGAGGAAAGCCAGGAAAAAGATGGCGTGCTCGTGGTCGAGGAGCTGAAGCCGAAGGCCAGCGAAGGAACGTATTTCTCCATCGTGAAGCCGAGATTGTATTCATAAAGCCGCGGGGTGATGACCTCGATGGCCACTCCGATGTTGTTCTTGAGGGCCTCCATGATGCAGGCGTCCAGGGACATCACGGCCTCCCGGTCCTGGGCCCCCAGGATCCCGGCGGCGGAAAGCCCCGCGAGCAGAACGATAAGGCCGCGCAAGCGGAACATGGATCGATCGGCCTCCTACCTATTTCTCTTTGAGCAGCAGCTTGTTCTTGCCGGCGAACGCGGTATAGGACGAGACGATGACACGGTCGCCGGGCTTCAGACCCTTGGCCACCTCGACAACGTCGGCGTTGCGCCGGCCCAGCTTGATGGGGTTCTTGAGGGCGGATTTTCCGGTGTCGTCGAGACGATAGACCCATTCCCCTTCGGTCGACTTCAGATATTCACCGTTCGGGAGGGTCAGGGCCTGGCTGATTTCCCCCAAGGCGATCCGGACGTCGAGGGTCTGGCCGCGCTTGATGCCTTTGGGGCGGTCGCCCCGGAATTCCAACTCGACCATAAACTTGCGGTCCTTGACCTCGGGATAGATTTTTTTGACGACGAGCTTGAAGCTGTGTTCGGCGAAGTCGAATTCTCCGGCCGTGTTGACTTCGATCCGGGCCAGGTAAGCTTCGTCGATCGAAGCCGTGGCCTTGAACCCGCTGAGAACGTCGATCTGACCGATGCGCTGGCCGGCCGACTTCGATTGTCCCATCTCCGCATTGAGCGACGTGATCTGGCCCCCGATGGGAGCCTTGATGGTCAGGTTCTCCTGTTTCTGCTTGACCGCCTCGAGATTGGCCTCCATGCGCCGGAGCGATTCCTCGAGGGCTTCCAGCTGGCCGGTCCGCAGGGCCAGCTCGCTCTTCTGACTCTTCTCCATGAGGTCTTTGCGCTTGAGCAGGTACTCATACTGGTCGCGGGCCTGCTCGAAATCCTGCTTGGAAATGAGGCTGTCCTTGTCCAGCTCCTTATAACGCTCGAAGAGCCTTTTCTGCTGCTGGAGCTGGTTGTCCAGCTCGGATAACTGCTGAGTGAGCTGGAGCTTGTACTGTTCCATGGACAGGCGCGTGTTGCGCAGGTTGTTGCTCTGCTGGAACAGCTCGGCTTCCCGATACATGATATCCATAAGCAGGTTGGTGTTGGCCAGCTGCAGGATGGGCTCTCCTTCCTTGACGACCGAGCCGACCTCGACGAAGATCTTCTCCACCCGCCCGCCTTCCACGGCGTCCATGTAGACGGTATTCAGGGGCTGGATGGTCCCTTCCACGGGCAGGAATTCCCGGAGCGGTCCAAGCTTGACGGCGGCGATCGTCAGATCAGAGATCGGTACGGCCAGCCCCGGTTCGCCGTCGCCGCGGAGATGAAAACGGAAAATATAAATCGCCAGGAGGACGATGAGGATGACGGACAGCGACAGCTCGACGACCTTGATGGCGCGCGCTTTTCGTTTGGGACCTGTTTTCGCCTCGGCCTGGAGCTCGCTGGGCATGGTTTCTCCCTCCATTCCCGTTCATTCTACTCGTCTTGGCCGAGAAGGCGCAAGAAAAAGATCGGTTCAGTCCAGGTCCGGTGCGTCGCCGTAATCCGGAATTTCGACGGTCCAGCCCAGCTCCCGGCGGACGCGTTCGGCCAGAGCCGCAGAGGCTTCGGCTTCGCCATGGGTGAGAAAAAGCCGACGCGGCGGAGTCCGGAATGTCCCCAGCCAGCGGATGAGATCGTTTTGGCCGGCATGCCCGGAAAAGCCGTGGATTTGGGCCACCCGGGCCCGGACCCGGAACATCCGTCCGTTGATGCGGACCTCGGGGGCGCCCTCCAGGATCTGCCGGCCGAGCGTGTGGCGGGCCTGATAGCCGACGAACAGGACCGTCGATTCGGGCCGTTCGATATTGGCCATCAGGTGATGCTTGATGCGCCCCCCAGCGGCCATGCCCGATCCGGCCAGGATGAGGCAGGATCCGCGTATGCGGTTGACCGTTTTCGATTCCTCGCTCGTCCGGAAAAGCTTCAGCCCCGCGAATTGGAACGGCGAGTGCCCGGCTTTGTAGAGGGCCTGGGCCTCCTCGTCGAGATCGCCGCGATAGCGGTCGAAGAGCTCGGTGACCTCGATGGCCATGGGACTGTCCAAAATGGTCAGGAGCCGGGGAATGCGCCGATCCCGGATCAGGCGGCCGAGCTCGAAGAGGAGCTCCTGGGCCCGTTCCACGGCGAAGACCGGAATGACGACGTTGCCGCCACGATCGATGGTTTCATTGATGATCCGGACCAGGATCTCGATGGAGTCTCCGGGGTCATCATGCTCCCGGTCCCCATAGGTCGATTCCAGGACCACGAAATCGGCCCGTTCCACGATGGACGGATCGCGGACCAGAGGCCTGTCGCGTTGGCCGATGTCGCCGGAAAAAACGACGCTCCTGGCTTCCCCTCCCCCTGCTCCGCCCCGATAGCCCAGCTCGATCATCGCCGAGCCCAGAATATGTCCGGCATCGTGGAAGCGGGCCCGGAAGCCGGGGGCGAGCGGGACGTCGGTTTCGTAAGGCACCGGGCGAAAGAGCGGAAAAACCGCCCCGGCTTCGGCCACGGTATAGAGAGGAATCTCGGGATGAGGGCCTTGCCGGCCCTCTTTCAGATGCCGCTTCTTTTTAAAGGACGCGTCCTCCTCCTGGATATGCGCGGAATCGAGCAAAACGATGCGGGCTAGGTCGGCCGTCGGCGCCGTGGCGATGATCGGACCGTGAAAGCCGTCCTTGACCAGGCGGGGCAGAAGCCCGCAGTGATCGAGGTGGGCGTGCGTCAAAAGGACGGCCGAAAGCTCTTCGGGGGGAAAGGAAAAAGGCTCCCAGTTGCGGTCCAGGTACGGCCGTTCCTGGTACTGCCCGCAATCGATAAGAGCGCTCCGGCCGGAGGATTCGAATAAGGTNNAGCGGAGGCTCAGAACGGGCAGGCCCGGGGCGCGTTCCGGAGATGCGCCTCCCAGTTCTTTGGGCGGGGGAAGTACATGAACAGAAGCAGGAGCGAGACAAAATTAAGCCAATAAAAATCTTCGTTATAGCCGCCGACGAGAAACAGGGCCAATCCGGCGAGCGCCGGCGTTTCGGCGGCGGCCAGGGTCAGCCAGGCCACGGTCCGGAGGCGTCCCAGGAGAGATTCTGGCGAGGAGGGTTTTTTGCGCCGCAGGCCGACGGAGTTGAGAACGCGGATGACGATGACGGCCGCCGCGGCGGCGAGATAGAAAACATAGCGGACGGACAGGCGCCGACCCAAGTCCGCGAATCCCAGGAAAGGGCGGAACCGGGAGCGGATGAGCTCCACGAGGGCCAGATACCCGATGAGACTGGCCAGAAGGGTCCTGGCCAAGATGAGAACCGGACGCATTGCCCGGCCGACCGCATCTCCCGGCGGGGCGGTTTCAACGAAGCTCATACGGATTCCTTCCGAGGCCTCCGGGCCGGCTTTCAATCAACGGCCAGGACGAACCCCTTGAGATATTCGCTTTCCGGATGATAGATGTTCACCGGATGGTCGAGGGCCTGGCGGTGGCGCTGCAAGATGCGCACTCCCCGGTTTGCCTCCCGGGCGGCTTGGAAGACAACCTGACGGAAGAGCGGTTCGTCGACGAAATGGGAGCAGGAGAAGGTCATCACCAAAGCGCCCGGAGGGAGCTTCTGGAATACCAGGCGATGAATGTCCTTGTACCCGCGGCAGGCGTTCATGACGTCGCCCTTGCGCTTGGCGAAGGCCGGGGGATCGAGTACGACGAAGTCATAGTCCAGAGGGCCGGCCCGCAAAAACTCGAAGACGTCGGCGGTGTGGAATCCGAGGCCGAGGCCCGGGAAACCGTTGCGGCGGCAGTTTTCGGCGCAAAGCTCCATGGCCCGCGCCGACAGGTCGACACTGTCGGCGGAAACCGCGCCGCCGGCCAGGGCGGCCACGGTGAAGCCTCCCGTGTAGGAGAAGGCGTTGAGCACGCGGCGGCCGCGGGCCAAGCCCCGGGCCATGCGGCGCATTTCCCGCTGATCCA
Organism: Candidatus Aminicenantota bacterium; assembly: GCA_003154255.1. Taxonomy (GTDB): domain Bacteria; phylum Acidobacteriota; class Aminicenantia; order Aminicenantales; family UBA4085; genus UBA4085. Next base: position 18,836 of record PMCY01000354.1, on the reverse strand, counting down.
AATAAAACCCTGTTTTTTGGGAATCCGGAATATCCACGGCGAAGCGCAGCCCATCCTCCAAGATCTCCACGCTCGGCACCGGGCCGCCGCGCAGCCAGGATTCTCCCGAAGACAGGCCTTCTTCGCGGCGCGACGGCAGATTGGATTTTTCATAGATCGCCGCCGGCGATAGAATCTCTCCCAGAAGCCCCAGAACGAATTCCTTCAGCCGGTCCATTCCCCGGGTGGAAAATTGAAGGACCAGGACCCCGGCGTAGAAGTCCGCGATCAGACCGGGACATTCATCGCCTTCCCCGTTGATCAGGCGGAAGCCGGTCGTCCGCTCGTCGAAGAAAGGCGTCCGCCGGGAGAGGGCCCTGCGGATCGACGCCTCCAAGGCCTGGAGCGGAGGGGTCCGGTCGAAAGTCAGCATCCGTCCGATAATTGAACACCGGGCGTTGAAATAACCGGATCCAAGGAAATCCCCTTCGGCGCTGTAGACCGGCAGGATGTCGCCGTCCTCGAAATGGGGCGCCCGGCGTACGGCGCCCGAAAAGATCCAGGGGTGGCGATTGCGGACGGCCTTGTCCTTGCCTTGGTGCAGAATAATGCCGGAGTCATTTTCGGCCATTGGAAGCCTCTTCGGACAGGAGCCGGACGATGGGCCGGTCGGGTTCGGCGAAGGTAAAGCCCTCCATTTCGGAGGGCTTGACCCAGCGGGCGTCGTCGTGCTCGCGCAAAACCATCGTTCCGCCGGTCCAGGCGGCGCGGAAGGCGATCAGTTCGATCGACCAGTCCGCGGAGACGAAAGGGAATGTCCCCAGGCGGGGTCCGACCGCGATCAGCAGGCCCAGTTCCTCGTCGATCTCACGGCGCAGGCCATCCTCGGGCGTTTCGTCCGGCTCAAGCTTGCCGCCCGGAAATTCCCAGACTCCGCCGAAACGGTCACCGCAACGGCGACGGGCTATGAGCACGCGTCCCTCCCGTTCGATTACGGCGGCCGTTACTGTGATCATGGCGTCATCTTACTACGGGGAGTATTAAATATGAAACTCACTCCTTACTGCTCCCCGAGTACTAGCCGGGCGATAAAGAAATCTGAAATCAATTATATTCCGCCCGGCTTAGTAGCGAAGCCCGACGGATTTAGCAATAAATGTGATAAGATAGCTCGGCTATGAAGATTGCATTTCTTGTTTCCGAAGTCGCTCCGTATGCCAAGACGGGCGGGCTGGCCGATGTGGCCGGGGCTCTCCCCTCCTACTTGTCCCGGGCCGGGCTGGATATCGCGGTGTTCTGCCCCTTCTACAAGGAGGTGAAGCGGAAAGGTCTGACCCTGATCAAGGCCGCCGACCGACTGCCTCTCCCATGGAAGGGGGGAATCGAGCTGGTCAGCGTCTGGGCCGACCCGACGACACCCTACCCGATCTGTTTCATCGAGCACGACGGGTATTTCGAACGGGACGGCCTGTATGGAGACGAAAACGGCGATTTTGCCGACAACGGCGAACGTTTCGCCTTTTTTTGCCGGGCCGTCCTGAAGTCCCTCAAGGCCCTGCCCTTCGAAGCGGACATCATTCATGTCAATGACTGGCAGACGGCTATCGCCCTGGCCTATCTGACCCGGACAGCGCTGGCGGAAGACGAGTTCTATGCCCGGATGCGTTCGGTCTGCACGATCCATAATCTGGCTTATCAGGGACTCTTTCCCCAGGCCATCCTCGAATCGATCGGACTTCCCGGACGTCTTTTTCACCCGGAAGCCCTGGAATTCTGGGGCCAAGTCAATTTCCTCAAGGCCGGCATCCTCTACGCCTCCACCGTGACGACGGTCAGCCCCCGCTACGGCCGGGAAATCCAGACGCCCGAGTTCGGCTTCGGCTTGGACGGTCTTTTGCGCCGGAGGGGAGCGGATATCGTCGGCATCCTCAACGGCGTCGACTATAGCGCCTGGGACCCTTCTTCCGATCCGAGTCTTCCCGCCCGCTATACATCGGCCGATCCGACCGGCAAGGCCGCCTGCAAGCGAGAGCTGTTCAAGGAATTCGGCCTGCCCGTCCCCCGCAATGATCTGCCCCTGCTCGGTCTGGTCACGCGGCTGGCCGGACAGAAGGGCGTGGACATCCTGATCGACGCCTTCGGCGGAATCTTCGCCCTGGGCGCCAAGATCGTCGTGCTGGGTGAGGGCGATTCGGCCCTGCAGAACGCCATGCTGGCTGCCGGCGAACGGTATCCCTCCTTTCTCGGCATCAAGATCTGTTTCGACGAGGGGTTGGCCCGCCGCGTCTACGCCGGGAGCGATATGCTCCTGGTCCCGTCGCGGTTCGAGCCTTGCGGCCTGACCCAGATGTACGGGCTTCGATATGGGGCGGTCCCGATCGTCCGGATTACGGGCGGTCTCGACGATACGATCGAGGAATACAACCCCGCGGACGGGACGGGAACCGGATTCAAATTCGCCGAACCCTCGGCGGCGGGGCTCGTCGGCGCGATCCGCCGGGCGCTGTCCGCTTACAGCCGCAAAAACGTCTGGGCCGGAATCATCCGCAACGGCATGGCCCGGGAGTTCTCCTGGGCCCGATCGGCGGGACGTTACGTCGAGCTCTACGAGGCCTTGGCCGCCAAATAAAAGCGGCGCCCGAACCGGAGTCCGGACGCCGCGGCAGATCGAGGGTTCAATTCAGAAAAGGTTGATCCGGAATCCGACCGTCGCGGTCAAACCGCTCAGATCCAGCCGGGCTTCGCGGACGTTGGCGACGCTTGATCCGGAGGGCTTGTCGGCCCGGAACTCGAGCTGCGGGTAGGTCGCCCCGGCGGTTGTCCAGTCATAATAGTAGACGGCATGATCGCTGCCGCTGTCGGCGAAGGACCAGAAATCCCCCGTTCCCGCTTCCGTCCAATCACCGATGAAGCCGCTGATCCGGGCATAGCGTCCGGTCACATTCAGCACGAAGGCCAGCTTGGAGGAAAGGGCCAGCTCCAGCCCCAGCCCGGCGTGGGCGCCGTATCCTGTTCGCTTGGAGGAAAATGTATAGGCCTCCGTGCCGGTCAAGCCCAGGATGGATAGGTCATACGAGGAATTCCATTTCAGCTGGGTCAAGTAGGCGCCTCCGCCCAGCCATAAATCAATCTTCACGGATGAGCCGAGCGGAAAGTATATGTGCAGGCTGGCCAGCACGGGGATGACGTTGAAGGCCGGTTTGACCGTTTCTTTAACGTCGATGCCGGCGACCGAGTAGGAAACCGAGCTTTCCTTGACGTGCTGTTCGTAGCCCGCGCCCAGTCCGACGGCGAAATTGGAACCGAGATAGAACAGAATCTCACCCGTTCCGGTCCAGCCGGTTTTGGGGAAGGAGTAGGCCTGGGTCGCCCCGAAAGCGGCCTTCAGATAATCGCTCTGGCCCTGCAAGCCATTGGCCAGATCGCCGCCGAGCGCATAGCCGCCGCCGCCCGTCAGCTTGAGGCCGATTGTCTGGGAGGAGACGAGCGGCGCGGCGCAGAGCAGGACGACGGTCAGAAAAACAGCCCTTTTCAATGCGGTCACTTTGCGCTCCGGGCGTTCATAAGACGATTTTCAAACCGAGCATCACCTGGAAAAAGGAGGGATTGACCTTGAATGTGGTGAGCAGGCTGTTGTCGAGAATATACGAGGCGTCGTCTGAAGTAAAATCGAATCCGGTCGCGCCTCCAAAGACCCCGCTATATGTTCCGGTGACGAGCTGCCAGTCGAAATCCCGGGTCGGGTTGAGGAAGTAGCGGCCTTCGAGATTCAAGCCGATCGAAGGGCTGAACATGAAGCTTACGCCGAGTCCGGCGTTGGCGCCGAAACCCGTCCAGGAGGTCTTGCCCGACTTGACGTCGAAGCCGTTCATGGGAATCTGGAGTGCGTCCAGGTGCGAAGTCGTATAGGGATAATCGTATGTAGTCCAGTTCACTCCATAGCCGAGGGAGGAATTGATCTTGGCATCGTTAAAGTAGAGGGTCGGGCCGGCCTCGACGAAGAATTGGAGGGGGCCGTCTCCGAAACGTCCGATCAAGTTCAGGCTGATGGGAATGGATGTCAGGGAGTTGCCCGCGCTGGTCCAGCTGGCCGTGCTGACCGAACCATAGTCAAAATTAAAATCCGCGATCGTATCGATACCGGCTTTCATATAGCCGAAATCCAGACCCAGGCCGAAATTCGGGGTAAAAAAGTATTTGAATCCGGCCCCGAAGAACGGCGCCCCTTTCGAATTGGCGGTGATGTTGGTCGTTTCCGTGACGTCGCCGAAGAGGTAAGCCGGCCAAGTATCGGCGTAGGTCGACAAGCCTTTGACACTGGTTATGGCATATCCTCCAGAGATGCTGAATTCGAAACGCTGTTCGGGCATCTGGGCCCGGGTAAGGGACGCCAGCGTCAGGACGACGAGAAAGGTCATAAGCATTTTTTTCATGGAGTCCTCCGCGGTGACAAAAAAATCAGCACGCCGGGATTTTTTGGGTTCCTCGGCGCGCTGAATTCATGATACTCGCGTCCGCGGCCCGGGGTCAAGCGGATTCCCGGCTCAAGCGGGCGGCCGCGATTTCAGGCGGGACGGGGTTGATATGCATGCCCGTCCCCCATTCGAACCCGGCGATCCGGGTCAGAACAGGCAGGAGCTCGAGATGCCAGTGATAGGCCCGGGATTCCTCATCATCGGAAAGGTCCGTCCTGCGGACCGGCGGAGATTGATGAAGCAGCAAATTGAAAGGCGGGTCGTCCAGGGATCGGCGAAGCCGTCCTAAAACGATCTGGAGGAGGGCCGCCAGAGAGTCGCATTCCCGGTCGCTGGCGGGAGTGAACCGCGCTGCGTGGCGGAGTGGATGGATGTGCATCTCAAAGGGAAATCGCGAAGCAAAGGGCGCTGTGACGATGTAGTCCGCGTCGCGCTGGATCACCCGCCTTCCCGATGCGGTTTCCTCCTCGATCACCCGGCAGTGAAGGCATTCGCCGTTCGCGGCGCGGTAGCGCATGGCCGCATCGATCTCCTCCCGGATCCGCCCGGGCACGATGGGCAGGGCCGCTACCTGCGAGTGGGGATGAGAGAGCGAGGCCCCGGCTTCCCGGCCGTAATTCTTGAAGAGCTGGACGTAGGCGCAGGAAGACCCGGCTTCGAGGGCCCGGAGGCGGTCCCTCCAGGTCCGCACAACCTCGGCCGCAGTGCCGGGCGAGAGAAGAGAAAAATCCGTTCCGTGGTCCGGAGTCTCGATGAGGACCTCATGCTCCCCGATCCCGGCCAGGGTTTGGAAAAGTCCGCTGGTCACCTTAACCGGAAGTCCCGCCTGAGGCACAAGAGCCGGATACTTATTCGGCACGACGCGCACCCGCCACCCCGGTCCGTTGGGTGTCGAGCCGGGGGGCCGGATAGCCATGATCTCGGGCGGGGTTTGACTTTCGCGGCCGGGACAGAATGGGCAGGCGGCGGCCGCTCCGACGGCCTTGTGCACGGGCCCGGTCCTGAACTCGTCCGGACGCTTGGCCCGCTCCGGGGCGATGATGACCCAATGGCCGCCGGCCGGGTCCCGGCGCAGCTCGGGGGATTGGCTCATGACGGCCGGTCGTCTCCAAGATGGAAACGGGCGGTGAACGATGCCTGGGCCGGCAGAAGGACTTGCCAATAGGGCAGGAGACAGAACCCTTGATGGATGACGTCGAAGCCTTTTTCGGATTGGGACAGTGTCTGGAGAGGGAAATGCCAGACCCCGCGGGCGGGCTCGAAGGAAAATCGCAGCCCTCCCCCGGCCAGCGACGCTCCGCTGCCGTCCACGGCGAATTCCTCGGGGATCTGGTAAAAGTTCCATTCGCTGGCATAGAAGAGGCCGATCTCCTGATCGCTCAGGTTGCTGATCGTGCAGATCACGTGGACGTCCGAGCCCTCGGGCCAGATCTCTTTCTGGATGGATATGGGTACCCGGACTCCCCCCATCAAAACAGAACCCTTGCGGGACAAGAANNGTCGAGTCCTGGAAATCCTCCATTCTGGTCTTGGGATGGAGGAAGTGATCGACGGCGCAATAGCGCGGAGATCGATCATAACGGAAGAGGCGTTCGGCCCCCGCCGGCAGCTCCTTGGCCAATTCGTGGATGCTGCCGCCTTCGCCGTGGGCTGCGGCCGGTCCGGCGGCATGGTAGGTTTCCTGCCGCCGGGATAAAACGTCGCAGAGGTTGCGGGCCTGCGGGAAATAGTCGATTTCGGTGATCGCTCCGCCGAAAGAGGGGTTGACCCGCACGCCGTAGCGGTCGTCGCGCCGGAAAACCTCGGCCCGGCCGTCCACGTCCTCGTCCGCGGCCTGCCAGCCCGGATCGGGGGGAAGAGACTTCTCGGCCTGGAGAAGATGGAAATAGGCCGCTTCCCGAAGATGGGGCAGGTAGAGCCCGCCGAAGACTCCGTGCCAGTAGGGATCGTTACACTGGCTCCGGTAAAGCTCGCGCCGGGCATCCTCATCGCCCCGGGCCAAAACGCGGCGTGAAACGCCGAGCATGCGTTTGTGCAGATGATCGATTTCGGGGTATTTGACGAAGAACTCGCGGAAAAACCCTCCCCGGATGAAGCGGCGGGCGTTCTCGGGCAGAGCGGATTTCAATCCGGCCAGGATACGGGCCGCTTCGGGCTCCAGGACCCATTCCATCATTTCCTCATACGAGGCGGGCGGCAGATAGACACGGGCCTCGGGCGGGAAGGCATCCAGGGCCTCGGAGAACGTGCGGGTAACGATGCGCTCGTCCGATTCAAGGAAGGACAGGAATTCTTCCAGCCAACCGCGGTCGTAGACCCACTCCTTGGTCCCCGGCCACATCCCGAATTTCTCCCCGTCGTCCCCCAGGACGGCCAGGTTTCCTTTGGAACGGATGACGTCGAACCAGCGGCCGATCTCCTCGAGCGGCCGGAAGGGAATGAGGTACCGAAGCTTCTTGTCGATGGGGAAGAGACGCAAAGGCCGGCCCTCGTCCTCGGTGATGTAGATGCGGTGGATATCCTCCGCGCCGGCGTAGCGGAAGTGCTCCTCGTCGAGAAGGGTATATTCGATGCCCGCCGCGGCCAGGGTCTTGGGCAGGTTCGGCTCCCAGACCCGCTCGGTCAGCCAGATGCCGCGCGGCCGGAGTCCGAACCTCTCCTCCAGGAAATCGTTCATAAGCCGAAGCTGGCCCTGGCGGTCGGCTTCGGGGATGATGGTCAGGATGGGCTCATAGAAGCCGCCCCCCAGAAGCTCGATTTGGCCGCGCCGGACGAGGCCGGCCACAAGCTCGCCGCATTCGCGCTCCCGGCCGTCCATCGACTCCAGGAGGGGCCCCGAGAAATGAACGGTCATTTTGATCCGCGGGTGGCGCTCCAGAACCCGTAAGAACGGGAGATAGCAATCCCGGAAGGCCCGCTCGAAGACGGATGCGAAATTGCCGACCGGCTGATGATTGTGAACGGCCAAGAGAAGCGTCAATCGATCGGCCACGGACGACTCCTTCCCCCTAGATCCCTTGCTGGGCGATGACGAAGGCCATGACGGCCATGACCACGGCGCCCAGCTCGAGCTCGCGCGGATGGACCGCAGCCAGGACGTCGTTGGCCGAATGATGATGGTCGAAATACCGTTGGGCGTCGGGAATAAAAGCCAGAAGGGCCGTCCCGGACTCGCCCAGCGGGCCGATGTCCGCTCCTCCCCCGCCGGGTCCGACCCATTGGATCCCGGCCGGCCGGAGCAAGTCGATCCACTTTTTGAGTTTTTCGAACGAGGCCGCCGATCCCAAACCGAAGCCGATGGGCAGGAATCCGCCCCGATCGGATTCGATGGCCGCCAGATGGCGTTCGCCCGAGCGGCGCGGCGAATCGGCGTAATCGCGGCCGGCGCTGGCGCCGAATTCTTCGTTGGGATAGAGAACGACCCGGATCGTCCGCTTGGGGGCGATGCCGAGGGCCCGGATCAGTCGGACGGCTTCCAGGCATTGGGCGCAGCCGGCTCCATCATCATGCGCCCCGGTGCCCAAATCCCAAGCGTCGAGATGGGCACCCAGCAGGACGATCTCGGCCGGCTGTTCGGCGCCCCGTATCTCCCCCGCCAGATTCGATGATTCGACCGGACCCAAATCCCGGCAATCCAGCCGCAGGCGCAGGCGCAGGCCGGGCTGGCGGGCCAGTCGCCGGCTGAGGTCTTCGGCATCGAGGGTAGCCACGGCGGCGGCGGGGATTTTAGGGACATCCGCGGCATAGCCGACCATTCCCGTATGCGGGAAACCGTCCAGACGGAGAGTCATCGAACGGACGAGAACGGCCGCCGCGCCCAGCTTGGCCGCTTCCGACGCTCCGCGCGTCCGATATTGGGCGGCTTCGCCATAGGCGCCGAAGGTGTCCTGGAAGGAACGATCCATAGGATGATTGAAGAACACGATCGCGCCCCGCACCCGCCCGCCGGCCTTTTGCAGCTCCTCAAACGAACGGATCTCGACAAGAGGAGCGTTCAGGCCCGCCGCGGAGGTCGGGACGCTGAGCCCGAGGGCGGCGATGCGCAACGGCCGGGGCGGCGCCGTCCCCTCGAGAATCAGAGCCTCCTGGATTCGGCCGCGGACCCAATGCTCGACGCGGACGGGTTCGCGCCAGACGCTCATCCCGAGAGCTTCCATCTCCCGGTGCATCAGCTCCTGGGCCGCGGCGAAGCCGGCGGATCCCGTCAGGCGTTCCGGGGCCAGCCGGGTGAGCCGCTCCAGGATGGCGAAGCCCCCTTCGCTCTTCAGGCCCTCGACACGCAGGGTTTCGGCGGCATCGGCGTAAGGAACCTTGGAACCTGGATCCAGGATGGACGTTCGTTCGGACGATGTTCCGGCCAAGGAAAAAGCCGCCAGAACAGCGGCCAACCGGAACAAGCCAAGGTGGCGGTCGGCGGAATGGAAATCTTTCATGGATTCTCGTTTGCGGCGCCGGAAGCCCGGGGCGGGCGCCGTCCGCCCGGATCAACGATGCAGGAAGCCGCGTTCACAATCGGTTTCACCGGGTTTGCGGGTGACGATCATGGACAGGCCGAGCTCGTCGGCCTTGGCCACAACCTCCCGGTCCTTGACCGATCCCAGGGGATAGATGATCGCCGTGATCCCATGGGCCGCGGCCAGCTCGACCACGTCCGGAAAGGGCATGAAGGCGTCGGAAGCCAGGACGCAGCCCTGGGGACCATAGCCCCGTCGGGACAGCCGGATGGCGTCCTCGGCCGCGTCGATGCGGCTGCGCTGGCCCGAGCCGATCCCGTGGATCGTCTCGCCTTGGCCTATGACGATGGCGTTGGAGCGGGTGAAACAGGCCACGGTCCAACAGAAGATCGCGGCTTGGATCTCGGCCGCCGTCGGCTTCCGGATGGAAACGACGTCCACCGAATCCGGGGAAACAATCCTGGAATCGAAGCGCTTCTGGACGAGCAGGCCTCCGGCGACGCGTTTGTATTCCAAGCCGTTGTCCACGGCTGGCTCATGAAGCGAACCGCCCATGCGGACGACCCGGAGCGGCTTGCGCCCGGACAGGACGGCCAGGGCGCCGGGAGTGAAGCCGGGCGCGTAGACGACCTCCACATTGCGGACGCCTTCGACGAGCCGTCCGGCCACGGCTTCGTCGACCTCGAAATTGAAGACGTCGACGCTGCCGAAGTTGGACAATGGATCGGCACCCCAAGCTTTGTCGAACGCGGTCAGGCCGTCGGAGGCCATGGCCACGCCGCTGGGCATCTCGTGCTTGATGAGGACGGCCGTTTTTGACCGGGGTCGGATTTCGGTCAGCTTTCGGACCAGCCGCTGGCCGAGGTCCATGTCGCCGACATTGATATAGCCCAGGCCCTTGGAGCCCTCCTGGAGGACCTCCAGCGTGGCCATGTTGGCGCCCGAGGCGCCTTCCTCGGCGTAAAATGCGGCCGGGTAGCCGGGGTTTTCCCCGTATCGCATGGACAGGCGCTTGACGAAGCGGCCTTGGCCCAAGGGCAGGACGTCCGGGAAATCCTCTTCGACCTTGGTGAAGTATTGCTTGCGGGAGGATTTATCGTCCGGGGCATGGCTCATAAGGCGGTCCTTTCGTGTCGATTGATGAGGGACAGACGGCGCTGACTCAGATCGGCGCGGAGGGCGAAGACGCAGGCCACAGCGACGCGGAAATCCTCGGCCCGGCCGTCCGGCCGCAAAGCCGCATAAGCCGCTCGGGCCGTCGCCTCGGGCGAATCCTCGGCGAATTCCATTTCCAGCGGCTCTCCGGAAAACGCGGCCAGCGGTTCACGATTGTCGCCCGCATAGGTCGAGAGGAAAGCCCCCCGTCCGGGGCGGAGCGAAAGCTCATGGAACGAGCGCAGGGGCTCGCCGTCCACCCCGCGTTTAAGGACGCTCAGCGCCGCGTTTCCCGAAGGGCCGATGCATCCGGAGATGCGCGGCGTATAAATGGGCGCGTCGGGCTCGTAGGTCCAGGGTCGCAGGCCGGCGTCCAGGGCGGAGACGGCGCCCGCCGAAGCGGCGGGATCGATGTCGTTCGTCTGCCTCCCGTTGCTGACGGCGATGCCGCGCGAAAAAACGATGGCCGGATAGACGAGCAGCTCCGGATTTCCTTTCTTAAGCGTCTCCGGATCGGTCGGCTTGGTCCAGACCGCTTCGTTCTCCTCCTCCAGCCGCCGGGCCTGACTCGAGGGGGAGCGTCCGGTGATGGCGTAGAGAACGATGTGATGTTTGTCGGCGCGGTCACGCCCCAGGGCCAGAAGTCGGCCCGGATAGATCATCCGGCTGAGATTATCCCAGGGATCTTTCATGGCGCTCCTTCCCAAAACCGGCCTATAGATACCATACCGATCGGTTGAAGTCAAAACGGCTTTGGACTATGATGAGGCCTCTCCGAGGCCCTTATGACAGCCCATCGACGTCCGGCTAAAGCTTTTGAAGACACGGCGTTCATGCGCTCTCCGGCGGCCCGTCCCCTGCGGATCCTGAGCGAATACCTCGAGCCGCACGACCGCCTGGAGCGGCTCAAAGTCCGCAGCACGGTGCTCTTCCTCGGCTCGGCCCGCATCGACCCGCGAGACCGGAAAAACCCCTTGACCCGCTATTATTGGGAAGCCGAGGAGCTGGCCTTTCGCATCGCCCGCTGGGCCATTCCCCTTCGTCCCAAAGGCAAGAATTTCGTCGTCTGCACGGGCGCCGGGCCGGGCATCATGGAAGCGGCCAACCGCGGTGCGGCCCGGGCCGGGGGGAAGTCCATCGGCATGAACATCGCCCTGCCCCATGAACAGGCCCCCAACCGCTTCGTCTCCCCCGAGTTATCCTTCATCTTCCACTATTTTTTCATGCGCAAGTTCTTCCTCATTTCGCGGGCCCGTGCGGTCGTCGCTTTTCCCGGGGGCTTCGGCACCTTGGATGAATTTTTCGAAATGATGACCCTCGTCCAGAACGGAAAGATCGCCCGGAGGGACGTGGCCATCTTCCTGTACGGCGAGGAATATTGGCGCAACGTCTTGGACTTGAAGGCCCTTGTCGGGGCCGGAACGATCGCCGCGGGGGATGCCCGGCTCTTTCGCAGGGTCTCCGATCCGAAGACGGCTTTTGACCAGATGAAAAAGACGCTGACGCCTTTCCTGGATGGCGAGAAGGGCGCGCCTCTCCCCTCCCGGCTGCTTCTCTAAAAGCGATCTACATGCGCAGGATGAGCCGCAGCTCGAGCTGCGGCTTGAACGTCTCGTTTCCGATCTGGCGGATGTATCCTCCTCCGGCCGCGCTCAGCCAGACATGGCGGCCGAGCGGATACTCGGCCGAAAGCTCCGAGTAATTGTCGAAATTGTGGAAACCGGAAGCGCGCGGGCGCCATTGGTAATAGCGGGTCTGGGACTGGATCCGGATCAGGAGATCTCCGAGGCTGCCTTCGCCGGCGACATCGGCCGAATAGAATTCGATGAAATCGGTTTTCATGGCCTGACCGCCCAAGGTAAATCGGATTCCGGCCACCTTCGGCAGGGTCAAGCCGGCATTGGCGATCCAGCCCGACCGGATCCCGCCCATCAGGCCGAACGACCCGCGGACGCCCCAACCGCCATTCCCCCACGATCCGGATAAGCGGAGGTCCTTGTACGTGGCGGGGACGTTCTGGGCGTAAAGGCCCCAGGTCCCATAAGCGCTCGTCTTATCCAGGATGAAGAGCTGATCGAAGGGGTTGGTCCACTGGGAAGCCAGCAGGGAAAAGGAGACGGTATCAGAGCGCCAGGACAGGCTGAGTCCGGCCCGGGCCATCAGATCGGCCTGAAAGTCATAGCTGCCGTAGGCTTCGATCCAGATGGCGTCGGTGAGAAACAGATTGAGCCCGACCGGAAGCTCCTTTTTAAAAATGGAGCCTGTGGAAAGCCCCGTATAGCTTCCCGAGTTGTAGCCGGCGCTGACGCTGAAGGTCCGGTCTTTATATTTGATCTGGGCGGCGGCGAAGAGGTCCGAGCCGGCTTCCTTCCCCGACCAGACGTCGACCATGCGGCCGGCGGCGGCGGAAATGGAAAAACCGTTGGACGTCCAGGACGCCGCGCCGCCATCCAGGACCGGGGAGCTGGCATAATCGAACTCCGGAAAGAACCGTCCCAGCGTCGTCCTGACGCCGGGGGCGATGAGGCCATTGGTGTCCACGGCCACGGTCTGAATGATGTGCTTGTTCTCGTAGGGGCTCTCCAGGACCTTGTTGTCCGGGTGCGAAAAGTTGACCCAGCTGTTGCTCCGATAGCGGAGAGTGATCTTGTTGTCGGCGAAGTTCCAGCGGAATTGGCCGGTCAGGCGGAACCCGTTTCCGATGTTTGCCGCGGCCGTCGAGCCCACGTACATGTAGCGGAAGCTGAGATAGCCCTTGAACGGGATCCGGCTCGAGGCCGGCGGATTGGCGGTTTCGTCTTGAGCCAAAACGACGCCTGCCGAAAGAGCGATTCCTATCAGGAGTCCGGCGAAACGGGCCGTTTTAGATCGCCGCGGCATCATGACACCCTCGCCGCGGGCCCGGCCTGCCCCTTGATCGGGGGCCCGCCCGGATGACAGTCCATGCAGCGGCCGTTGCGGTCTCCGCTGTGTCCTTTATGGCAGTCGTGGCAGGTGTAGTCGCTGTACTGGCCTGTTGTTTTGTGGCAGGAAGCGCAGTCCAGCCCGGCCATGGCCCCGGTTTGGATATTGAACCAGAAGGGGCTGTGGGCATACTTCCACGTATCCTGCATATGGCATTCCTGGCAATCCTTCCCTGCCCCGTAGCGGGCATGCGGGAACGGGGCCGAGCGATAGGCCGATTCGTGGCAGACGGCGCAGGAGCCCGGCCGCGGGGTGATGCGGAAGGACTGCAGATCGCGGTGGCAGTCGCCGCATTCAAGGGCCCGGTGGGCACCCATGAGCGGAAAGCCGATCGTGTTATGGTTGAAGCTGTTGACCGTCCAGGCCGGCTGACGGTGGCAGACATAGCAGTCGCGGCCGACTGAACCCTTGTGGTAATCGGCATGGCAGCTCGTGCAATTCTGGCTGGCCCGCTGAAACTGCCGGTCGGCGTGGCATTGGGTGCAGCCGATCTCCTGATGGAAGAAGAACAGGCCCTTGGCCGGATGCTTGAACTTGACTTCGGTGAAAGGATGCCCGGCTGTATGGCAGGTCTCGCATTTACGATTAAATTTCGGACCGTGGGGCGGGGTATGGCAGGAGGAGCAGACCGGCTTGGGTACCTTCTGGCCGCCGTGGCAGGACTCACAGACCAGCTCGGCATGGCGGCCTTCCAGCGGAAAACCGGTGGCCGCGTGTTCCTTGATGTCGTCGGAAGAAGGCTTGTCCTTGGCCTTGATCCTTTGATCGAGCTTGACGGCCAATGCGCTAGTGCGGCATCCGGGCTGGAGGAAGAAGAACGCGGCCAGGACCAGAAGAAGGGCCAGGCCGAGCCCAATCATTCCCTTTGGGGAAGTTGCGGTGTGGGGCTTGGTCATCGGGGCCTCCATCGGCGTTACCATTTCTTTCCGTGGCAGGAGTAGCAGGACGGCTCATTATTGTATCCGCCCCGCAGGTTCGTGCCATGGCAGTTCACGCATACCGTAGTGGCCGTTCCCGTGGCATGCAGAACTCCATCCCGGCTTCGGTTATGCTGGATTGTCCCGCAATTTTTCCAATTATTTTGAGTATGGCACTTAAGGCAGGATGGCTGGCCGTTCGTTCCGCCGCGCAGATTGACCCCATGGCAGACGGAGCAGTTCTGGTATGGAAGGCAGTAATCCGGTTTATGGAAGACGCCCCCCAGATTGACCGTGTGGCTGTTTGTCCCGCAGTCGGCGCTCGTCCAGATCTGACCGTGGCACGCGGTGCAGGCGGGTTCGCCGTTGGTCCCCCCCAGAAGATTCGTCCCGTGACACTGCGTGCAGACGCCCTGGGGCTTGCAGGGATTGGTCCCGTGGAGCACCCCGTTCAGGCTGACCGTATGGATGTTGGAAAGCTTGCCGCAGCTGGGATCGGTCCAAAAGGTTCCGTGACAGGCGGTGCAGGACGGTTCGGCGTGCGATCCGCCTTGAAGCGTGGCGCCGTGACAGGCCGAACAATTGTCGCTGGGTTTGCAGTAGCCGTCGGCGTGCTTGTGGCCGCCGAAGTCAATGGCATGGTCAAGATGCGCCGCCGTCGAAGTGCCGCTCCCCGCGCGCACAGGATTCTGCGGAATCGTGCAGGACAGGACCAAAACGACGGCCGCCCCGACCAGGGCCAGCCCGCTTCCGATTTGTGCTTTGCGGTCCACGCGGAGCCTCCTCCCTTTGATTTCCTATATTTTCCATAAATACTATGGGAATTAAGGAATCAAAGTCAAGGTCGACTTTCGCTTTTCGGCATCCTCCGGACGCGCCGACAAAGAACGGCCCCGAGAAACACCCCGGCGGCCGTCCCGATCATGTCGGCGGCCGCATCCCAGACATCGGCGTGGCGGCCCGGAACGAAGAGCTGGTGGACTTCATCCAGGACGCCGCCGAGCAGGCCCAGAAAAAAAGCCAGGGCCGGCCGGTGGAATCGCCGGCCGTGCGCCGCCGCGTCGAATCCCCAGTATAACAAGGTCCCCAAGACGCTGAAGATCGCGATATGGGCGAGCTTGTCAAAGCCGGAAAAAGGACTCTCAATCGGGAAGTCGGAGCGGCTCGATAGGTAATAGATGAAGCCATAAAAGGCGCCGGCTGGAAAAAATCTCCAAGGGGGACGGATGCGTCGTTTCGAAAGCTGCATGAAAAATATTTTACCCCCAAAGCCCGCGCCGGGCCAGGGGTGATCGGCCTCACCCCGGGTCCTCCCCCTTGGCGATGAGATTTCATCTCCGCGAGAGCCCTCCGAAATCCGCGCCGGGAGGATAAAAACTCGTCGCGGTACTCAACGTTATTTCACCTCGGGTCTCATCCTATTTGCCCACTGAAATCCCCGCCAAAGGGAATGGTGCCCGGATTCCCGTCGGATAAAATCACTCCCGTGTTCGACGGAGTCGACACGAATTTCAATATGGAGGTTTTCCATGAAGCTCTTCAAGAAAGCGGTTCTGGGAACGGCCCTCGCCGTTCTGGCGGTCGGCCTCGTCGGGGCGGCCACCACCACGTCCCAATCGGTTCAGATGCAGATTCGCGAAATCTGCCTGCTCGGCGTGACCGGCGCTCCGGCGGCCCTGGCCATCGCTCCCCCCGCCGCCGGCGGCGATACCCCCGCCAATGCCACGGACAATTCCACCTACCTTCTGTACACGTCCACCGTGGTCGCCGGCAAGAGCCGAGCCATCACGGCGGCCTGGGGCGCTTCCGATGCCGCTCCGGCCGGTTGTTCCCTGAAGCTGACGGCCACTCCCAACGGCGGCACCAACCAGGGCGCCTCGGCCGGTCAGATCATCATGGGCGCCACGGCCAAGAACATCGTCACGACCATCAAGAGCTGCGCGACCGGCGGCGCCGCCGGCAACGGGGCCCGGCTGGCTTACATCCTGTCCGTTGACGACGTGACCGCCCTCGTGGCCAACGAGAGCAAGACGGTGACCATCACCTTCACCTTGACCGACGCCGCCTGACGGAGACATTTCCATGCTAGTGACGAAGCCGAGAGGAGGAAGGCGGAAGGCCGAGGCCCGACGCCTCCTTCTCCGGCTCGTCCTTTCCGCCGCCCTCGCGGGAAGCTTGGGCGCGATCAGCATAACGGTCTCCGGATCCTGGTCCGCCACCATCGACGTCTCCAACCTGCAGGGCGGGGCGGGCTCCGATCTCGTCCCCTCAGTGGAAAGCCCGCTTAACGGTACGGCCCTGTCGGTGAAGCAATCCCGGCAGCAGTCCTGGCAGATCACGGTGCGGAAAATCGACGGAACCTGGTTCCCGGACCTGGCCCTGGCCGTCGAGCGGACCTCGAACGGTTCGGGAGGATCCGGAACCGTCACCGGCGGGACGGCGTACCTGAACGTGACCTCGGTCGAGCAGGTCTTATTCACGGGCCGGGGCAACCGCTCGAACATTGACCTGCGTTTCCGGTTGAGCGGGTTGTCCGTCAATGTCCCCCCATCGACCTATTCGACGACGGTCGTCTATACCATCGTCCAAACGATTTGATTCCCCAAGGAGAGGACTATGAGAAACCCCATCCTGGCCGCCGCAGCGGCGCTTCTGTTGTCAACGGCCCTTCCCGCCGCGGCCGATGTCAGCGTCATCAACGGCCTGACGCATGAGAAAAACGCCAAAAGCGGAGAGACTTATGAGAGTACCGTGATCCTGAAGAACGTCGCCGCCGTACCGGCCGAAATCCGCCTCTACCAGACGGACTATTCGTTCACCGCCGACGGCCGAAAATTCTACGATGCTCCCGGCACCGGGCCGCGCTCCAACGCCGGATGGATCGTTCTGGGGCAGAAACGAATCATTCTCCCCCCCCTCGGGCAGACCGAGGTGAAATACATAGTTCGTGTTCCCGGCCAAGCCGGCCTGGCCGGCACGTACTGGAGCATGATCATGGTCGAGGAGCAGCCCAAGGCGGCCGCCGAGGCGGCCTCGGCCAAAGAGAAGATCCGCTTTGGAGTCCGCCAGGTCATGCGCAGCGGAATCCAGATCGTGACCCATCTCGGAGAGACGGGCGTCCGCAAGATCCAGTTCCTCAAGACCGACCTGATCCGCAGCGGAAACACGAAATCGCTGACCATCGATGTGCTGAATACCGGCGAGCGCTGGCTGCGTCCATTCCTCAGCGCCGACCTGGTCAATGAGAAAGGCGTCTCCCTCGGCCGCTTCGACGGCGGCCGCTGGCGCCTCTTCCCCGGAACTTCCGTCCGCTATACGATCGATTTCGGATCGATACCGGACGGCAGATATAAAGCCTTGATCGTGCTGGACAACAAAGACGAGTCGGTTTTCGGGGCCCAGTACACACTTGATTTCAGCACTCCCGGCACTCCCGGCCAGCCTAAAAAACAAGGCGGCCCTGTTTCTTGAAACGGGATACTCCCATGACACGACTTTTGCGGCGAACACGGTTCAGGGGGGGCTTCCTGGCCTTACTGCTGAGCCTGTTCGTCCCGACCCTGGCTTCGGCTTCGGGGGCCGTTCGCATTCAAGCCCCCTCTGACTCCGGACGGGCGGTCGAAATCAAGCCTCAGGGTTCACGCACGTTCGTCTTCCATGCCATCAACGACTCTGCGTTGTCCGCGGCCTGCGCGCCTTCGGTAGATCTTCCTGCGGGATGGAGGCTCCTCGTCCCGGAAGCGCCCTATACCCTGGC
>PMCY01000354.1:0-1128 GCA_003154255.1 Candidatus Aminicenantota bacterium | reverse complement strand
AGCCGCCGCCATGGTCCAAGTGCCCGCCGAAGCGGGGCTGGCCCTGCGGTCCATCGAATCTCCCGATTTCATCTTGGCCGGCGACTCTTATCGGGCCATGTTCGAGGTCGTCAATCAAGGCAATTCGGCCGCCGAGATCACACTGTCCGTGCTGAGCCCCGACGGCCTCTCCGCGACCGCCGAATGGACCAGCGCCCGCTTGGAGGCGGGCGGATTGCGCAGTCTCGGGGTGACCGTGAAGACGGATCCGGCCCTGCACCGGTTGATAAATCACCGCCTCGTCGTGACCGCGGCCGCGGCCGCCGCGGATATGGCGCCGGTCCGTGAATCGGCCGCCGCGGAAGTAAAAATCATCCCCCGGGTAAGCGGTGTCGCCGATTATTATCGCCGTCTTCCTCTGGAGTTCTCGGCTATCGGCATCTGCAATCCACAGACCCGGACCCAGGGCCAATTCCGGCTGGAAGGGACGGGGTCCCTGGACGCGGCCGGGCGCCAGACCGTCGATTTCCTCTTCCGCGGACCCGGCCTCGCCGATATGTTGAATTTCGGACTGCAACGCGAGGAATACCGGCTCTCCTATGACGCCCCGGGCGCGGCGATCCGGTTGGGGGATCACGTATTCAGCCTGACCAAGCTGACCGAGTCGGGACGATATGGCCGGGGGGCCGGAGCCGAGCTCCGCCCTAGCCCATTCATCGGAGTGCAGGCGTATTATGCCGAGAGCCCGCGCGAATTCCTCGTTGAGCGACGCCGCCAGAAGGCCGCCCGTCTGACGCTCTCGCCCTCCCAGCGGCTCCAATTCGGATTAAACTTCGTGGGCACGAAAGTCAATGATGCCCCCGAGGACCGGACGCTCAGCCTTCAGGGCCGTTGGACGTCCAACCCTCTTTCGCTCAATGCTGAATATGCCGTCGGGACCCCTTCCGCGGGGGCGGCCAACGGTTCAAACCGGGCCCTCTGGCTGGATGCCGCCGGCCGGGCCGGCAGGGCCGCCTACCAGGCGACCTACGTTGACGCCGGGGCCTCCTTCCCCGGATATTACCGAAACCTTCTTTATCGTTCGGCGCAGGCCGCCTGGCAGCCTTTCGGTCCGGTCGGATTCCGGGCCTCCTACCAGGACCAGCGCTT
>PMCY01000332.1 GCA_003154255.1 Candidatus Aminicenantota bacterium | reverse complement strand
CGGCTCCGGCGGAGCACCCTCGACGCAGCCGGCCGCGCCTCCGGCGACTCCACCCGTGCCCGCCCCGGCTGAAGCCCCCAGCACGCAACAAGGTCAAGGCCAGACCGGCCGCGGGGCGGCACCGGCAGCCATCCCTCCGCGGCGCGTCGAGCTGCGCAATCTGGAGACCGGAGCGGTGCGCTCCTGGCAGGACATCGGGACCTTCGCCTTCGCCCCGACGTCCACCCATCTCGTCCTCCGCCGTCGCGGCGCCGAAACGGCCAGCCCCACGGGACAGAGAGGCGGTGGCGGGCCGCAGGCGCCGGTCGGAGGCGCCGGGTCTTCGAGCGCAGCCGCCGGGCCGCGCGGGCAGGACGCCATTTTGCTGGATCTGCGGACAGGGAGTTTTCAGCTTCTCGGAAGCGTGGGCGACTTCGCGTTTAACCGCAGCGGGGAGCTTCTCGCCTTCACCGTGGATGCCGCCGTGAAGGACGGCAACGGCGTCTTCGTCTTCGACACGCGCAACGGGCGCGTGACACCACTCGACAACGATGTCGAGATCTACAGCCGGCTCGCCTGGAACGATGACGGCACGGCCGTCGCCGCGCTCAAGGGGAGCGAAGTCGAGAAAATGCGCGAAAGGAACAATGTACTCGTCGCCTTTCCGGACATCCCCGCAGCGTTGAAGGACGGAGCCGGCGCACCCTTGGCGGTTATCCTCAACCCCGCAAAAGCAGACGGCTTTCCAAGGGGCTGGATCGTCAGCGACCGGGCCGCCCTCGCCTGGAGCGAGGACAACAAGCGGGTGTTCTTTGGTATAAAGGAGCAAGTGCCGGCGCCCGATACGACGCACAAGTCGACGGACGAGGCGGCCGACGTCGACGTCTGGAACACGGGAGACGAGCGGGTCCAATCCCTCCAAATGGTTCGCGCCGAACAGGACCGCAATTTCACCTTCCGCCAGGTCTTCGACGTCTCGGCAAAACGGTTCGTCAAGCTCGCCGACGAGACGATGCGGGAACTCGAAGTCGCCCCGGACGGCAAGTGGGCCGTGGGATTGGATGCGCGCGCCTATCTCCGCAACGAAAAGATCCTGCCGACGGCGGACATTTATCGCGTGAACACGTCCACCGGCGAGCGGACGCTCATCACCAAGGGCCAACTGACCGGCAGGCACACGTTCGGCATCACTCCCCACGGCCGGCATTTCCTCTTCTGGAAGGACAACAAGATCCAGGCCTACGACTTCGAAGCAGGGACGACGAAGGCCCTCGGCGCCGGCGCGGTGAGCTTCGTGGACCTCGAGGACGACCACCCGGGGACAAAGCCGTCCTATGGCATCGCCGGCTACTCTAGCGACGGCAAGGCGGTCATCGCCCAGCACCGCTACGATCTGTGGCTCGTTCCTTTTGACGGCAGCGCGGCAAAGAACCTGACCCACGGCGCCGGGGCGAAGAGCGAGATCCGCTTCCGCATCCTCCGCCCCGTGCCGGCGGACCCGACTCTTCCCCGCGCGGTCGGTCCCCGCGGGACCATCGATCTCTCGAAGCCGATCACCCTGTCCGCCTACGGCGAATGGACGAAGAAATCCGGATATTATGAGCTCGCCGGTGGGCAATTAAAGGAGCTCATTTATGAAGACGCTTCGTTCAGCAACCCGGTCCGGGCGATGAGGGCGGATTGCTTTCTTTTCACCCGCCAGACGTTTGTCGAGTTTCCGGACCTCCGTGTCTCCGGTCCGAGCTTCAGGGAATCCAAGAAAATCTCCGACGCCAACCCGCAGCAGAAGGACTATCTGTGGGGCCATCGCCTGCTTTTTGACTACAAGAACAAGGATGGCATGAGGCTGCAGGGCATCTTGGCCATCCCGGACGATTACAAGCCGGGCGAAAAGCGGCCCATGCTCGTCATCTTCTATGAGAAGAACTCGCAGAACATGCACATTTACAGCGCCCCGGCCTATCTTCCCAGCATGGGACGGATGCCGGTCCAGGCGGTCAGCAACGGCTACCTGTCCATGCTGCCGGACATCCATTTCCGTACCGGCTCCTCGCACACCGACATGCTGGAATGCGTCGAGGCGGCCACGCGCAAGGTCATCGAGATGGGCTACGCCGATCCGAAGCACATCGGTGTCTCTGGACACAGCTACAGCGGCGAAGGCGCGGCCTTCATCGGGACGATGTCCAAGATGTTCGCCGCCGTCGGCATGGGGGCCGGCGTCGTCGACCTGTACAACGATTTCAGCATGCCCTGGGGCTGGGGATACGGATACCAGGGCGGGAGCGGCGATACCGCGTTCCAGTATTACCTCTACGATCAGGGCCGCTGGGGTTTCTCGCCCTGGGACCGGCCCGACCGATACTATTTCGAGTCCGCCCTCACCCATGTCCCGAATGTGAGCGCGCCGTTCCTCATCATGCACGGAACGGCCGATCCGACGGTCGGTTTCATCAACGGGCTCGCTTTCTATAACGCTCTGCGCTACAACGGCAAAAAAGCCGCGCTGCTGGCCTATCCGAATGAGGGCCACGGGCTGCGCGGATTGGCGAACCGAAGGGACCTGACCATCCGGTTCTTCGAATTCTTCGACCATTACCTCAAGGGCGCGCCGGCGCCGAAGTGGCTGATCGAGGGCGTGCCTTACCTGAAGAAGGAGGCGGGCGTCTCCTAAATCTTTGTCGAGGGCTGGCGGAAGGAAGACAATCGCTTCAGGTCCCACAGCTCTTTGGGTTATCGGCCGCCGGCGCCAGAGGCTATCGAGCTGATGTTTCCCCCTGGCGGATTCTTGTCTTGGACAATCCCAGAAGCCTTTATGGCTCCGGCCACACCGATCATCGTTCAGGGAGGCGATCATCCCCAGATCGAATCCTAGAGCGAATATAGGGGTGTTTAGGAGTGGCTCGACGCACCTGGAAACGAAGGGGTTGTGAGAAAAACGTAGCGTGTCCCGCGTCTTTATCTTCGAGGGCAAGTCATCTGGGTTAACCCATCTCTTCAACCGAAGGGAGGCTCGCCGTTTTCTTCAAGCTCCGAGCCTTCCCCGCCCTCCACGTCGTCAAAGTCGTGTCCACACGCCAAGCACAGATACACCGGGCATTTCCGCTCTACAAACCCGCCGCCTTCTGGGCGTTCTACGAGTCGGACGGTAAACATGCCGTCCAACAGCCGAACGCTGGTGCTGGCGCAATAGGGGCAGATCAGTTTTTCGTCCATGTTCCAGAACTTAATATTATCCTATAAGATGTTCTTGGAGTTAATATCCTAATGCCATGATCATGGCTCGTATCAATAAATGCCAAGACTGGAAGGAACCATTAATCATGCCTGAAGAACTTCCGTCAACAATCGAAGAGGCTGTAAAGTATTTACTTGATAGGATGCCAGAAGCCGATAAATTGACTCTAAAAAACTCCGCTGAAGATGATCTGATTAATTATCACCTCGGGCTTGGCGCGGATATTAGAAATAGATTGGGCTTATGGGGAAATAATAAGAAATTTCTAGATTCGCTGAATGGATATTATCATCCGGATGACCTCTCGATGAAGATTATTGAGGCGGCTTGGAAAGAACTTCAACGGACATAAAATGAAAATTGGCTTGTTATTAAAAGAAGAAAAGAGCGGGAAGGAGTTGGGATTAATCGAATTCGATCCGACAGGGATGCTGGTGACACGTGGTTTCGCGGGAGAGGTCCACGTCATAGCCCTGAATGCGGTGGTCCATCTTTTAGAGGAAAACGGCCTTCAGGAGCCATTGTATAAAAAATACGAGGACGTCTTGAAACAACAGTCCTCCCTTTCGGAGGAGTTGTTGCAAAGAGAAGCGGAACATTATGCTGGTGTCATTAACCGTTTAGTTCCCGCTCCCCAAATCAACGGCCGCGAGTATCGGGCATCCGCAGTTCGCTATTCACTGTAATAAGTATCATCAAAATTAATCGCGCTTAAGTGAGGCCGGTTATTGTTTATGGGGGTATATAAAATGCCGAAACTCGATGATGCGCTTCAGATCGCCCTTGAAGTCCATTCCGGAAAAACCGATAAGGGCGGAAATACATATATTCTTCATCCTTTACGAGTCATGATGAAGATGTCGACTGAAGAGGAAATGATCGTTGCGGTTTTGCATGATGTTGTTGAGG
The DNA here is from genome assembly GCA_003154255.1 of Candidatus Aminicenantota bacterium. Classification (GTDB taxonomy): domain Bacteria; phylum Acidobacteriota; class Aminicenantia; order Aminicenantales; family UBA4085; genus UBA4085. The sequence continues at coordinate 688 of PMCY01000332.1, read as the reverse complement.
ATTCGGATTTTGTGACTATCCAAAGTCCGGAGAAAGCCGGATTCCCGAATAGCGTGATCGAAGCCGTTGATTGTCTGACAAGACGAAAAGGTGAATCCTTTGGAGACTTTATTGTTAGAATCGAACCAAATCCGTTGGCGAGGAAATTGAAACTGGCCGATCTAGGGGATAATATGGACATACGCCGATTATCTGAGATTAAATCAGATGATTTTGAGCGATTGAAGAAATATCGTCTGGTTTGGAATGAACTGAGAAAAATCTAAAAACGCGCCATTGATATCGATTCGAAACAGAGTAGGTGTGTAAATAAAAACAGTTTTTTCAGTCTTCTATCGTTTTTTTATGTCCCTCTGGACAAGTCCCATTTGCACAATCGAAGTAACCATCATCGAACAATATATTTACATTCCAATGTTCTCCACAATAATACTTCGAACATTGCGGGCAAAAGGTCGGAAGCAAAGCCTTGTTCATTTGATAAAGACCAATCGAATCTTCAAGCGAAAGCAATATCGCAAAAGTCTTTAAATCGGCCTCTTTTAAGTTCACTCTGCTTTTAAAAAGGTCATTTTCGATTATACAAAAAGGTTTTTCCGATTTATCATAAATGAAGACGTCCCCTTTTTCTTTAGACTTAGATTTCGGATGGGTTTTGCCTGCTGGTACGAGTGTTAAGACCAGAGCC
>PMCY01000004.1:4632-6174 GCA_003154255.1 Candidatus Aminicenantota bacterium | reverse complement strand
CCGACATAATCCGGGTCGGCCCCGAGCAGCACTTTGCGCGCGGCCGCGCATTCCGACCGGGCTTTTTCCCGATCGCCGGTCTCCCGGTAGATCTTGGCCCGCAGGATGTGGGCCGGGGCGTAGTTGCCGTTGTAGTCGGCGACTAACTTCAGCAGCTCTTGCGCCGAATCCTGGTTCCTTAATGGCGCCGCCTTGAAGAGGAGGTCGGCGTACTCGGTCAGGAAATATGCGGTGTTGAACTTGGAAGTCCAATAGCCCATCTTGTATATGATGGCCTTGGCGTCCGCGATGCGGTCATTCAGATGGTTGGTCCTCTTCAGGACGGTCTCCAAAGCGCACAAGTGAATGTAAAACTTGTAGACCGGGAAATACTTATTCGGACCAAGCTTATACTTTTCGACGCTCTTATTCAGGAAGGCGATGGCCTCCGCGAGCTGGACTTGGTTTTCCTGCTTATAGGCGATCAGGCCCGAGAGCCAGAAGGGGAGGGCGGCCGCCTCCTCCAGGATCTCGGAATTGCGGTAGAAATCCTTGGCCTGGTTGAGATAGACGGCGGCTTTTGGATAATTCCCGCGCAGGATCTCCACCAAGGCATAATTCGAATCAGCGTCGACCTCGGCTGTGCTGAGATGGCTCTTTTCGAGACAGGTCTTGATGTTATCCGTGGCCTTCTGCAGCCGTCCCAGGAAGATTAAGTTGGTGGCGAAATCCCCATAGAGATATTCCAGGCCGGGGTGGGCGCCGCGGGCCTTCTCCAATTCGGCCAAGGCGTTCTCGTACTCGCCCTTGAACATATACCCGGTGGCCAGACTGTCGTGGGCGTTGGCGTCGATATCCTCTCCGGCCGCCGGCTTCTTGGCGGCCTCTCGGGCCCGCTTCATGGCCTCGTCCGAGAGACGGACATATTCCTTGAGATTCTTAATGGCGTCCTCGTGAAGACCTCGCCAGGAATAACAGAATGCCATGTGATTGTAGGCGACCGCGTAATTCTTGTCCAACTTGATGGCCGCCAAGTATCCACGGATGGCGTTTTCGGCATCCGCGCTGTGGAAATAGGCCTCCGCCAAATCGTACGCGAACTCCTTTTTCTGGGAAAACTGCGTGACTAGGTTCTGCCTCAGTTCGATTTCCCTGTCGGGGTTGAAGTCGAGGCGCGCCTGGATGGCCTTGAACTGATCGTCGTCGCTATTGATCGACCGGGCATTCATCTTCATCCCGTCCTGGACCAGCTTTTTCGTCTTGTCGTAGTCCTCGCTGAAGAGCTCAACCTCGGCGCTTTTCAGGAAGGCCAGGGCGAAATTGGGGTCCTTGGCGATGGCCGCCTCGAAATGGCTCCCGGCGTCCGTGTCCAGCACTTTCCAATGATCCAGGCCGTTGACGAACTCCGACAAGGCGTCCCATTTGGCTGTGCAGATCTGGGTGAATTTCTTGCCACCCTCGATCGGGCCGGTGATGTTGCCGCTGACCTCGCCGATGAACTTCAGTATGGCGTCGACGCCTCCGTCCAAGAGATCGCCGGGCCCCTTGAACCGGAAATCGCGG
>PMCY01000004.1:0-4604 GCA_003154255.1 Candidatus Aminicenantota bacterium | reverse complement strand
TCGGCGTCTTTCAAATTCTGGCTGTTCTTCGTGTCGAACGCCGCGATGGAAATGGCGTCTTCGTACTGCACGGGTTTGCGGAAAAGCAGGAAAGCGGCCAGGATCGCGATCATTCCGCCCGTAGCCAAGAGGATGGTCTTGTATTTTCCGAAGAAGCTTTTTGACTGCTCCAGGCTGCCCGTGTATTTTTTCTGCGTGACATCGAAGATAAAGGTGGATTCGGATGTTCGCTCGCCGCTGGCTTCGACGACGGAGCCGAGGGCCCGCGCCATCTCCCGGCAGGACGGAAAACGGGCTGCCCTGTCCCTGGCCATGGCGGTCAGGATGATCGCCTTCAGGGTGGCGTCTTCGAGGTCGCTGGAGCGGGGAACCGGCTCCGGAACCGGGGCGTTGATGATGTCGTGGAGGATTTTGGTGGGGTGATCGCCGGGAGCCCGTTCGAAAGGCTTTTTCCCCACCACCATCTCGTAGAGGACGACGCCCAGGCTATAGATGTCCGTCCGGCCGTCGATCGTCTCGTGCTTCTTCAGGAAGGTCGGATTGATCTGTTCGGGGGACATGTAGGACCACGTGCCTAGGGCCGTGTTGGCCTGGGTCAGGTTGCTGTCCTCGACGCGGGCTATCCCAAAGTCCAGGAGCGAGGCCTTGCCGTTTTCGTCGACTAGGATGTTGTCCGGCTTGATGTCGCGATGAACGATCTTCTTGTCATGGGCGACCTGCAGGGCCTCGCAGATTTGGATGATGATGCGGACGGTGCGTTCCTTGCCGAGCGTCTCTCCGCTTTCGATGATCTTGCGCAGGCTCCGGCCCTGGATGTACTCCATGACGATGTAAGGCTGCCCATCCGCCGTCTTGCCGGAATCAAAGATCGTAGCGATGCTGTTGTGCTTGAGGTTACTGACGATCGAGGCTTCCTTTCGGAATCTCTGATAGTTGAGCTCGCCTTCCGTCCCTTCGCCTAGGTTGGTATGGATGACTTTGATGGCCACGTCCCGGTCGATGTCCGGGTCGTGGGCTTTGTAAACGACGGCGAATCCCCCCTTTCCAATGACATCCAGAATTTCATATTTACCGATTTTCTTCGGCAGGTTCTCATTCGACATATTTAACCACCCTCTAAATAATTTGTCTGGATTTTATTGAAGCGATGTTTCGTTGTCAATGTTTTGTATGAAAACTTGAAATATCCGTTCATTATCATAAGAAATGTTTTCTTGACATTATTATTTCTTTCAATATATTCAGGTGCATGGGGATCAATGGGGGAAGTTGGTTCAATCATAAAAAGAAAGTTTTTTGTGAAGGCATGTTTTTGTCCGATCGAATGAAGGACATAATCCGGGGTGCGGCAACCAGCGTGGTTATCGCCGTTAAGTTTGTGGAAATTTAAAAAGGCTAATCCATTCAAATCAAATTCCTCGTGTCAAATAGAAGGCATTTGCCTTGGAAAACTTTCAATGCTCCGATTGCCGGAAAAAATTGGGGAGCGGCTTTGGGAAAGTCGCCGGACGTCGATGTGTAATTGCGGCTATATCTACTGTCCGGAATGTTGTGATGCCCACTTGGGATTATTCGCATCAGGAAATGGAAAGTGTCCCCGCTGCGGCGAAAAAACGACGAAGATGGAGCATATTTAAAAACCTGGGGATGTGTTTCGTTCTTCCATGGGGCATTCCAAGGAAATGAATTCGTTATTACTTCGATTCTTATTGAGGCCTGATTATGAATGCTATCGCCAATATTCTTGAACCGCTCGTACGGCCCTTGTTGGCCGTACTTGACCGTACGGGTCTCTTCCAAACTCTTCGATTTGAACCGCGCTACCGAATCGCTGCGGCGTTGGCAACGTTGGTATTGATTGCTTATGTATCGTCGTTGTTGCTATCTAAGTTTCAGAGGCGAGTCGACAAGCTCCGTCGAGTACGCATTCTTGGTCGGATTGTAGCGTTTGGTTTCGCTATTTTTTTGACATGGAGCGTCTTTGGAGATACCAAGTTCGTACTTGAACGCGCGGGAGGTGCGTCGGACGTTCTTCGATCAAACGCCGGATTCTTTCTTATCCTTGCCTTTGCCTTGTTTCTGGAGGTGCGTTTTGCCCGGTGGACGCCTCACCGCTAGCCTTTCTTGAGGGTTTCTATAATGGCCGCACTCGCAGGGCTCCAAAGTTTCCAACGAATCTCGACAATATCAAATTATCGGGGCGCGGCATTTGACGATTTGAAATAATAGCGTTAATTATGAGCGTCTATTGAATCGATTCAATATTCAGTATAGGAGGCAGCATGAGTTGGGAATGCTCTCAATGCGGAAAGAAAATCGGCGGAGTAGGGGAAACCGGTCTTGTTTGCGCGAAATGCGGCTTTTTCTATTGCGGGAAATGCGCCAACGCGTCTCTCTTCAGCAATGGGAAATGCCCTCGCTGCGGCGGGAGGACTGTCCCTCCTCACAAGGCCGGGAAAATATGAAATCTCATATTTTTAATTGAGAATCGAAACACTATTTCGTCGTTGGCTTCGATCGTTTAAAGTTTCTTCTTGATCATTCTGAATAGGGAAATTGTAAACGTAATTATGATTAAAGTGCTTATTATTCCCCACGTCTTGTAATCGGCCGAATAATTATAAAGAGTCGCCGCGATAAATACGTAGGCATGAGTCGATAAAGATAAAATTATAAATAAATTATTATCAATTCGACTTTTTATTTTATGGTTAGTTGCGAATATCGAAAGTAATAAAAGTAACTGGAAGCAGAGAGGGAAAATAAAAAGAAAAGTGCCCGGCATTCCGGTAATATTGATAGATTCCAATTGTTCGCCCGAGACGGTCCGTAATAGAGTCATATAGCCCGTTAGAAATATTCCGCTCTTGATAGGCCGTAGGACACCCCAATATGCGCAGGCGAATGACTGACCTGACAAGCGACTTTGTTGTCGGTGGGCATGCAATAATCACTTTTTGTGGGCATCGAAAAACCAACCCTTGATTTGTTGTGTTTGATCAAGACATGCCTTTCCCGCGACGAAGTTGCTATGGTTTGTTGAGCCGATCGTTCTCAACCCAGAGCCGGCAGATCTGATGAAAAAGTCCTTTTGCGAGTCCCCCCGCTTCCCACGCAACTTTAGCCTTAAGGACCACGCTGTGTTGACTTTTAATTATATGCACCATGTCTCTTTTTCAAAAAAAGTCGGCGTCAATGCACCTTCAATTCCTATCCAGTTATAAGGGGAAGCTCAATGCGTCTGTCATGTTGATATTTATCCAAATTTAAGTTACAAAAGCTGCATATTTCTTTAATTGGGAGGTTTGAATGGTTGCAATTCTTTTCATTTTGGGGGTGGCGCTGTGTCCATTTACGCCTAGAATTATTGGTTCAAGTGCATACATCGGTATCCTTACCGCATTGGAAAATAGAATGGGATCCGATTTATATCTCGGTATATGGATTGGCTGTATTGTGCTTTCCCTTGTACTCTATTTTTCTCATATTATCTATTGTAAAGCATGTGGTCAACGCTTAGGCAATAGATGGAATCATGAGACATCATGCCCTCGATGCCAATCGAATAGATACACGAATAGAGACATTTTATAGGGGCTCCCCCCGCCCGTCCACTGGTTCCGACCTAAATCCGGGCTCCTATCGTGATTTGAAATGCGAATCCTGATTTATCCCGGATGCAACGATTTTGTTAAAACTATTGTGTTCGGGAAGAAGTTCTGAATGTTGAAAAAGCTTATAAATGAGGCACTGCCGAAATTTGTTCGTTTTATAAAGCAGTGTCTGAGGGCACAAAATCACATCTTTGATCAAATCGCGATCATAGAGTAAAAAGATACATGAGCCAGCCGAAGAGGAGGGCTCCGCCGGCCATGGCCAGGAAGAGGAAGATGCCGTATTTCCAGCGCGACTTGGGTTCATTTCTCCGAAGCAGAGCCAGGACGACGGCGACAAGCGCGGCATAGACGGCCATGGAGATGAAATGGCTTTGGAAGATCATTTCTTCTTCCCCGCGGCGATGTCGTAGGCGTCCAGGGCGACGAGGTAATTCAGAAGGCCGGCCCCGGCGATATAGGCCGTGCCGAATTCGAAGGTGACCAGCTTGAGATCGCCGACCCCAATGGCCGCGAAACGCGAAACGAGATAAAGCAAGCCGTTGCCGATGTCGGCGAAGAAGGCCAGGATGGTCAGGGGATTTTCCGTTTGGAAGGGATAGATGCGGCCGGACATCCAGAGGCCCATGCCCGTCATTCCCAGAATGCAGGCCAGGAATGTGAATCCCCGGGCATATTTTTTTTGGACGATGTGGCCGAGACCGGGCACCAGCCATCCGAGGATCAATACGGCAATCTTTTTCATGATTTTAAGAGTCAAAATCATAGACCAAGCGGGAGCGCAAAGCAAGAGAAAATTGGGGAAGAATGGGGTCGCGTCTACAGTCTGCTAATCATAACGGGCCGCTCCATCTGAATCGAAAATAGCCGGACGATTAGCAGACTGTGGATGCGACCCCAATTTTATCCTACTGCCGCGGTCGACACGGTCCCGATCTTGGCCTACAATGCCGGCATGCCTGAATTGCCCGAAGTGGAATCGATCGCCGC
>PMCY01000117.1 GCA_003154255.1 Candidatus Aminicenantota bacterium | reverse complement strand
GCGCCCATCATGTTGTCGCCGCCGCCCGAAGAGACCAGGACGTCCTTGAAGCCGAAGGCGGCCGCCGTACCCACCTTCATCGGTCCGATGGGTTCAATGGAATCCTGAAGGGCCGGGAGCTTGGCGCCCAAGCCGGGATCGATGGCGGCCAAAGCCTCCGAATGCCAGCGCCGGGAGCGGATATCCATCAAACCGGTGCCGGAGGCGTCTCCGTATTCCATGCGGGCAAGTCCGGTCAGCTTGTAGTTTATATAATTATGCGGGAGGAGGATCGTGGCCAGACGGGCGAAAGCCTCCGGTTCGTGCCGCTTGAGCCAGAGGATCTTCGATGCCGTGAAGCCGACGGCTGGGGCCAGTCCGAGCTTTTCGATCGCCGCCGCCGTCCCCCCAAGAGCCTTCAGTAAAATCTCGTTTTCGGCTACGGTCGAAGTGTCGTTCCATAGCTTGGCCGGTCGAATCGGACATCCGTCCGAGTCAAGCGGCACGAAACCATGCTGCTGACCCGAGACGCCCAGGGCTCGGACGAGACCGGGATCGATGCGGGCTTCGCGGAGCGCTTCGCCGAGGGCCTCCTCGAAAGCCGTGATCCAGACTTCGGGGTTCTGCTCGCTTTCGCCGGGCTTCAATCCGGGGATCATGGCGTGGGGGGCCTGGCCGCGCCCGACGACCCGCCCTGTTTCGAAATCGACGATCAGGACCTTGGTGCTTTGCGTTCCACTGTCGACGCCGATAGAAAACATGGGGACCTCTTTCCGGCGGATCAGATCCGGCGGCAGGATTTCAGGGCTTCTCGATAGGGTTCAAAATCGATCGGCTGCCGCAGGCCGAATTCCTGATACAGCTCCAAAAGATCGTCGCCGNNGAGCCCAGGATGGCCTTGTCCGCGGCCGGGGAAAGCCGATCGGGGGAGGGGGAAAAATCGGACCAGACCGCATATTGCAGAAAAGTGGCGATGGGGGAGGGCGGGCCCAGATCGGCCAGGATGGGATCCCCGGCCTGGGGCGAGGTGTAGATTCCCGCATAGAACGCCGCCGTATGGTCCCAATGTTCGAAGTTCCCGCTGCTGAAAACGATCCGCCGCACGCGGTGGAGCCTCAGATAAATGACCAGCCGGTCGAAAAGCGATCCGGGCGCACGATCGCGGCCGATCCGGTCCATCAAGGCGAAATCGGGGACGTCGAAGGATGTGATCGCGGCGGCCGGAACGCCGAGGGCGTCATAGGCGTGGATGGTTTCCTCGCCCCGGACGGCGACGATGCCGGCTTTCCCGGAGGGCGTCGAATAGCCCGCGTCGCCGCGGCAGAAAACGAGCACATGGGGCGCGCCGCCGTTTTCGATCACGGCCCGGATGAGGTATCCTGCCCCCAGGACGGCGTCGTCGTCGTGGGGCGAATAAAAAGCCACCGCCTCGCCGGGCTTCCAGCCCGGAAAAAGGATCTCCAGCCCGCCGCCCCGCACGCCCCGCCGGAAGTCAACGAATTCCATCAGTAGACCCGCACCGGATTCTTCAGCCGCTTGAGCAGAGCTTCCAGCATCGACGGGGTCGAGTCGCTCCAGCGGGAGACGAGATAGGCGTTTTTTTCATAAAGGATCGTGCCGGCGGGAAGGGCCGTCAGGAGATTGCTGGTTGAGAACTCGCCCCAGGTATAGTTCCAGGGGCGGACCCAATAGACGTAATCGCCGTCAGAGGGGGCGTAAAAATACGTTCCCGGCCGATGCAGGTATGTTCCGGACGTTTCCAGGTTGCTGACCGAAGACTCCAACCGCAGGCTGAAAAAGCCATATCCGGCCTTGGCGTTGAGCAGGCCGACCCAATCCAGATCCGAGGGGGCGATAAGGGCCAGACCGAAGGGCTTGTCCGGATTTTCTTTGAGCGGCTTTTTGACCACCGTCCCGCGGGCGTCTTTATAGACGATCGTGTCGAAGAGTTCCTTGAACAGGACCATCTCGTCGTTGCGCAAGGCGACGACGCCGAGGTCCTTGTCCACGCGCAGGCGCGTTTCGGCCAGAAAATACGGCGCGCCTTTCTCCAGTGTATATTTGACCTCCAGGAAAACGTCCCGGATGCGCGGCAGGGGCCCCTTGCGCGCGTTCAGGTAGAGAAAAGCCCCGTTGCGCTCGGCGAAAGCCTGGGGCGGGTTCCAGTCGAAGGAATGGTCCCAGGCGATTCCCGGGGTGAATACGTCGGGGTTCCAATGGATGACGCCGGCTTTATTATAGAGCTTGACCCCGGAGGCCGCGTCGTCGATGGTCAGAATCTGCCCGCTCTGGGGATGGAACGTCAGCGTATACCGCTCGCCCTGGACGGTTTTTCCGAGGTTTTCGCCCGAAACGGTGAAAGCGTTGGGCAAGGCGGCCGTGGCCGCACTTTTGAAGACGCGCAGGAGCTTGCGTTCGCGGGCCTTGAGGTCGACGGAGATGGCGATCTTATACGTCCATGTCACCGGATGGGATTTGGCCTGGGACTCGGGGGGTGTCGATTCCTTCATTTCCAGGGGCTGGAAGGGCAGGCGCTTTTCCTTGTCGTAAATTCCCAGGTTGGCCCCTTCCAGGACGGACTTGGGGGCGGTCACCGTCAAGTAGACGATTTCGCCCTTGCGTTCAATGCCGGCCTCCTCTTCGAGGACGAAGGGCACAAAAAAACCCTCTTCCTCCGGATGCGGAACTCCGCCATATGGCGGGGCGATGCCGCGCCACTCCATGGTCCCGGCCTCCCAGGCCCGCGAGGGCGCGACCGTCGGGACGGCGGCGTGATAGGGAGCGTTGGGGACCCAGGCATGGCGGAAAACAAGGGTGTATTTTCCGGGAGCCACGAGCTTCGATGTGTCCACGGGTCGGCCGTCTTTCAGAAGGACGAAATCGGCAAATTCCTTGTCGTTCAGCTTGACGCCGTTGAAGCTGATCTCCGGACCCTGGATCTCGAAGGGGGCGCGGATAAGGAAAAAAGGCGCGTCCACGGTCGGAGCCACGAATTCGAGCAGGCCTTCGGCAGCCGGGATCGCGCCGGATGGGCTTCCCAGCGCGGCTAATGCGGCCAGACAAACGAATATTCTTCGGATCATTTTGGACTCCCTTTGGGAACAGGCGACATACGGGGGGTAAAACGCGGCCGGCCTCACTTTCGTTTCCTTTTTTCTCGGGCGGCGGCGTCCGCATAGGGGCGGTGATAGGGATTCAGGCGGTTGCCGGGGATCTCGATCATCTCCCGCCCGGCCAAATCCTGGACATCAAGCGGCATCCGGTTATAGACGCCGATCGTCCGCCCGCTTTTCCAGAATCCGTCCTCGATGACCGCGTATTCGACGGGAAAGACCCGCCGCTTCTTCTCGTCGAAGCCCAGGAAGGCGACGTCGATCATGAGAGCGGCATGGCGGCCCAGGGGCTCTTTGGTGTAGGGGGTCACGGCTCCGAAGCCCTCTTGGCATTCCGAGCAACCGGTGTTGTGGATGAAGGTATAAGGTTCGCGGGGAGTGACCATCCGGCCGCGCTTGTTTTTGAGAAGCGTGCCTTCAAGATAGGTTTTTCCGGCCGCGTCGATGCGGCAGGAGGCCCATCCCCGGCGGGCTGTCTCGGCGGCCGCTTTCATCACCGCGTGATAGAGGCCTTCCAGGGCGGCGAAAAATTGAGTCTCGGGAAATGTCCGTTCGGCCCCGGCTTTGACCGTCCGGCGCATGATGCCGTGATAGCCGTTGAGCGCCGGGCTGACGCCGAGAGAAACGAATTCGCCTTTCCGGATGACCCGGTTCGTGGCCGGGCCGAGAACGCTCCGGCCGCGCGTTCCGGAAGAGACGATCGTCGGGAACCCGCTGCGTCCCGCTCCCAGGCGTTTCATGATGTAATCGCCCACGGCGGCGACGTCGAGCTCGCGGACACCCGGAGCGACGGCGCCGAGCATTCCCAGGAAGGCGGCGTCGGCGATAGCGGCGGCCGCGCCGATGAGGGCCAGCTCTTGCGGCGATTTCTCGTACTTGAGGCGGCGCAGGAGCTCCGTGTCGAAAACGACATTGTCGGCGCCGAAGCGGCCCTGCAGCATCAGGACGTGGTCGTGGGGGATGAACTGGCCGCTCGAGGCCAGGGCGATGCGGACGGGGCGACCCGCCCGGGGCGGAACGAGGGACGAAACGACATCCTCGATCGCGCCGAATCGGGCGTGCCGGTAGTCCTCATCGGAGATCTGGAACTCGCGCAGCAGGGCCACGCCGACGCCGGAGGCCCGGACGCAGTCCTCGATGACGTGCCCGCCTTCCGACCCGGCCACGGCCACCGGGGTCCCGGTCCGGGGAACGAGAATGCCGTAGCGCTCGATGATGGGATCGAAGATCCCGGCCAGCCAGGCGGCATCCGAGCGGTCGAGCTCGCTGCCGCAGGCATAGAGGAGATCGTAGCCGCGGGCGGCCATGGCTTTTTGGACGGCGGCCCAGCGGAGACGGTATTCCCCCCGGCCGATTGTCCGCTCCCGCTCGACGAACGGAGCCTGGCGGGCGATGACGGCCTCGATGCCGGAGGTCTTCATTTCTTCTTCGGATTGGCGATCGCGCCTTTGACGCCTTCTTCGAACGGCTCGGTCAGAATGGGGGTGATCCAGCCTTCGGGGCTCTCGATATACGTCTCGGCGTCCTCATGCAGGCCGAGAGGATGGGTCAGCATGCCGTAGAGCGCGTCCAGCCGGGCGGCGAAACCCTTGTCTTTGGTGAAGGCGAAGGGAATCCAGGCGTTCTTGTCGTAATAGAGGCTGCCCGCCTTCACCGGAAGCATGCGGGTCTGGTTGTTCGAGCCGAAAGAATAGACAAAACCCCGGGACATGTAATACCACGGCCCATTCTCGATGTAGATATACGGCTGCTGCTGGGAGGCCGAGCCGCCGTGCAGGTTGGGCAGCGCCTGTTCGAGGAACAGGCTGGCGAAGCCCAGCCCCATGGCGTCATTGTAGAAGGCCACCCAGGGCGTGTCCGGCCTGATCTGGGCGGCATGCTTGGGGTGCAGGCGCGAGGCCGAGAAATCCAGAGTTTTGAGCGAACCNNGGGGTGTTGGCGTAGAAGTAGTAGGTGATGGCCACCTGGATGCCCTTGGGCATGGGCAGGGGTGCTTCGCGGCGCAGGGAGTAGAAGATCGGCCCGGAATCCTCGGCGGACTTGGGATTGTCCCAGTCGGAGACATGGTACCAGGCGTGGGGCGGCGAATAGACGTCGGGGTTCCAATGAACTGAGCCGTTCGTTTCCAGCTTGTGTTCAAGCTTGGTACCCGTGGATTTTTCGATGACTTCGTAAATCGTGCCGCTTTTGGGGTGCAATGTGACCTTGTAAAAATCGTTCTCGATTGTTTTTCCCAATCCCGTTCCGGTCACCTTGAGATCGGTCTTGAAGGCCGGTTTTTTGGCGCCCGGGTTGTTGTAGAAGAGAATGTAGGTCGCCTTCTGGCGGGGCTTGAGATTGGCCGGGAAGGCTACGCTGAACGACGTCGTCGGATGATAGCGGACGATCGTCCGCCCGGTCTTTTCGTCCTTGTCCACCTGCGCGGTGATGGCCGGATCGTTCCAGATCCGGACATCGTAAACCTGGAAGGGAATGTCCATATAAACGGCGTCATTGTCTTTCTTCTCAATCCGCACGAGACGCAGCTCGTCGGTGGATTGGAGGTAGCTGGAGAGGACTCCGAACGTGGCGTGGACCGGGTCGTTGGTCCGTCCGATGCCGCTGTCCTCGGAAACGACCAGGGACAGGTAGTTTTTCCAGCCGCGGTCCCAATAGCCTTTTCCCGCTGGGGCCTTGTCCTTGGCCGTGAGCGTGGCGGTTTTCTTGAGCTTGGCGTTCTGCATCTGGACGGCGATTTCGTAGCTCTGGCGGGCCTGCCAGCTCCAACGGACCTTGAGCTCGAAAGGCGAGGCGCCCTCCACTTCGGGGGCCGTCGTCTCTCTGCCTTTCTGGCTGAGGGCGAAGTCGCGGGCCCGCTGTCCGTTAACCGTGACGGCGACGACGCTCCAGACTCCGGGCCCCAGGGTCGCCGTATTATCGAAACGGGCCTTGATGTGATACCAGGATTCGCCGTCCAGGGGATAGCCGAAATCAGCCCCCTGCGCCGCGACGGTGGCGGCCAGCAGGGCGATCAGGCCGAGCAGAATCGATTTTTTCATGAGCGCTCCTTCGGGAATCGATCCCCAGTGGGAAGCCGCGGGAAATCGTTTTATTTTTATGACATTGTGTAGTAAAAATCAAGGAACGAAATCGGGAGGAGTGAACGAATGCGCCTGACCCTCATCGACGCTCTGGTGATCGCCGGCTATTTCGCTCTCAACCTCGGCATAGGGCTTTATTACCGCAAACGGGCTACGCGGAGCGTCAACGATTTCTTCGTCGGCGGGCGGAAAGCGACTTGGTGGCTGGCCGGTACGTCCATGGTCGCTACGACTTTCGCCGCGGATACGCCTCTGGCCGTCACCGGTCTGGTCGCCCGCAACGGCATTTCGGGCAATTGGATCTGGTGGAGCATGGCCTTCAGCGGCATGCTGACCGTCTTTTTCTATGCCCGGTTGTGGCGGCGGGCGGGTGTGCTGACCGATGTCGAATTCGCCGAGATCCGCTACAGCGGGGCCCCGGCCCGCTTCCTGCGCGGGTTCCGGGCGCTCTATCTGGGGCTGCCCATCAACCTGATCATCATGGGCTGGGTCAACCTGGCCATGGTCAAGATCCTGGTGCTGGTCCTGGGTGTGACCAAGGTCCAGGCCCTGCTCATCGCCCTGGCCATCATGGCCCTGACCGCCTCCATCTCGACGCTGTCGGGGTTGTGGGGCGTGCTGGTCACGGATCTCTTCCAGTTCGTCCTCAAAATGGGCATGGTCATCGTCCTGGCTGTTTTTGCCGTCCGTTCGCTGGGCGGGATGCGCGGCCTTGTTGCCGGAATCCACGCGGTCGAGGCATCCGGCCGGGGGACAGGGTCGCTCCTTTCGTTTGTCCCGGACCTGAATTCGACCTGGATGCCGCTCCTGACTTTTTTCGTCTATATCGCCGTCAATTGGTGGGCCTCCTGGTACCCGGGCGCGGAGCCCGGCGGAGGAGGGTTCATCGCCCAGCGCATCTTCAGCGCCAAAAACGAAAAACATTCCGTCCTGGCCACGCTATGGTTTAACCTGGCCCATTACGCCCTGCGGCCATGGCCCTGGATCCTGGTCGCTCTCGTGGCCGTGGTCAAGTTCCAGGGCGATCCGGCCTTTGCCGCGGATCCCGAGTCGGGCTATATCCGTGTCCTGATCATCGACCTGCCCATATCGCTGCGGGGCCTGATGCTGGCGGCTTTCGCCGCGGCCTACATGTCGACGATCGGGTCCGAGCTCAATTGGGGGGCCAGCTACCTGGTCAATGATCTCTACCGGCGCTTCCTTCTCCGCGACCGCGAGGATAAACATTACGTCCGCGTCTCTCAGTTCATGACCATGCTGCTCATGGTCATGTCGGCGGTGGTCACATTCTTCATGGACTCGATCGCCGACGCTTGGAAATTCATGATCGCCGTGGGCGCCGGGACCGGCCTCGTCTATCTCCTGCGCTGGTTCTGGTGGCGGATCAATGCCTGGAGCGAGGTCTCGGCCATGTTGGCCGCTTTCGTCACGTCCGTCACGCTTCAAGCGAAATTCCATTTTTCCCAAAGCGACCCGAGGCAATTCGCCTGGATCGTCCTGATCACCGTGGCCGTGACGACCGTCGTCTGGCTGTCCGTCACCCTGCTCAC
>PMCY01000311.1 GCA_003154255.1 Candidatus Aminicenantota bacterium | reverse complement strand
GCCAACGTCCTGGGCGTCAAAACGTCCATCATCGGCTTGATCGAGGGCGTCGCCGACAGCACGGCGACGTTTCTCAAAATGTTCTCCGGATGGTTCTCCGACAAGTGGGGCAAGAGAAAGCCGCTGGTCCTGGCCGGATACGCGCTCTCTTCGCTGTCCAAACCGCTCTTCTACTTCGCCAGCACATGGCCGTTCGTTCTCGTCCTGCGCTTCCTTGACCGGGTCGGCAAGGGCGTCCGGACCTCGCCGAAGGACGCCCTGATCGCCGATTCGACCGAGGCCGAACGCCAGGGGCGGGCCTTCGGCTACAGCCGGGCCATGGATCCGCTGGGGGCCGTCCTGGGCCTTCTCACGGCCGCCGGCCTCATCAGCCTGGGCGCGCACGTGGTCCGGACCATGACCCTGGCGACTTTCCGCATGCTGGTCATTCTGGCCGCCGTGCCCGGCATCATCGGCGTCGTCCTCGTCATACTCTTCATTCGCGAGCAGTCGCTCACCGGGGCAAAGAGAAAGCCGCCTCGCCTCTCCCTGAAAGGTTACGACCGCCGCTTCAAAGCCTTCCTGGCCATCAACATCGTCTTTACCTTGGGGAATTCCTCGGACGCGTTCCTCATCCTCCGCTCCCAACAGCTCGGCCTGTCCCTGGTCGAGATTCTGGTCATGCTGGCCCTCTTCAACCTGTTGACGACGATCGTGGCCGTCCCGGCGGGCATCTTGTCCGACCGCATCGGCCGGCCGCGGGTCATTGTCGCCGGGTGGCTCATCTACGGACTCGTCTACCTGGGATTCGCCTTCATCACCCGGTCCTGGCAGGTTTGGGGGCTCTATATCCTCTACGGGGCGTATTACGGCGCGACCGAAGGCGTGGGCAAGGCCCTGGTCGCCGACGTGGTCATGGCCTCCGAAAAACGGGGCACCGCCTTCGGGTTGTACAATGCCGCCGTGGGGATCAGCGCCTTGCCGGCCAGCCTCATCGCCGGCCTGCTCTGGCAGAAATGGGGTCCGGCCGCGCCGTTCCTTTTCGGCGCCGTCCTGTCGCTTATTTCCGTGGCCGCCTTGGCCATTCTCCTGCGCGCTCCGCGGCCCGTACCGGAAACCTAAGCGGGCGCGCGGCGCGATTGCCCGGCGCGGAGAACTCGGCTATCATAGGGACACGCAAGCAGAAAAAGGAGATGGCCATGATTTCCGCAAAGACACTGGCGGGATTGGAGCTTTTTGAAGGCCTTCCGGAAGAAGACCTGAAAATGATCGCCTCTCTCTGCCAGGAGCTGACTTATGCCGCCCAGAGCAGCATTTTTTCGCCTGAAAAATCCGCCCGGCATATCCTCCTGCTTTTAAAAGGCACGGTCGGATTGACGGTCCACGCGTCCCCCCTAGCCGAACCGGTGACCATCTCCGTCCTCAACACGCCCGGCCAGGTTTTCGGTTTCGCCTCCGTCATCGGACAGCCCCATCACAACAGCTCGGCCCTGGCCGTCACCGACGTGCGCGCGCTGGCCATCGACGGCGACCGGCTGATGGACTTTCTGGCCGCCAAGCCGGAGACGGGTTTTCTGATCATGAAACGCATCGCCGCTGTAATCAGCCGGCGTCTGGGCACGATGCGCACGCTCTTGCTGGAAACGATCATCGACTATGAACGCCAGGCCGGCGCAACGCCGGAAAATTGATGCGCCGGCTGCGCCCCGCCAAAAATCGGGATAAGCCTATTTTTTTACGGGCTCAGCGGGGCTCGGTTTGGCCGGCTTAAGGTGCTTGTCGTACCAGGCCAGATAGCGTTCCAGCCGATCGCGCTGATAGCTGGGCAGGGAAATGCCGTGGAACTGACCGGGGTAGATGATGAGTTGGGTCTCGATATTCTGGCTCTTTAAAGCCTGATACATCTGCTCACCGCCGGCCAGCGGCACATTGAAATCCCTGTCGCCGCCTAAAAACAGCGTCGGCGTCTTGATCCGGTCAGCCTGGAAAAAGGAATAGGAAACCTTCATCCAGACATCCTTGGCTTTCCAGGGCACGCCCAGCTCCAATTCGTACTGCATCACATACTGGTCGTGTCCATACATCGCGAGCTGCAGAGCGCTGCCCGCGCCGCTGACCGCGGCTTTGAAGCGGGCGTCGGTGGCGATGGTGTAATCGGTCAGCATGCCGCCGTAGCTCCAGCCGCCGATCCCCAAGCGGGCCGAGTCGGCGACCCCCATGGACACGGCCTGGTCGATGGCGCCAAGAAGATCCAGAACCTCCTTATGTCCCCAATCGGCAAAGATGGCTTTCTGATAGGCCGAACCGCGGCCCGAGCTGCCGCGGTAATTCATTTCCAGGACCACGTAGCCGTTGGCGGCTAAAAATTCGGCATCGAACGTGAAGCCGTATTCGTCCTGGCCGTTCGGCCCGCCGTGGATATAAAGGATTGCCGGATAGCGTTGGTCCGCTTTCCAGGAGGCCGGCTTGACCAGGAGTCCATGGACCTCGGCCCCGTCTTTGCTCTTGGAAGCGAAATCCTCGGTGATCCCCAGTTGGAGCTCGGCCATGAGGGCGTCGTTCTGATGGGTCAGGCGGCGCAGAACGCCGTTTTCGAACACGCAGACTTCCAGCGGCTCCGCCGCGGTTCCGGACAGAAGCGTCAGCGCGCCATCGGAGCCTACGGTCACGCGTGAAACAGTCCGACGGCCGCTGGTCAGGCGTTCGACCGAACCTCCCGCGACGGGGACCCGGCCTAGAACGGAGGCGCGGTCGTCGTCGAAAACAAAGAGGATGCCCTGTCCATCCGCCGTCCAACGCAGCGGCCCTTCGGCCGAGCGATCGAGATTCCCGGTCAGGATCTTGGGCGCGCCGCCCTCGGCCGGAATGAGGGCGATTTTGGAGAGATCATAGGCCGAATATTTGGGCTCGTCGCCCTGCAGGTAGGCGATCCATTTCCCGTCCGGACTCCAGGCCGGTTCGTGGTCCGGACCGACGAACGAAGTGATTTGTTTAGGCTGGGCGCCGGCTTTGGCCTCGATGACGAAGATGTTGGAATCCTCAGTGCGATCCGGATCGGGGCCGCGCAGGCTGACGAAGGCGATTTTGGAACCATCCGGGGACCAAACCGGCGAGCTGTCTTCATAGGCGCCCGTCGTGAGCGGCTCGGCTTTTTTGGCCGCCACGTCAAACAGCCAGAGGTGGGAATAAATCCGCTTCAGATAGCCTTCCCGGTCCTGCTTGAAGTGGTAGCGGTCGATGACGATCGGCGGCTTGGCCTTCTTCTTCCAACCTTCCATTTTTTCCGGCTCGTCGGCCGGATCGACGTCGCTGGAGAGGCACACCAGGCGCTTTCCGTCGGGGGACCAGGCATAAGAGGACACGCCGCCTTTCAGATCGGTCAGCTTCTGGGCTTCACCTCCCGTCCGGTCAAGGAGCCAGACCTGGGCGCCGGTTTTCTTTTCTTCCTCTGTTCCACGCGAGGCCAGGAAGGCCAGAAACCGGCCGTCCGGGCTCCAGCGGGGCAAGCTTTCGCCGCTGTCCGTCGTGAAGGTCAGGCGGATCTGTTGGGTTCCATCCCAGCTCGCCATCCAAAGATCGGAGTCCCGTTTATCCTTCTCGGCATCGGTCGTGCCGACGACATAAGCGACCCACTTTCCGTCCGGAGATCGCTG
>PMCY01000015.1 GCA_003154255.1 Candidatus Aminicenantota bacterium | reverse complement strand
CGCCGTCGCCGGTGGAAAGGTCGGGACGCTGGAGGCCTTCGCCGCAGCCGACATAGACGACGTTCGGGTCGGAGGGCGCCACGGCGACGACGCCGATCGAGCCGGTCGGCTGCTGATCGAAGATCGGCGTCCAGGTCCGGCCGAAATCGTTCGTCTTCCAGACCCCGCCGTTGCAGACGCCCATATAGAAGACGTTGGGCTGGGAGGGCACGCCGGCGACGGCCCGCGTCCGGCCGCCCCGATATGGGCCGATCGAACGCCAATGAAGCCCGTTGAATGCGGAGGCGCTGTAGGTTTGGGCCGCGGCGGTCCCGCACAGAAGAACGAGGGCCATGACGGCGGGAAGCGCCCCAGGCCGGCGGATCGAATTGTTCATGAGGACTTCTCCTTAAATTCAGTAAAACGACTTTAGTCCAAGGAAAGAAGTCCTGTCAATGCGACGCCTGGAGCTTGAAGAGGACAGTGGGCCTTACTTCGATCAGGGGCACGAGCGAGGCCCGCGCTCAGCTTATTCTTGCTTACCGACGGATAACTGCGTTTGACGGGATGGTCTCGCCCGTCGCCGCATAATAAGCCAGGACATGAGCATTTCTATCGGCCAATTTTTCAGATCCCGCGGGGCCGCTGCATTTTACTTTAAACTCCACGGTATCACCCTTGGCTGTCCTGCTTGCGGAATATCCGAATTCACTCATCTTACCCGGGATATTTGTTTCGACCAAAATATCCGTTGCAACCTGAATTTTTGTCATGCTGTATTCGCTGATAAAAAAATTGATTCTTTTCCATACTTCATCCGACTTATCCTTCGGAACGGAAAAAACAAGCGGAGCTTTATCCATTTTGGACATAAAACCTGAGTCATCTTTCTGTTGCGAAAACGTGGACGATATAAAAAAGAAACAAACAAGTGTGGAAAGGACAAATAGCTTTTTCATTTTTCCCTCTATCTGGTTAGAAGTATAACACAATAATCGCGGCCGGGGAAGGCGCGGCGGTTTTATGGGCGGAGGTTCGGCGGTGATAAATGAAAATTGACCCGTGTAGGACTCGAACCTACAACCCGCAGATTAAGAGTCTGCTGCTCTACCAATTGAGCTAACGGGCCATCAGGGCGTGTAATTCTAGCAAAAATGATTTCGATTGGGAAGGTTTTTTTTAGGCCGCCCCGGCCAACGCGGCCAGCTCCTGGGCCATGTCCGGCGAGGCGATGAAGACCAGAATGTCCCCTTCGCGGAGGACCGTTTCCGGCTTGGGATTGAACGCGAAATCCTTTTTTCCTCCGGGCCGCAGGGCCACCAGCAGGGCCCCGGTCTTCTCTCCGATGCGGGACTCCGCGATCGTCAGGCCGTCGAGGGGCGAGCCGGAGGGCAGGGTGATTTCATCCACGCGCAGCACCCGTGCCCGCTCGCGCAGCATCAGATCCAGGAACGTCGTCGCCGCCGGCCGTATCATCTCCGAGACCATGCGCATGCCGCCAATGAATGTCGGCGAGATGACGCTGTCCGCCCCGGCTTTGAAGATCTTTTTATGGGAGCGGACATCGAGGGCCTTGGTCACGATGCGTATTTGGGGATTGAGGCTGCGGGCCGAGATCGTGGCGAATAGGTTGGCCTCGTCCGTGGCCAGCGACAGGAGGATGCCCTTGGCCCGCTCGATGCCGGCCTTGATCAGAATGTCGTCGTCGGTGGGATCGCCCTGCACGTAAGGAAATCCGCCCACGGCCGGAAGTGCTTCGGTGTCCTCCTTGCAGTTGGCCACGACAATGAACTTCTTTTTCGTCAGCAGCAGCTCATGGATGACCGTTTCGGCGGTCTCGTCGCTGCCGCAGACGATAAAATGATCCTTGAGGTGCCGGATCTCTTTTTCCATCTTGCGTCTCCCCAGGATGTTCTTGAGCTCTCCCTCGACGATGAAGGCCGTTATCGAAGACATCGCGTAGGCGATCGTCACCAGGCAGAAGATGATATAGATCGAAGTAAAAATACGCGCTGAGTCGTTGAGCGGGCCGTGAACCTCGCCATAGCCGATCGTCCCGATGGTGATGATTGTCATATAGACGCAGTCCAGAAGCGACCAGCGGGGCGTATTCGGCGTATTAAATTGAGGTCCGCCGCCGAAGTACCAATAGCCGGCAACGCCGACCAGAAACACGACGAGAAAAATACTCAGCGATAAAATGACGCGTTTTTTGGATTTCATCGAGCACGCGGTTCCGCGATCAATTTACCATAGATCCGGCCCGAAGAAAACGGACCGGCGCTCAAGACCGGATCAGGAGGGAGGTCATCGTCAGCGACCCGGCCACCGGCTGGTCATTGAAGAACGTCACCTGCTCGTCTTCTTCCTTCAAAGCCAGGGCATAAAGGAGCGGAAGATAATGCTCGGGCGTGGGCACGGCCAGGGCCACATCCCGGCCGAGCCGGCCATAGTCCATGAGCTCTTCATGCCGGTCTTCCCGGATCAGGGTTTTGATTTTATCCGACGCGGCCAGGGCCCAGTCCAAACCAAAGGGCTCGTTGAAGTCGTCTCCCCGCAGGACGACGCGCCCAAGGTTATGGACGATATTGCCGCTGGCCAGGATGAGGACCCCCTGCCGGCGCAGAGGCGTGAGCGCGGCCGCCAGGGCGTATTGCTCCCGGGGCGACAGGCGGCGGGCCAGGCTCAACTGGACGACCGGCACTTCGGCCTGCGGATACATCCGGCTGAGGACGCTCCAGCAGCCATGATCCAGCCCCCATTCCCTGTCCAGCCCGATAGGAACTCGCCGGACGATCCGCTTCGTCTCAGCGGCCAGATCCGGGTTGCCGGGGGCGGGATAGCTCATAGCGTAAAGAGCTTCCGGAAATCCGCCGAAATCGTGGATGGTGGGGGGGGAGTCCATGGCCGTGACCCGGGGATCCCGGGTTTCCCAGTGGGCCGAGATACAAAGAATGGCCTTGGGCTTGGGCAGGGACCGAGCGACCTCCCGCCAGCCCCGTGAGAAAACGCTCTCCTCGATGGCATTCATGGGACTGCCGTGCCCGACGAAAAGCACGGGCATACGATCATCGGAGGAGGATTCTTTGTGGGCGGGGACGGCCGTTTTTTGGGACATATTCATCACCCTTAAGGGCCGGATGAGACAAGTCGGGGGAAAAAAATAAAGCGTGCCTGAGAGGATTCGAAC
>PMCY01000239.1:4810-6635 GCA_003154255.1 Candidatus Aminicenantota bacterium | reverse complement strand
CAGTGCGCGCCGACGACGCCGGAAGCGATCCGGGGATTCGCCGGCTACTGCGCATTCATGGCCAGGCATTTCCGCGGCCGAGTGAAATACTTCGAGATCTGGAACGAGGAGAACGGCTGGTTCTTCGACGCCTGGGCCGACAGCATGAAGGTCGCGATGGCCAGGGTCTATGGCCGGGCGCTGGCCGCGGCGGCGAAGGCGGTGAAAGAGGCGAATCCGGAGGCCTTCGTAGTGTTCGGTGGGATCGCCGGGTGTTCGCTCGACTACANNTCGAGGAGGGCGCGGGTCCGTACCTCGACGCCTACGCGTTCCACCCCTATGGCCATCCTACGCCCGAGCTCGCCTGTCCGGGCTACCTGATTCAAGTCGGTGAAAAATTCGAGTTTAAGTCCAAGCCGGCCGAACTTATAACCTACGAAGACGAGATCGCAGCGTTTCGCAAGCTCGTGCATAAGTACAACCCCAAGATGGAGATATGGGCGGATGAAATGAACTGGTTCGCTCCCGGCGAGCCGGCCAAGCCCGATTTGGGAGATCTAAGCGAATTGACGCAGGCCAAGTACCTGGCCCGGTTCTTTGCGCTCAATGCCTGGCTGGGGTGCCGGGCGGTGTGGTGGTCGCTTTATAACGCTAACGGCGTACAGGAATGGGCGGTTCTGCGGTCGTCGGATATGTCGCCGCGCGCGGCTTACTATAGCGCTGGGTATGTTTCCACGCTGTTGGATGATGTTAGAGGGGTCAGAGGCGCGGGCGCGGTGGTGGTGAAAGGGGTGCCGAAGGATCTGATGGTGAAGACATTCCGCAACGGCCGCGGAGAGCTACTGGTAGGGCTGTGGAGGACGAGCGCGGGCGACGATAACTGCCAACCCGTGCCGGTTACGATATCTCTTCCCGGAATGCACGCAGAATCGGTTGAACTGATAGATACGCTCTATGGCTATCGGCAAAAAGCGATGATTCGGAATGAGGACAAAGGCTGCGTTTTGCCGGATCTGCTGGTCGGGGATTGGCCGATGTTCGTCAGGATAGACTCTAAACGGTAAACGAATGAACCTGCATCCTTTGGACTGGTCGATCATCGCCGTCTATGTCGTGGTCATCGTCACGATTGGGCTTTACGCGGCCCGAAAGCCCAAGACCAGTGAGGGCTACTTTCTGGCGAACCGGCAGTTGAAGTGGCCGTTCATCGGGGCGTCGCTTTTCGCCGCCAACATCTCCGCGGAGCACTTCGTCGGCCTGGCCGGCGGCGGGTTCGCCATCGGCCTGGCCATGGGCGGCTTCGAATGGATGGCCGTCTTCTGCCTCCTGCCGCTGATCCTGCTGTTCCTGCCGTTCTATCTGAAGAACAAGGTCTACACCGTCCCCGAGTTCCTGGAGCGGCGCTACAGCTCCGGCATCCGGCGGCTTTTCTCGGCGCTGATGCTGGTTCTCTCCGTGCTGACCAAGGTCTCGATCTCGCTGTGGGCCTCGTCCATCGTCTTCTCCGCCGTGCTCGGCTGGGACAAGCTCACCGTCATCTGGGTGATCGGCCTGCTGACCGCCCTCTATACGATGAAAGGCGGCCTGCGCGCCGTCGTCTATACCGACGCCATCCAGACCGTGGTCCTGCTGGTCGCCGCGGTCATCCTGACTGCCCTGGGCCTGCACCACGTCGGCGGCTGGGCGGGGCTGCACGCCAGGCTGTCCCCCGACTGGTTCCACATGATCAAGCCGGCGACCCACCCGGACGTGCCCTGGCCAGGCATGTTCATCGGGATCTTCCTGGCCGGAAGCTTCTACTGGTCCATGGACCAAGTGCTGGTCCAGAGGGTGCTGGCGGCCAAGA
>PMCY01000239.1:2694-4750 GCA_003154255.1 Candidatus Aminicenantota bacterium | reverse complement strand
ACGCTTTTTACCCGCGATTTTTACATCCATTGGCGGCCCGATGCCGGGCAGAAGCAGCAAATCACCGTGGGCCGGATCGCGGTTCTTGTAGTGTTTTTATTGGGCGCGCTATGGGCGCCGGTGATTGCCTCGTTCGAGTCGCTCTTCCTTTATTTACAGCTGGTTGGCGTCTATCTGGTTATGCCGTTTGTCGGCGTGTTCTTCATCGGTGTCGTCTGGAAGAGGATCAACGGAACCGGAGTATGGATTTCCGTTCTGGCAGGCTTTATCGTCGGGCCCATCCTGATGTTCGACACCAAGCTCCACTTCCTGCCGTTCATGCGGCATCCGTTGCTCAGGCCCTGGCTGCATGGGGCGATTATCGAGTTTTTGGCGTGCGCGGTGCTCCTGATCGGCGCAAGCCTGGTATCGGCCCGGCCGGGCGAGGAGAAAGTTGCCACTACGACCATCCAATTCGGCGCGCTGAAGCAGCCGATCCCGGAAGCTGAGAGACACAGGTCACTGATCCACGACTATCGACTTTGGCTTGGCTTGGTCGTGACTACGACCATGGTGCTCTGGTATATCCTGCGCTAAGAACGCAGGCGCAGGTTTCCTCCCGCCGCATAGACTCCGTCGCGGCGCGCGCATTCCATCAGCGCCTGCACGTTTGCCACCGGCGTATCGGCCGGCAGGGCGCAGCCCGGCCCGATGATGAATCCCCCGCCCTGGCCCATCAGGGTCAGCATTTCGCGGGTTTGATTCCGCACTGTATCGGGAGTCCCCAAGCTCATCACCTGGGCCGGATCGATCATCCCCAGTACCGAGGCCCGGCCCTTCACCGCACGCTTGCATTTCTCCGCGTCGGTCTGCGGATCCAGCTCCAAGCAGTCCGCGCCAGTGGCCAGCAGATTTTCCAGCAGGATCGTCTCGTCACCGCAGGAATGAACGAAGGCAAAACCGCCGCTTCGCCGGAGGGCCGCGCAGAAAGCCCGGGCGCCGGGCAGCTCGAAAGCGTCAAAAAGCGCCGGAGATATGAGGCTCGTCCCGGCCAGGCCGATCGTCGAACTGTCCGCCCCCGCCCGGAGCTGAGCCTCGCCCAGAGCGACGTTCACTCGGGAGCAAAACTGCACCAGCCGCAAGCACCAGTCCCGGTGCTCGGGCTCCATCAGCATGGTCAGAAATCGCTCCGGTCCGATTAGCGCGAGAGCCAGTGCGATCGGCCCTTGATCGGACCGGCCATTGATGAACACCTTCCCGCCGGTCTCCCGCTTGACGATCCGCGTGGCTTTGAGCATCTCATTCAACGGAAACGTGCGTTCCGGGTCGGGTAGGCGCAATTTATCTATATCGTCCAGTTCTTTTATTAGCGGCTCGGCGACGTGCGGCGGGCCGTCCGCCGTATAGCGGATTTCGCAGCCCAGTGCTTCGGCTTCGGCGCAAACTCCGTTTTCGAGCATGATCAAATCATGCCCGAACGTCCGCCAAGCCTTCAACTGCGACTCGGCCTGCAATTCGCCGCTGCGGAGAATCTCGTCGAACCGTCCCCCGTGCATCCGACAGGCCAGAAGATAGCAATGCAGTCCCACCGGCACCCGGTCGGGCAATTCCCCCCGCAGGACTTTCGTCACCCTCTCAATGGATTCCAGGGCCGGAGCCATGCCGCCATTCTACAACAGCACGAGCCTGATACAAGAGCGAATGGAGATCCCGGACATCGCCATCCATAACCGATGAAATTGAGCCCCTTTCAAGACAAAAAATTTAGGGATATAATCTGGGGCTGTTGTATCAGGGAACGATTTTTAGGCTTTTTGATACGGTTATCAAGGGGCTCAATTGCATTACTTGTTGAACGACGCGTCCAACAAAGGCGATCCTTCCGGCCCTTTTTCATCGAGCGAGCTCGAGGAGATGGCCCGGCGAGGGAGATTCACGGGCTCACATCTCGTCTGGCAGTTTCGGGACGACCAGTGGCAATGGGTCGAAGCCAGCAGCGTTGACGAATTCAACCGGCTGTTCAACACGCTCGAACGCGAAGCCGTCACGGAGGCCAGGGCCGAATCCGCCGAAATCC
>PMCY01000239.1:2056-2624 GCA_003154255.1 Candidatus Aminicenantota bacterium | reverse complement strand
CCGACCCGGTTCAAGAATCTCCGTTTCATCAGCGGCCAGGGAGGCGTATTGGGACTGGCCAACCCGAAATATTCGCAGAAGTTGAAGTTCATCAACCAGCTGAAAAGGCTCGATGCGGAATTCATCCTGCTGGACCTGGGGGCCGGCACAACCTATGACACGCTCGATTTTTTCCTGTCCAGCGACCGGGGCGTCCTGGTCAGCAGCCCGGATCCCCTTTCGCTCAATAAAGCTTATGGATTCCTCAAAGCCTCCGTTTATCGGAATATCGCCCGGCTCTGCGCCGGCGACGCGGTCGTTTACCGCCACATCGAACGGATGGCAGCGCGCGCGTTCCGCCCGACGATCGGCCAATTCCTGTCGGGACTGAAGGCGGAATCGCCGGAGTCGTGCGCCGTCATCCGGAAACAGCTCCAGGAATTCCCCGTCGGATTGATCCTGAACATGGTCATGCATCAGCGCGAAGTCGCGGATGGGCACAAGCTGATCGGGGACATCTCCCGCCATATCGGAACGGCCGTCGAATTTCTTGGCTCGGTGGCGTTCGATCCCTCGATCCGCCTTTCAA
>PMCY01000239.1:0-1917 GCA_003154255.1 Candidatus Aminicenantota bacterium | reverse complement strand
CCCGCTGTGGTCCGATGGCGCCGCCAAACGGCGCTGGATCTTTCTGCCGGCGGGCGCATCCATCGATACGGCGGATCCGGAGACGGGGCTCGGCAAGTGGACCGCCGGGACCTTCATCGATTCGATTCGTTCGGGCAGGCTCATGGGCAAGGGCCGGCAGATTCTTCCGCCGATGCCCTACCAGGCGCTCCGCAACCTGACGGACGACGATCTCCGGGCGATTTTCGTCTATCTTCAGCCGATTCCCAAGCTGAAAAACCGCGTGCCCGATCCGATCGCTCCGGGGAGTGCGGCCGGAAATTGAAAGATAGACCCGCGCTGCCGTAAGGATCTTTTTGCGAGGGCTGGCTGTCGAAATGTTTTCAAGCGAGGCCGCAAAATGAAGAAAAGATTCTCCCATTCGATAATCCTGGTCGCCATCGCAACCGCCTGTATCGCCTGGGAATTCCCGGCGACGGTATTCGCCCAGAATCGCGGCAATGAAAAGGAAAATTCCGCGGCCATGCAATGGGTGCGGAAATCCCTGGACACGGCCTTCTCCTTTCAATATGCCTCCCAACCGTCGGCGGCTTTTCTTCGGCAATGGAAACAGGCATCCTCCTCACGCACATTCCCCGATGGGCGAGTGGAATTGACCAAAATCTATAGAGACCCCGCAACGGGCCTCGAAGTGCGCNNGATAAACGGGGGATCGAACCTGCCGGTCATCCACTATTCCAAAGGCGCCCTTTGCTCGATCGACGACTTCTCCCCCGTCGATAAGACGCTCGGAGCCGGCGAAAAGCTCCACTTGCAGCCGGGCGGCGGGCGATCGTCCAGCGAAGTGCTGCCTTTCTTCAATGTCGACATGGGCGGTGAGGGGATGATTTTGGGAATCGGCTGGTCCGGCGAGTGGGCGGTATCCTTTGTCCGCGAAAACGGCAATATCATACGGGTCCAATCCGGCATGGCCAAGACGCATCTGAAGCTTCATCCGGGCGAAGAGATCCGCGCGCCGCGCATGCTGGTTTTGTTTTGGCAGGGCGAGCCGGTGCGGGGCAACAACCTTCTGCGCCGCTTCCTGCTGGCCCAACATCGGCCGCATCCGGGCGGCAAGCCGATCGTGCTGCCTGTGCTGCTGGGCAGCTGGGGCGGCGACCCGGCCGCCAGCCATCTCAAGATGATCCAGCGGATCAAGAGCCGCGAGCTGCCGATCGGGCTGTACTGGATCGACGCCGAGTGGTTCGGCGGTACTCCCTGGTGGAAGAGCAACGGCGACTGGACCGTGCGCAAGGACCTCTACCCGCAGGGATTCAAGGCCATCAGCGATCCGCTGCACCAGGCGGGTAAAAAGCTCCTGCTATGGTTCGAACCGCAGCGGGTCTGCCGGGGCAGCGAATGGGCGAGCTTCNNTGGGAAAGCCGCCGGAGCCAGATCCAGGAAAACGACCTGCTCTGGAACATGGGCGAACCAGCCGCGCGGCGGTTCCTGACCAACTGGCTCTCCGACCGGTTCGACGAGTTCGGGTTGGATTGGTACCGGGAGGATTTCAACATCGCCCCCTACGAATTCTGGCAGCACGCCGACACGCCGGACCGCCAGGGCCTGACCGAAATCCGCTATATCGAGGGCCTCTACGCCATGTGGGACGAGCTTCTGCAGCGCCATCCCGGCCTGGCCATCGATAACTGCGCCAGCGGCGGCCGCCGCATGGACCTGGAATCCATCGGGCGCAGCACGGCGCTGTGGCGGACCGACTGGCCGCAGGACGCCATCCACCGGCAATGCCACACCTTCGGCCTGCTCTCCTGGGTTCCGCTCAACATGTCGGACGGGGCCGTGATGATCAAGGGCAGCGAATACGAATGGCGCAGCGCCATGACGGCGGGTATGAACGTCAAGCTGCCCGAGCAGGACGACGAGGAATCGGCCCGCTAC
>PMCY01000272.1:17812-18153 GCA_003154255.1 Candidatus Aminicenantota bacterium | reverse complement strand
GAGGTGGACGAGGAGGACGTGGCCGAAGTCGTCTCCAAGTGGACCGGCATTCCCGTCACCAAGATGCTCGAGGGCGACCTGGAACGGCTGATCAAAATGGAATCGCGGCTGGGCCTGCGGGTCATCGGGCA
Organism: Candidatus Aminicenantota bacterium; assembly: GCA_003154255.1. Classification (GTDB taxonomy): domain Bacteria; phylum Acidobacteriota; class Aminicenantia; order Aminicenantales; family UBA4085; genus UBA4085. The sequence continues at coordinate 18,022 of PMCY01000272.1, read as the reverse complement.
GGAGGAGGCCCTGCGGGCCGTGGCCGATACCGTCCGCCGGGCCCGGGCCGGGATCCAGGAGTCCACCCGGCCGCTGGGCTCGTTCATGTTCCTGGGGCCGACGGGTGTCGGCAAGACCGAACTGGCCCGGGCCCTGGCCGAGTTCCTTTTCGACTCGGAAAAGGCCCTGGTCCGTCTGGACATGTCGGAGTACATGGAGAAACACGCCGT
>PMCY01000272.1:0-17797 GCA_003154255.1 Candidatus Aminicenantota bacterium | reverse complement strand
ATCATCATGACCTCCAACCTGGGGAGCCAGGAGATCAAGGAGGCCCGGGGCGATTTCAAGGCCATGGAGCGCGAGGTCAAGGCCGTCCTGGAAGGGCATTTCCGACCCGAATTCCTGAACCGCGTGGACGAGATCATCATCTTCCGGCCGTTGGAGAAGAATTCCATCCTGCGCATCGTGGACCTGCAGATGGAGCTTCTGCGGCGGCGCTTGGCCGACCGCAAAATCAACGTCGAGATCACCGCCAAGGCCAAGGCGCTGCTGGCCGACAAGGGATACGATCCGATCTATGGCGCCCGTCCGCTCAAACGGACGATCCAGCAGGAGATCCAGAACCCGCTGGCCATGAAGATTCTGGCCGGGGAGATCCGCGAAGGCCAGACGGTCCGCATCGACGTTGATAAGGCCGGAGCTTTCGCCTTCACCGCCGCCTGAGCGTCCGCGGAGGGCCGCCGGACGCATTGACAGTTTCGGACGCTTTCTGTCAATATGGCCCATATTCACGCGGGAGGCCTGGCATGCCTTTTCGGAAAACGCTCACGGCGGCGGCCGCTTTGCTCGTCTTCGCCGCTCTGGCCTTCGGAAACGGATTGAATCTCAACAGCCTTGGCTCGCGCGCCGCGGCGATGGGCGGCGCCTTCGTCGGCTTGGCCAACGATTTCAGCGCCGTCTATTGGAATCCGGCCGGCTTGGGTTTTTTCTCCAATCGGGCCTTCGGCTTTTGTGGAACGGACATCATCCCCGCGGGCTCCTACAAGCTGACCTTGGCCACACCCATCGGGGCCCTGAATCTGATTGATGCCCGGACGGCGACCAGGAATTATCTGGGCGGCTTGTTCGGTTATATCCAGCCGATCTCCGACAGCCTGGTGGCGGCCATCGGCGTGTTCACTCCGTCCGGGCTGGGCGTGAGCTGGAATTCCGCAGACCTGGCCAACCTGTCCAACGGCTCAACCTCGATCGAATGGTCAAGCAAGGTCGGGCTGATCACGATCGCCCCCTCCCTGGCCTTGAAGGTCAGCGACCGGTTTTCGATCGGCGCTTCCCTCAACATCAATTACGGCATGTTCGACATGGCCCAGTATGGCGGCGCCATTCCCGGGCTCCTCGACNNGCGGCCTTCCGAACGTCCAGCCGGGTCGGTTTCTCCGGCCGGGCCGAAATCAATAATCTTCAATACATCGGCTTTTCCTCGACTTCGGACATGACCCGCGACATGACCTGGCCCTCCTGGGTCACCCTCGGCGCGGCCTTCAGGCCCATGGATGAGCTGATCTTCAGCGCCGATGTCCAATTCACGAATTGGAGCGTCATCCGGCAGATAAAAACAATTTTCAAGGACAAGATTTGGAACCTGCTCATGACCAGCTCAGGCCGGGACCTCTTGGCCATGGACTGGAAAAACGCCACCCAGTTGCGCTTCGGCGCCGAATACAAGGTCTCGGCCTCGCTGGCCGTGCGGGCGGGCTATTGTTTCGATCCCTCTCCGGCGCCCGAGGCCACCCTCAACATCCTTCTTCCCAGCTGCGATTTCAACGGGCTGACCTTCGGGATCGGATACCAATCCGGGGCCTTGGCCCTCGATTTCGCCTTGGAGTACCTGATGGGCAAGGAGCGCGTCGCTCCGGCCTCCGCCGCGATGCCCGGCGTCTATGACATGAAAATCGTCGTCCCCAGCATTTCCGTCAGTTATCATTTTTGAAATTCTCCGGGAGGCCGAAGCGGCCCCGGCCGTTTCATCCTCCCGGACCTCGTCAAAGGGTTGCCGCATGAACGTTCGCAAAGTNNGCGGTCGAGGAGGCGGCGGGGGCCGGGATCGGGCAGGTCGGGATCATCACCGCTGGCTGGAAGACGGCCATCGCCCGGCATTTCGGATCGTCCCCGGAACTGGAGGCGTTCCTCGCGGCCAGGGGGAAAACGACGGTCCTGGAGGACATGCGGAAGATCAGCCGGCTGGCGGAATTCACTTATATCCTTCAGCCGGAGCAGCTGGGATTGGGACACGCCGTGCTGATGGGGGAGAGCTTCGCCGCGGGCGAACCGGTGGCGGTCATGAATCCCGACACGATTTACGATTGTCCCGTTCCCTGCCTGAAGCAGCTCAAGGACGTTTTTGAGGAGCGGGGGGCGACGACCATCATCCTCGGCCGCATCGACCGCGAGGGGACTTCAAAATACGGTGTTGTCCGGGCGGAACACGTTTCAGACCGGGTCTACCGGATCCGCGATCTGGTGGAAAAACCCGGACCGGAAAAGGCGCCCTCCAACCTGGCTGTNNTTCGAAGGCCGTCGCTACGACGCGGGCGATCCCTGGGGCTATATCGAAGCCAGCATCGGCTTGGCGGGGAAGAAATCCGAATTTGCCGCGCGGCTGAAGGCGTTGTTCCGATAAGCGGCTCTCAGTCCGCGTCCTGCTCCATGGCCCGGCCGATGGCTTCCTGGATATCCCGGCCGCGAACCTCCAGTTCCTTCAACAGCGCTTCGTCGCGCATCGTCCGCCGGCCTTCCATGACGAGGAGAAGCGCCTTTTCCAGATAGGTGATCCTGCCCGTCCGTTTGGGGATCGTGCCGGCTTTGGCCACGGCCTCGTCGACCTGTTCAATGATCCGATCGTGCAGGATTTGGTCCTTTTTATTCCGATAAAAAGCCTTCAAGTCCTGCGGCTTGGCGTCGGGCAGGTCCGGAAGGTTGTAATGCTCGGCCAGGGCGCTCAGTTTCTCGGCGTGATCGCGGATGATGTCGAAGCGCGTGGCGATGAGCTCCGGGCTTTTGGACTCGGTGATGATTTTCTTGCTTTCTTTGATGACCTGGGCGTGGCGGCGGGCGGTTCTCTCAGCCATGCGCTGCATCTCTTTTTGGACCTGGCGCGACCGTCGGCTCTGGACCAACCATACCGCAGAGATCCCCGCGGCGATGAGGAGAAGCAGAACGACGAGGATGACGGCCAGCTTCGGCATTTCAGGACCTTCGTTCATTCCTGAGATCGAGAAGAACGTACGCTATAAACCGGCGTAATACAAGGCCGCTGGGTCTGTCGAAAGGGAAGAGGGAATGGCGAGGGACGGAATTGNNTTTTACGGGCCGCCCTTGTCAAATGGGTTCGTGGCATCAAATCCGAAACACGCGAAAATCCCCGGCGAGGATTTTCGCTCCGACCCTCACCCGGCTTAAAAGCCCGGATTAATGTGTTAAAATGGCCGACGTGGAAAGTCTAAGAATCGCCGCCCTGCTGCCCCATGTGGACGTATTCGGCGGGGTGCGCCGCTATCTGGAGCTGGGCAATGCCCTGGCCGGCCGGGGACATCGGTTTGTCCTCTTTCATCCCCAAGGGAATAAGCCCGATTGGTTTGATTTCCGGGCCGAGACCCGGCCGTTTTCGGCATTAGGCGAGGAGTCGTTCGATATCGGTCTCTGCGGCGAATATTCGATCCTGCCGCGCTTCGATCAGCTGTCCGCCCGAGCCCGTTTCTTCTATTTTGTCCTGGAAGGCCACAAGGACGAGCGGCGGGTCGCCGGGCGGAAAGACCTCTATTTCCTGGGCAATTCCGAGGGTATCAGCCGGCGCCTGGAGAGCAAATACGGATTGAAATGCCACCGCGCTCCCGGGGGGATCAACCCGGCGATCTTTCACCCCGCTGCCGAAAACCCGGTCCGCGACAGCTTCAATATTCTCTGCTACGGGCGGATCACCAAGCGGCGCAAAGGAGTGCCGTTCGTCATCCGGGCCGTCGAAAAGCTTTACCGCCGCTATCCGCACCTGCGACTGGTCTTTTTCGATACCCAAGTCGGCCTCGACCGCCGCGATCCCCGCCCTCTGATCAAAACGCGTGTCCCCTTCGATTTCCATCTCAACCTGCCCCAGGAGAGAATGTCCTGGCTCTTCGGGCAGGCGGACGCCTTCGTCAGCGCCGAATGGCGGGCGGGCTGGTCCAATACCAGCGCCGAGGCCATGGCCTGCCGCGTCCCGGTCGTCTGCACCCCGAGCGGGACCCGGGATTTCGCCGACGACGGCGTGACCGCGCTGGTCGCGCCGTGGCCCGTCCCGTTTTTGCTGGCCCGGCGCATCGAGCGGCTTATGGCCGACGGCCCCCTGCGCGCCCGCCTGGCCCAGGCTGGATATGAGAAAATCGGCGCTTTCACCTGGACCGCGCTCGCCGAGCGGTTAGAATCCGTATTTGTTTCAGTTCTCCCTTAAAAGATCGGCGGGTCCCGCCTGCCCTTCGCCCCCTCCTCAAGGCGGTTTGAAACCCCCGCCGCCTTGTGTTATTCTTGGCCGCTGAGGCAACCCCCATGGAGGAACATCAAATCAAGGAACGACTTCTGGCCGAAAACTTCGAGTTCCGCCGGCTCCACGACGAGCACCGGGACCACGATTTCCACTTGAGCGAGCTCTCGGCCAAACCGTTTCTGACGCCCGAGGAGGAGCTCCGGGAGCGTGAGTTGAAGAAACAAAAGCTTTTCCTCAAGGACAAGATGGCCCTGATCGTGCGGGACTTCCAAAAATCCCTACAAGACTGAATTCAGATCATTCATGGCCACGAAAAAGAAGTTCAAACTGGCCCTGGTCGGCGGGGATTCCCTGCGCGGCCGGGAATTCAAGGATGTGCTGGCCCGCTCGGATTGGAATTCGTTCGATATGGAATTTTTCGATCCTGAGGTAAAAGAGGAATTCAGCAAGCTGACCGATTTCCGGGATGAGCCCCGGGTCGTCCGCGCCGTCAATCCCGAGGACTTGGCCGGAAAAGACCTCGTTTTCCTGGCCGGGACCCAAGACGCCAGCCGGAAGCTGGGGCGGCAGGCGGCCAAACAGAAGTTTCAGGCTCTCGATCTCAGCGAGGCGTTCAACGACGACCCCGCCGTACCGCTCGTCGTGGCCGGGGTCAACGACCAACAATTAGCCGGGAAAAAGCCCCGCTTGGTGGCCAATCCCCACCCCGTCGCCGTCTTCCTCTCCCATCTCTTTCACCTGGTCATTCCGGAATACGGCCTGGCCAAGGCCGTTACGTTCGTTCTTCAGCCCGTTTCGGCCTTTGACGATCCCGGGATCCAGGAGCTGGCCAGCCAGAGTGCGGCCCTCCTGAGCGGGGCCGACCCGGAAAAAAAGATTTTCAAGGAACAGATTGCCTTCAATATCCTGTCTCATACCGAGAGGCCGGACGAGCGCGGCTTCTGCACCGCCGAACTGCAGATGGGGGCGGAAGTCAGGCGCGTCCTGGACCGCCCCGACCTGCCGCTTTTTTTATCCGCCATCCAGGCGCCCGTCTTCCACACTTATTCCCTGATGACCTACCTGGAGCTGGAGAAGGACGCCGACTTGGCCGGCCTGGAAGCCCTGTTCGCCGGCCGGGCCCCGTTCACGGTCACTCCGTTCCGCGAGGGCTGCTCGGCCTCCTCGCTCTCGGTCGCCGGAAAGAACGAGATCTTCGTCGGCCAGCTTAAACAGGAGGTGAGCGCCCCCCGCTCATTCTGGGTCTGGCTCGTCGCCGACAACCTGACCCGAGGCTCGGCCCTCAACGCCCTGGACATCGCCCGCAAGCTCCTGGAGCCCAAAGGCCACTGACGCCGTCCGCCCATGTTCCAGCTCCTGCGGCTGACCCTTCGCCAAAAGAAGCTGGTCGTGCTGTCGTTCGCCTGCGCCCTGTTCGTGGCCCTCTTCACCGCGGTCCAGATCAGCCTGGTTCAACCCATCATCGACGAGATGTTCAAGCCCGTTCCGGCCGGCGCGGCGGCCGGCCCTGCATTGGCCGCGCCCGCGGCCGTCCAGGTCAAGACGCGGGTGATGGACGTGGTTTGGAAGTTCTTCCATATCGACAAAGACCATATCCGCTCGATCCTGCCCTTCGCCCTGCTCATCGTCATCTTCGGCAAGGGGCTGTTCACCTTCCTGTCCACTTTTCTGATGAAGTCGGCGGGCAACCGCATTATCAAGACCATGCGGGATAATCTCTTCGAGCACGTCCTCTACCAGTCGACCTCCTATTTCGACCAGGTCACGACGGGCGGGCTGATGTCCCGCCTGACCAACGACGTCGACCGCATCCAACAGGCCGTGTCCACGTCGATGATTGACCTGATCGAAGAAGCCTTCATTCTGGCCGGCATCCTGGCCACCATGATCGCCAGCGACTGGAGAATGGCCGTTATGGGCCTGGTGGTCACGCCCCTGGCCGTCATCCCCCTGGCCGCCTTCAGCCGCAAGCTGAAGAAGAAGGGCCGCCAGAGCCAGGCCAAGATGGCCGAGATGTATAACCTCATCCACGAGACGATCACCGGCAACCGCATCGTCAAGGCTTTCGGCATGGAGCGCTTCGAGATGCGCAAGTTTCTCAAGACTTCGGAGCGCTACCTGGGCATCAACCTTCGGCTGGCCTGGATCTCTTCGCTTTCTTCCCCGTTCATGGAATTCATCGGCGGCGTCGTGGCCGCGTTCATCCTTTACGTCGGCGCCAGCAGCGTATCCAAGGGCCGGCTGAGCCCCGGCGATTTCGGGCTGTTCGTCACGGCCATCTTCTCCATGTTCACCCCGATCAAGCGGCTGAGCCGGTCCCTCAACGTCGTTCAGCAGGCCACCCCCTGCCTGGACCGCATTAACGAAGTTCTCAGCGTCCGGCCTCAGGTCCAGGACCGTCCCAACGCCTATCCGCTCCCGCCCGTCCAGGGCCGGGTCCGGTTCGAAGGGGTACGCTTCCACTATCACGCCGACCGGCCGGTTCTTGAGGACGTGACTTTCGAGATCCAGCCCCGCCAGACCGTGGCCCTTGTCGGGCTGAGCGGTGCGGGCAAGACCACCATCATCAATCTCCTGGCCCGCTTCTACGAGCCGGTCGACGGCCGCGTGACCATCGACGGCATCGACATCCGCGATGTCACCTTGGTCTCCCTGCGCGCCCAGATCGGACTGGTCACCCAGGAGATCATCCTCTTCAACGACACCGTCCGGGCCAACATCGCCTATGGAATGGACGATGTCCCNNGACACGCCCATCGGGGAGAGGGGCGGGCGCCTCTCGGTCGGCCAGCGTCAGCGGTTGGCCCTGGCCCGGGCCCTGCTCAGGAATCCCCCTCTCCTCATCCTGGACGAGGCCACCAGCGCGCTCGACTCCGAGTCCGAGCGGCTCATCCAGCAGGCCCTCGACAATATCATGAAAGACCGGACGACGTTCGTCATCGCCCACCGCCTGTCCACGATCCGCCGCGCCGACGTCATCCTGGTCGTGGACAAGGGCCGCATCGCCGAGACCGGACCGCACGAGAAGCTGCTCCGCAAGCGCGGCATCTACCGCAAACTTTATGACCTGCAATTCGCCCAAGACGAGGAGGCCGCGCCGTGATCCAAAGCATGACCGGATTCGCCGAACGAAGCTTCGATTCGCCCACCCTCAGAGTCAAATTCGCCATCAAGAGCCTCAACCACCGCTTCTTCGACTGGAGCTACAAGGGCGCCCCGATCGGGGACCTGGAGAACCGCCTCCGCATCCTCTGCCAGCAGCGCCTCCACCGCGGCCGGATCGAAATCATCCTTGATCTTCATTTCCCCCATCCTTCAAGCTGGGACGTGACCGTCAACGTCGGGCTGATGGAGAAGATCGTCACCGCCCTGGACCAAGCCTCCCGCCGGGTCCGGCACGAAATTCACATTACCGCCGACAGTCTCCTGCGCATCCCTCAGATCATGGAGCTGCGGCGCAAGGCCTTCAACGCCGCCGAGGCCGCTTTCCTGGAGAAGTGCTTCCGCCGGACCCTGGACGACGTTTTGAGCGCTCGGGCCGCGGAAGGAAAGAAAACCGCCGCCCAGATCAAGACCCATGTTCTTAATGTCCGCAAATCCGTGGCCCGGCTGGAGAAGCTCATCCGCCGGCAGCCCAAGACTCTCCAGCACAAGCTCCGCCGCAAGGTCAAGGAGGCCAACAACGCCGCTTCGGCGTCCGAGGGGCGTCTGGCCGAGGAAGTGGCCTACCTGACTCAGCGTTACGACGTCAGCGAGGAGCTGCACCGCTTGAAGTGCCATCTCGATGCGGCCCTGCAGACGATCGCCTCGCCCAAAGGCGAACCGGCCGGCAAGATGCTCGATTTCCTGGCCCAGGAGCTTTACCGCGAGGCCAATACCCTCAATTCCAAATCCCAGGACATCGACGTGACGCGGGAGGGGCTGCTGATCAAGGGCGAGGTGGAAAGCTTCCGCCAGCAGGTCCAGAATCTGGAGTAGGCCATGATCTTCGTCGTCACCGGTCCATCGGGCAGCGGAAAATCGACGATCCTGCGGTGCGTCTTCAAGGACCTGCGGGGCGTGGATTTTTCCGTTTCTCACACCACCCGGCCGCCCCGCGAGTCCGAGCGCAACGGCCGGGAGTACCACTTCGTGGACGAGGCCGAGTTCAAGCGCATGATCGGCCGCCAGGCCTTCGTCGAATGGGCCGTCGTCCATGGCCATTATTACGGCACATCCAAGGCCGAGATCGTCCTCAAAAGCCGGGGCTCGGACGTCATCCTGGACATCGACGTCCAGGGTGCCCGCCAGGTCCGGGAGCGCTTTCCCCAGGCCGTTTCCGTCTTCATCCTACCTCCCAAGTTTGCCGAGCTCAAGCGCCGCCTGAGGGATCGTGGGGAGGACGATCCGGCGACCATAGCCCTGCGGCTGAAGACCGCCAGGCGGGAAATCCGCGAGTATAAAAGCTTTGACTACGTCATCATTAACGACCGGCTCGACCGGGCCGTTCTCGAGCTTGAAGCCGTCATCCTCGGGGCCCGCTGCCGGACGAGCGTCCGCCGGCGCGGGATAAAGGCCGTGTTGGACAGTTTCCTTTAGGGGGTTGATCATGCCCGTCATCGCCCTGGGAGTGTCATCCTCGATCAGCGTCTATAAGGCGTGCGAAGTATTGCGTGGTTTTCAGAAGGCCGGCTGGGCGGTCCAGCCGATCCTGACGCCGAACGCCGCCCGGCTCGTCTCGCCTTTTCTCTTCAGCACCTTGTCCGGCCGGCGGACCATCGTCGAGACTTTCGACGAAGACCAGGAATGGTCGGTGGCCCATGTCGCCCTGGCCAAGGAGATCGACCTGCTGGTGGTGGCTCCGGCCACGGCTAACATCCTGGCCAAGTTTGCCCACGGTGTGGCCGACGATTTTCTCTCCACCTTTTACCTGGCCGTCCGGAAGCCCGTCCTCATTGCCCCGGCCATGAATACGGCCATGTGGCGGCACTCCCAAACCTGCGCCAACGTCGGCCGGCTGAGGGCCCGGGGCGTCGAATTCGTCGAGCCGGCTTCGGGCTACCTGGCCTGCGGCGAGGAAGGGGAGGGGCGGCTGGCCGATCCGGCTCTGATCGTCGAGCGGGGGTTGGAAATTTTGCGGCGCGGCCACAGCCTGTCCGGCCGGACCGTTTTGATCACGGCCGGTCCGACGCGCGAATATCTCGATCCCATCCGCTATTTGAGCAATCGCTCCTCCGGCCGCATGGGCTTCGCCCTGGCCGCCGAGGCCGCCGCCCGCGGCGCCCGGGTCATCCTCGTTTGCGGACCGACGCCTCTCGACCCGCCGCCCGGCGCGGAGCTCGTCCGGGTCGTGACCGCCGCCGAAATGGCCGCGGCGGTGCGGGCCCGATTCGACGACGCGGAGATCGTGGTCATGGCCGCCGCGGTCGCCGATTTCACCTTCCCTGCGGCGGCCGCACGCAAGATTAAAAAGAGCGAGATGGGGGAATCGATCGCCCTGGTTCCGACCGTCGATATCCTCAAGGAAGCCGGTGCCCGCAAGGCCGGCCGATACCTGGTGGGCTTCGCCGCCGAGACCGAGGACCTGCGTCGCCGGGCCTTGCTCAAGCTGAAGGAAAAGAACCTGGATCTGATCGTGGCCAACGACGTCTCCGCGGAGGGGATCGGGTTCGACTCGGACTTCAACAAGGCCGTTCTCCTCGATACCGACGGGGGTGAGGCTGAAACGCCGGTCTTGAGCAAAAGCGAGCTCAGCCGGATCATCTGGAACCATATCGAAAGCCATGCCGTCCCGAAAAGCTGACCGCGTCCTGGCCGGATTGGAAACCCACCTCCGCTTCCTCAAGGAGATCGGCGTCGAAGACGTCTTCAAGGCGCCGCCGCCCCCGGCCCGGCCCGTCCGGACGAAGCCGGCCGGACCCGAGACCGAAGCGGCCATGACGGCCGTTCGCGAGGAGATCCTGGCCTGCCGCAAATGCGGGCTGGCCGCCGGCCGGACGCAGTCCGTGCCCGGCGAAGGCCGCACGTCCACGCCGCTCATGTTCGTCGGCGAGGGTCCCGGCCGGGACGAGGATCAGCAAGGCCGCCCTTTTGTCGGCCGGGCCGGTCAGCTTCTGACCAAGATCATCGCCGCCATGACCTTCGACCGCGGCGACGTCTTTATCGCCAATATCGTCAAGTGCCGGCCGCCCGACAACCGCGTGCCCCAACGGGCCGAGGTCGAAAGCTGCACGCCGTACCTGCTCCGTCAAATCGCCCTCATCAATCCCCGGGTCATCGTCACACTGGGCAAAACGGCCACGGAGTTCTTTCTGCCCGAAGTGGCCGGCAACATGACCTCGATCCGCGGGCGTTTTTACGAGTGGAACGGCGTCCAGATCATGCCGACGTTCCATCCGTCCTACCTCATCCGCAACGAAGGCGACAAAGTCATCCGCAAGATGGTCTGGGACGACATGCAGAAAGTCATGTCCCTCCTGGGCCGCAAATGAGCCTCTTCGCCGACATCGTCTTCGCCTTGCCGCTGCCGCAGGCCTATACTTATGCCGTCCCCGGGGAATGGACGGCGGCCGCCCGGCCGGGGACCCGGGTCCGGGCCTCGTTGGGCCCGAAAACGGCGATCGGGATCATCGTCCGTGTCCATGATCAGCCTCCCGCGGGGACTTTCATTAAGCCCATCCTCGCGGTGCTCGATCCCGAGCCGATCATCCCGCCCGATATCCTCGATCTGGCCGGCCGGTTGAGCCGCCGCTATTATTCTTCCTGGGGCGAACTCCTGCGTGCGGCCGTTCCCCCCGCCCTGTCCGGCGCCTCGTCCATGAAAGCGGCCCTGACTGAGGCCGGCCGGGCGGCCCTCGCCGCAGGCTCCCTGGCCGGGGAAGAGGCCAAGGTCGCCGCCCTGTTGGCGGAAAAAAGGATGAGCCCGTCCTATTTGAAACGCAAGAGCGTCGTTTCGGGCGGAGCGGCCGTTCTGGCGCGTCTGGTCCGCAAAGGCCTCGCGGAAACGCGGACGGTGGAAAAAAAGGTCAAGCCGAGGGCCGCTCAAGCCGCACCGGCGGTCGCGGTCCAAATGGATCTCGATTTCGCCGGTGATGAGGCCGTGGCCCGGGCGGCCAAGGGGGTCGCCGTCGCGGCGGCTGAGGGCCGCTTCCTCTCCCGCTTGTTCTTTGGACCGCCGGCCCGCAGGGCCTCCGCATATCTCGCCTGCGCCCGCGACGTCCTTCTCCGCGGCCGCCAGGTTCTCTTTCTCTATCCGGAAATCGGCATGTCGGCGGCCGTCGCCGGGGCCTTTGTCGCCGGGCTGGGGGAGAGGGTTGTTTTGCTTCACAGCCGCCTGACACCGCGAGAACGGCTATTGGCCCGCCGCCGCGCCGAAAGCCTTGAATCCGCGGTTGTCGCCGGCCCGCGCTCGGCGCTTTTCACTCCCCTGCCCAGACTGGGCCTCATCATCGTCGATGAGGAATCGGACGATTCCTACCTGCAGACGGAAAACCCCGTTTACGATGCCCGATCCGGGGCTCGGATGCGCGCCGAGGCGGCCTCTGTTCCCTTGATCTTCGGGTCGGAGACCCCGACCGCCGAAGCTTTTGAACGGGCCCGCCGGGACGGCGGGATGTTCGCAATGCCGGCGTCGGAGCCCCCCGTCCAGGCGATTCTTTTGGATGACCGCACGGAACGCGGTCTCCTGGCCGCTCCGCTTCGAGAGCGGTTGGCCGATATCCTGGCCGCCCGAAAACGGGCCATCCTTTTCGCCCTACGCCGGGGATACGCCGCTTTTCTCTTATGCCCCCGCTGCGGGCATGTTCCCCGCTGTCCACGCTGCGACATCGCCCTGACCCTGCACCAGAAAAATCGCCGCCTGGCCTGCCGTTATTGCAGTGAAGAGCAGCCGGCTCCGGGCTCCTGTCCCCGCTGCGGCGGGCGCATCTGGGAGCCGCGCGGGGCCGGAGTGGAGGCCGTCGCCGAGGAACTCCAGAAAACCCTGCCGGCCGCCCGGATCGAGGTCTTCGACCGTGAACGGGTTCGGACCAGGGCGGCGCAGGCGAAGGTCCTGGCCCGGTTCGCCGGAGGCGCAATCGACGTGCTTGTCGCCACCCCTCTTCTGGCCCATCAGCCCGGCGTCCCGGCGGCCTCCCTGATCGGTGTTCTCAATCCGGAGCAGGGGCTTGGCCAGTCTGATTTCCGGGCCGGACAACGGACATACGCCGAGATCCGCCGTTTTCTGAGATTTCTTGACGGCTCCGACCCCCGCGCCGCGGCTGTCCTTCAAACCGCAGTCCCGGACCACCCCGTGCTTACGGCGGCGGCGGCCGGCGATTACGCCAAGTTTTTCGGAGTCGAGATCGAATACCGGCGCATGCTGGGTTATCCGCCCTTCACAGCGATGGCCGAGGTCGCCCTTTGGGGCCGGGATGTCAAAGGGCTGGAACGAACGGCTCAGGACCTGGCTTCACGCCTTCGCGCTGCGGGGATCAGCGAAGTCCTCGGTCCGGCCGAAGCCCGCTCAGGCGGAGCCAGGGGAGTGCAATTGGTGGCCAAGGCGGCCGATGCTTCTGTCCTGGATAACGTCCTGGGCGTCGTGCTTCCCCTGGTCAAGGGACGGAAGACCGTTACCCGCTTTGACTGATCAGTCGGCGGCGCGGAGAATCCGAATTTCAACCGTCTTGTAAATGAAGTCGGGCGTATTGCTCTGCATCTGGCCCTGGATCGTCGTGGTCGTATCCCGGGCCAGTTCGGACTTGGTCGGGCCGTAGAAGACGACGCTGGCCACGCCCGTCGAATCGGTCATCGTCGAGAAGCGTGTGGAGTAGTCGGCGAATTCGCCCGGTCCGGCCGTGATCGTGAAGTAGACGTGGACGTTGGGAAAGGGCGTCCCATTTTTCCTGACGGTGGCTTTGATCGTGGTCATCGGCCTTTCTAGGGTGGCCAGGATCACGTTGGGTGTGGCTTCCAGGTCAAAGGTGACTGACAGGGTCGAGGGCCCGGTGGGCGATGGCACGCTGACGTCGGAGCGGGTACAGGACGAGGCGAGCGCCAACAGGGCCCCCAGGCCCACGACGATGAGTNNTAGAAAACGACGCGGGCGTTGGTATAGATGACCTCGCCGCGCGTCGCCCCGGCCCGCAGGCCGATGAGCGGCGGTTCCTGCTTGGCCGAGGCCCGGACGATGATGAATGAGATGGTCGTCTGCTGTCCGACGCGGATGATCTGGGACAGATTCTGCTCGTAGGGATAGGGAACGTCGACGCCCTCGGAGTTGCGTCCGTCCGTGCGGGTGTAGGAAACGATCAGCTTATCGAGCTGGATGTCGTTATATTGGGAGGTCCCGGCGGGCGGGGTGGGGGCCAGAGTGGAGGCCGTGAGGGTGGCCTTGGCCACATCATCAGTGATCGTTGATAGCCCCGTTGTGGAGTCCGTGACCAGGACGTCCGATTGGGTGTAGTTGGCGTCCTTGGCGGACAAATCCAGACCAGTCATGGACACGACGGTCAGGAGGGTGGCTGATTGGGTGCTGTTCTCGATGGGATTGCAGGCCAGGGCCGCCAGGACGGCCAGGACCACGAGCGCCGCCTTGAAAACCAGGACCGATTTTTGTTTTTTCATGGCGGGTCCTCCTAACGGATGATACGGGGCGTTATGAAAATGAGCAGCTCCCGGTTCTGTTTGGTTCGGGCGAAGTTTTTGAAGAGCGCCCCCAGGATGGGAATCTGGTGCAGGAACGGAACGCGCTCCTGGGTGATGGAGTCTTCCAGCCGCGAAATGCCGCCGATCACCGTGGTGCCTCCGTCCGGCACCATCACCTGCGTCTTGGCGCTCTGGGTGGTGATGGGGGGGATGCCGTTGACCAGGTTGCCGAAGTCGGCGGCGTTGTTCTGGATGTCCAGCTCCATGACGATGCTGCCGTCGGCCGTGATCTGCGGCGTGGCCCGCAGCTGGAGTGCGGCGTTGACGTATTGAGTCGTGACCGTGAAATTGGCCGTCGTCTGGACGGGGATCTGGCGGCCCTGAATGACCTCGGCCTGCTTGTTGTTGAGAGCCGTGACCTTGGTGCTGGAAACGATCTGGCCGTTGCCGTTGGTTTCCATGGCCGTCAGGGCCACGTCGAGGCGGAGGGTGTCCAGGACGTTGGCGAAGGAGAAGCCCACGGCCGAGCTGAACGCGGGGGCCGGCAGGTTGACGGCATAGCCGCCCAGCGGGCCGGCGATGCCCTTAGTGACGTTGCCCTGCGGGATGAGGGCTCCGTCGACGAGCACCTTATTAGGGAACTGGAGCGAAGTCTGGTTCCCGTACACGGGATCCGCGACGCCCTTGGCGCCCCATTGGATGCCCAGGTTGCGGACGAAGTTCGAGGTGGCCTCGACGATGCGGGCTTCGATAGAGACCTGGGGCGTGGCCGTATCCAGGACCTCGATCATCTTTTCGATCAGGTCGATCTTTTCCCTGGTGTCGGTCACGATGATGGTGTTGGTGCGGCTGTCAACGATCAGCTGGCCGCGGTCTGATTTGCGGGCCTTGAGAAGGTCCAGAACCTCAAGGGCCTTAGCGTAGGACAGGGTATAAGTCTTGGTCAGAAGCGGCCCGCCNNCGTTTGCTCTTCAGGACGTAGTCCAGGAATTGGTCCCAAGGCACGTCCTCGAAGCTGCAGGTGACCTGGCCCCTGACATCGTCATCGAAGATGACATTGAGGCCGACCATCTGGGCGATATACAGGATCACGTCGCGCAAGTCGGCGTCTTTGAAATGGGGACTGATCAGCTCACCTTGGAATTTTTGCTCGGGATTATAGATCGTTTTGGGCTGGAACTTGTCGGTTTGGGCGGCGGCGGGGGGTCTTTTTTCCTCAGTCCTGGGCTTGGTCGGAAGGGGGGAAACGGCTGCGGCCATGGGGGGATCGTCCGCCGGCTTCGGCTTGGAATCGACGATCACGGGGGCCGAATCCTTTCTGGCCTTGTCCGCGGCGTCCTTCTCAGACAACACTGCGGACGATACGGCTGGGGCCGTCGCGGGCTCGCCGGCCGCTTCCTGGGCGAAGACCACTTGGAAATCGGAGGCGCCTCCGTCCAGGTCGAAGGAACGGGGCTCGCGCAGGTCGAAGACGAAGCGGGTGATCGTATGCGGGCTGCCGGACATGAATTGACCGACCCGGACGGCGTCCACTCCGAATTTGCCGATCGGACGCTTTTCCGTCGGGCCGGAGTAGTGGCAATCGAACACGTCGACCACCAGTCGGAGGGGATTGCCCAGAGCGAAGACGTTGGCGATGGTCGGCCGGCCGCGCCGAGCCCCTATACTGAGGCGGTCGGTCCCGGCCGCGATGTCGATGCCGGCCATCTCCATGACCGGCCGGGGTGGGCCGACCAGAAGACTCTGGACGTCCGGGGCAATCAAATAATCGTTCGTTCCGCGGACAATCTTTTCGAGTTCGATGGTCGTCCGGCCGCCCTCGCTGAAGATGCGGAAGGGGACTTTCTCGGCCAAGGTCAGGAGAAGCTGGGAGCGTCCGTTGCTTTTAGTCGTGACTTTGAGGTCCTTGACCAACGGCGTTTCGTCTGCCGGGACCGCCGGGGGCTCCGGCCATTTGGCCGGGCCGAATTCGACCTGGAGCACGGCCCCGCCGCCGACGGCGTAGACGGCCCCCAAGGCCGGTAGGGGAGAAGCGGTATCCAAGATGACGCGGGCGTTGACCCGGGAGGGCAGCACAGTGATCTTCTGCACCACCGGGGGCGTTTGCGCCCAAGCGGCCGCCAGCATCAGCGCCAGGGCCGCCAGGCCGATGAGCCGGGCTTTTTTCCGATTCATGTCATCGCTCCTCGGAGGTGATTTCTTTGACGATATCCTTGGGCTTGAGCAAAGGAACGCCCCGTTCGTGGGTCTTGCGCAGCACGATCTCGGTGTCGCTGATGGAAAGGACATAACCGTCGGCGAAACGATCGCCTTGATGCGCGGACATGGGAAATCCGGAGGCCATTCCGAGCACGGCCTCATACCGGCCCTTGTTCTTGACCAGGCCGATGACCGTGATTTCATCGATCATCAGATCGGAGAGGCCCGTGATCACCCGGCGTTCGGAAATATTTTTGCCCGCCAGCAGGTTTTTGAACGGGTCGCGCCGCCCGGCCGGATCGTAGGTCGCCGGCGGCGGCGGCGACGGGATGATGGAGGAAGTTCCCGTGGGCGCTGCGGCCTGGGCCAAGGCCAGACCGGAGAGTCCGGCAAGCAGCAGGACGGAGGCGGCGAAGGGCCTAAAATTTCTCATCTTTTGCTTCCTTGACCGGCTTGGGCTTCTCCGGCCTTTTGATCTGGCTGATGTCCAGGAAGAAATAGGTCTTGGCCGTGAACGAGGCCGAGATCGTCGTTTCGGAAGTCTGGCCGGGCAGGGCCCGGATGACGAAGTCTTCGATGTTGAAGATGCGGGGGAATTTGCCCATCCGTTCGAAGAAAGCCCCCAGGTTGTGGTAGCTGCCGACGATTTCGATGGGGATGGGAAGCTCGGTGTAGTATTCCTTGGCCACCTCCCGATCGGACTGGAAATGGACGACGTCCAGCTGGGAGTCGTAGGCCAGTTGTTGGACGTTGCGCAGGATCTCGCCCGTCTCCTTCTTGCGCGGGATGAGCGGTTCGAGTTCGGCCATGGCTTTGTTCAGCTGGACGAGATCGGCCTGGATCTTGTCCATCTGCCGCTTCTGGGTCTGGAGCCGGGACACCTGCTCCTCGATCTGGATCCGCTCGGCGCGGAGGCTCTGGATCTCGGACTGCTTGGGCTTGAAATAAACCAGGTAGGCCAGGAGTCCCACTATTCCGACGAGGATGAGGTACTGGAACCAGGGGCGGGGTTTCATTGGGCCCTCCCGGGTTTGGTCTTGGCCGTCGCGGCCGGGACCAGGGGAATCGGCGGCGGCAGGACCGCCGTCACCGTGAATTCGACGAACTGGTTGTTGCCCTCGGACCGCTGCTGGGTGTTGAGGATGCCGACGCTTTCGAACAGGCCCAGCTCGCTGAGGTTGCGGACATAGTCGGAAATCAGAACGTTCGTCAGGGCCCTGCCGTGGATCAGGAGACTGTTTTTATTGAAGGTCGCTTCCATCAGCCAGACCCAGTCCGGAATGGCCCGGCTCATGGCGTCGAGGACCCGGACGGCCGATCCTTGCATCATCCGCAGTTCGCTGATCAGAGCGATCTTCTTGACCATGTACTGCTTCTGCCAGTCGATCTCGTCCAGCTTGTTGCTGACCGTCTGAAGGCGGCGCTGCTCTTCCTGGGCGTTGGACAGCAGGCCCCGTTCCTCATCCAAGGTCCGTTTTTGGGTATAGGCCAGGGCGCCCAGAACGACAAGGGCCAGGACGATAATCAGGTTCCCCGGGGGCGGGGTTTTGCGCTTCCCCGCGGGGGTCTTTTCCTTGGTCTTCTTGTCCGGCGTTTCTTCTTCGGGACCGGCCGGCTGGTCTTCGAAGTTCTTTTTTTCGGATTTCAGAAGGTTGACGCGAATCATGGCTTACTTCTCTTTAATTCGGGTGGCCAGCCCGGTGACCACGCCGAACATGGGGGCCATTTCCTGATAAATCGCGCGGTCGAGCTTTTTTTCATTATAGT
>PMCY01000065.1 GCA_003154255.1 Candidatus Aminicenantota bacterium | reverse complement strand
CACCATTCGACTTTTTCGGCCTCCGCGCCCGGGCCCAGGACGGCCCGCAGGCGGATGGACTGAAAGGCCCCGCGCAGGACCGGATCGATCTTGAAAATGTCGCCGTCCTGCGGCGAGACGATAGCCAGGCCGCCCGGGGGCGCGCCGGCCGCGGAGGCGTCCCGGCCCGGATGCTTCCGTTCCTCCGGCCCGTGGGCCAGTCCGCAGATCCGCGTGGGGGCCGTTCCGGGCGCGAAAATCTCCTCAATGACCCCCGCGCAATGCGGCCCGGGCAGCAGCCCTGAAACCGGGCAGATGCGCTCGTGGACGATGGTCTTCGGCTCGACGAAATCCTCCTGAGGCATGCGCGCAGCGGCCAGTTGGATGATGTCGCGGAAAATGGGGCCGGCTCCGGTGATGCCCGAAACGTTGCGCATGGGTTTTCCGGTGAAGTCGCCGGCCCAAACGGCCACGGTCAGAGAGGGCGTGTATCCGATGGTCCAGTTGTCCCGGAAATCCTTGGACGTCCCCGTCTTGGCCGCGGCTGGGAAGGGCAGGTTGAGCGGCGAGTGATAGCCGAACGATGGAATACGGGCGTCGCGGTCGGCCAGGATGTGGGTGATAATGTAGGCCGTCTCGAGGGAGAAGATGCGGCGCGGCGCGGGCGGGCGGGCGATCGGGTCGAGGCGCCCGTCTTTGAGGCTCGTGCGCAGGACGAAGCGGCTGGGCTTGAACACGCCGCCGCGGGCCAGGGCGGCATAGGCGCGGGCCAATTCGAGCAGGGTGACCTCTCCGTTGCCCAGGGTCAGGCCGACGCCATAGAAGCCGGGCGTCTGGCGCAGGCTGTCGAAGGACAGCTCCTTCAGCTTCCGGAAAAGCAGGTCCGGCCCGACGGCCTGCAGGACGGCCACGGCCGGGACGTTGTAGGAGCTGGCCAGGGCGCTCCGCAGCCGGACCGCGCCGTGGTAGGATTCGTCGTAGTTTTCCGGGGCGTAGGCCCCGTTGGGCGTGGCGAACGGGGTCGGGTCGTCCTCCAGGATCGAGGCGGCGGTCAGGCCGTGCTCCAGGCCCAAACCGTAGGTGATCGGCTTCAGCGTCGAGCCGGGCTGGCGCAATGCCAGGGCGCCGTTGACCTGGCCGTCGTCGCGCTCGTCGAAGAAATCCCGCGAACCGACCAGGGCCAGGATGTCGCCGCTCCGGTTGTCCAGGACGATAGCTGCGGCGTTGGTGACGCCCTTTTTTTCCACCTGGACGAGCTCGGACCGAATGAGGGCCTCGACGTGGTCCTGGAGCTCGCCGTCCAGGGTCGTCCGGATCTCGGCGATGTCCGGCTTTTTACCCGCGGGGATGGATGACAAAACGGTCTCGCAGAAATGGGCGGCCCGGAATTTCTCCTCCGGGGGCCGGACGCGCAGCCGCTCTTCCAGGGCCCGTTCGAGCTCGTCCTCGGGAATATACCCCAGCGCGTGCATCCGCCGCAGGATCTCCTTCTGCCGCTTCAGCACCCCGGCTTCGTTGCGGTAGGGATTGAGCAGGGCGGGCGCGCGCGGCAGCGCGGCCAGGAAGGCCGACTCGGCCAGGCTCAGGAAGGCGGCCGGTTTGTCGAAATAGAGCCGCGAGGCGGCNNAGCGTGTGGTCGAGGCGCACCGCCAGCCAGGCCTCGTGGATTTTGGACGGCAGGGTGCGGGGCATGTGATAGACGTTGCGGATGACCTGCTGGGTGATGGTCGATGCGCCCGACACGACGTGCCGGCTCTTGAGGTTCTGGACGAAGGCCCGCAGCACCGCCGCGAGATTCACGCCGGAATGGGCGAAGAAGGACTTGTCCTCCGAGGCCACGGCCGCCCGCAGGAGAAACGGCGAAATGTCGGCCAGACCGACCCAGCGGCAGCGGCCGCCCTCGTCGGAGAGGACCTCCCGCAGCAGTGCGCCGTTGCGGTCGGTCAGCCGCAAGGAGATGACCGCCCGGGGATTGAGCTTCCCCCGCGGCAGCGGCAGATAGAACGATCCCAGAGCCGCCGCGACCAGGGCGACCGCCGCGGCCGCCAAGACGGTCCGCCTGCGCAGGCGCTTCACTTCACGATCTTGATCGTCCGCTCGTCGCTCCGGCCGAAGCGCTCGGGAGCGTACATCTGCTCGGCCTTGGAGCCCGGCAGGGTGAATGTGCCCGGCGTCAGGGCCCTGGCCAGGTACCGGTGGGTATGGACCCCGGCGGCCAGGGAATCGGCGAAAAGGGCGACCCGGTTGTCGCGCATCTCGATGTGGTTGAAACCCATCCACCACCAGGACTCGTTCTCGTCGTTCGCCGTGATGTCGTCCAGCTTGCGCTGCTGCTCCTCGCTTTCGGTTTCGAACGTCGGATTGACCGCCTCGAAGCCGGCCGGAAGGGGATCATCGACGACGACGAAGAGGCTTTCCTGAGGCACGAGGACCTGGAGCGTGACCAGGACCAGCTGGCCGGCCTTGATATCGCCCAGGGGCTTGCCGTCCAGGGTCGTGATCGTCTTGTAGACGGCGAATCCTTCATCGCGGGGAAGGAGCGCCTTTTTCGGGGCGTAGGTCAGGCGGACGCCATAGTAGAGCGTCCCCTCGCCGGTCTTGCCGATCGTCAGCGGGATCTCCTGGCCCGGTTTGACCTCGGTCAACGGCAGGCTTCCAACGGCCGTTTGCTGGGCCGACCGGAACGTCTCCTTGAGAATGGTTTTGCCGGCCAGGACGAGCTCGGCCGTGAAGTCGGGCCGGACGTTCTCGTAGCGGCGGTAGAAGTCATTGAGGGCGTAGAAGACCCAGAAGTTCTCCTGCGTCGAATGCCAGTGGCCGGTCTTCCTTTCATTGACCAGCCAACGGGCGATGGACGCGACCAGCGGGTGTTGGGCGTTCGTCTCCAACAGGGCTTGGAGGATCATGGATGTGGTCCGGGCGTTGGAGGAATAGATCCAGCCGAGATCGGCGTCGTCGGCCTCTTCGAAATGGGCCTGGGACTGTTCGACCTTGGCCAGGTTGAGGAGCTCCTTGAGCAGGGTTTCGCGGGCCTGGACCGAGCCCTCGCCGGCCGTGTAGGCTTTCAGAAGGAGAGTCCGGCCGAAAATGGACAGCCGGCCGCGGGCTTTGAATAGAGTCTCAGCCGCGCCGGGATCGAAGGACTTCAGGAGGGACAGGTCGTAGAGGGCGAAGGCCTGGGTGGTCAGCCAGCCGCTGGTCTTGTAGGGATAGGGCGTGTCCTCGACTTTGGTCGTCAGGAGCTGTTTCAGCCAGCGCGAGGCCCGGGCCAGGCGCTCCTCGTTGATGTCGTAGCCGGCGTCCTTGGCTTTCTTCAAAGCGAATACGGCGTAGGCGCTGGCGAAAGGCGATTCGATGCGCAGATCGGGCCATAGGGAGAAGCCCCCGTCGTCCTTCTGACAGCCATAGACGTCCTTGAATGTGGACTTGACCAGGGCTTTGATGGCCGCCGGATCGAGCGGGCTGAGCTTGAAGTCCTCGATGAGCCCGGGGGCCACGATGTAGGGCAGGACTCCCGACAAGCGCTGTTCGAGGCATAAGTAGGGATAGTTGGCCAGATATTCCAGGCTCCCTTTGAGGCCGGTCAGGGCCGAGGCGGCGGCCGTCACTTCGAGACGGCTGTCCTCGAGGTAGATCGAGTCGGGGATGCTGACCCGTTCCACCGTACTGGCCTTGGTCTGCTCGAAGGTGGCCACGGTTTCGGTGCCGCGGGGGACCTGCAACGGGAAGCCGAAATCCAGTCCGTCGGAATCCTCACCCATCCTGGCCCGGACGGCCAGCCGGGCGGTCCCGGCCTTTTCACCCTCCAGGGCGAAGAGGACTTCACGGCTCTCGTTGGGGGCCAGTTCGATCTGCCGGTCGGTCTTGTCGCGGAGGGTGACGCCCTTGGCCTCCATGGCCAGGATGACCGAACCCTTGCGACCGGAATAATTATTGACCACGACGCCGGCCTCGAACTTGTCGCCGACGCGGGCGAACCGCGGAGCGGACGGCAGGAGGAGGAGCGGCTTGCTGACCTTGAAGGTCGATTCCTGGCGGCCGAAGGAGGAATCTTTGGTCTGGGCCACGGCCATGATGCGGAAGGAGGTCAGATTGTCCGGCAGCGTGAATTCGAAGGAGGCCTCGCCGTTGGCGTCGGTCAGAAGGGAGGGGTTCCAATAGGCGGTCGTCTTGAAATTGGACCGCAGCTCGACCTCGGAAAGGCCGGCGACCCGGCCCGCTTC
>PMCY01000270.1:4286-4559 GCA_003154255.1 Candidatus Aminicenantota bacterium | reverse complement strand
TATGGATCTGAAGCGCGTCGCGGAAAATGTCTGGGAGATTCCCAAAAACGGCGAAATGCGGGTGCCGGCGCGTCTCTATGCATCCGACGCGCTGATCCAATCGATCAAGAAAGACAAAACCCTGGAGCAGGCCCGCAACGTGGCCTGCCTGCCCGGAATCCTACGCATGTCCTATGTCATGCCCGACGCCCATCAGGGCTATGGCTTCCCCATCGGCGGGGTGGCCGCCTTCGACCTCGATGAGGGGATCATCTCGCCCGGCGGAGTCGGCTA
>PMCY01000270.1:0-4208 GCA_003154255.1 Candidatus Aminicenantota bacterium | reverse complement strand
CGGGCCCTCGAGCGCGGCATCCCCCAGCTGGGCACGCTCGGTTCGGGCAACCACTTCCTGGAAATTCAGAAAGTCGACCGCATTCTTGATCCCGCCGCGGCCAAAGCCTTCGGCATCGACGCAGTGGGCCAGGTCCTGGTCATGATCCATTGCGGGAGCCGCGGATTGGGGCACCAGGTGGCCACGGATTACATCGAGGCCATGACCGACCAATACGGCGTCAAGGGCCTGCCCGACCGCGAGCTCGTCCACGCGCCTATCAAATCCGCGTTGGGGCAGGAATACTATCGGAGCATGTGCGCGGCGGTGAACTATGCTTTCGCCAATCGGCAGATGATCGCCCACTGGGTCCGCGGCGTTTTCAAAAAAGTCCTGGGCTCGTCCGAAGGCATGCGTCCGATCTANNGCGACGCGGAGCTTCGGCCCCGGCCGGCGCGAAATCCCGGCGCCGTACCGCGCGGTCGGCCAGCCGGTTTTGATCCCCGGCAGCATGGGCACATCTTCCTACATCCTGGCTGGGACCGACGAGGCCGAGGCGTTAAGCTTCGGTTCGACGGCCCACGGCGCCGGGCGCCTCATGTCCCGACAGGAAGCCCTGCGGCGCTTTAGGGGCGAAAAGATCCGTGATGACCTGGCACGCCGCGGCATTGAGCTCCGGTCCACGAGCTGGAAAGGCGTCGCCGAAGAGGCGTCCGAAGCCTACAAGGACGTCGACGAGGTGGTCCGCGTCTCCGACGCGGTCGGCCTGGGCCGCCTCGTCGCCCGCGTCGTCCCCATTGGAGTTATGAAGGGGTAACGGCATCTACCGCACTCGTTCGCGCATTAAATCGCGAACACGTGTGATGAAAGGATAGGCCATGAACGGACAAAGCAGGAAGGACATCAAACCCGGCGCCCGTGTGCGCATCGTCCAGAAACAGGACCAGCCGACGGGAAAGCTGACCGAGGGCGTCGTCCGGGACATCCTGACCAACTCTCCGACCCACCCGCACGGCATCAAGGTCCGTCTGATCAGCGGAGTGGTCGGACGAGTCAAAGAAATACTCCCGCCTACCTAACCGGCGCGATCAGAGGCAGGATGGAACATGGAACACCGGCCATGGGTCAACGGTCCGCGCGGGCGGGCCGAGGCCGGCGTTCCGCGGAGCCGGCGACTGTTATATAATGAAAGCGACAGCCGGAATAAGGAACCCGTTCATGCTTCAGATGTTCGATTGCGTCGGCACGTCTCCCGCGGGATTTTCCGAAGCCGTCCAGGCGGCCCTGGCCGAGATTGCCGCCCGCGGCCTCAAGGCGCATTTTTTCCAGGTCGTCGAACAGCGCGGCGCCGTCCGCGAAGGGAAGATCAAGGAATACCAGGTTCTCCTGAAAGTCGCCGTCGAAAGCTGAAATGAAAGTCGTTCTAGCCGGCTACAACGTCGACCGGGAGGCTCTGGACGAGGTGCGCCGGGCCGCGCCGGCCCGTCTCGATCTGACGCCGGAGACACTGTCGGCATCGTATGCCCGCATCTCCCGCGATGCCCGCCCCGTGGACGAATTGCGGCGCGCCGCGCGGGCCGAGGTCGACAAGGCCCGCCGCTCCAACCGGACCATCATCTTCAAAATGGGCCACCACTCGGTGGCCGAGCACGCCGTCTTCAATTTCGACGTCATGGGCGTCAGCCGCCTGGCCATCGAGGAGATCGAGAAATTCCGCCTCGTGTCCTACACCGAAAAATCCCAGCGCTATGTCACCCTGGGCAGCGATTTCGTCGTGCCCGAGGAAATCGTCCAGGCTGGGTGTCGGGATGCCTTCGTCGAAACGGTCAAGGCCCAGAACGCGCTCTATCACCGCCTCTATGCGCGCCTGCGACCCTTTGTCTTCGCCCATAACGCGGATTTGGCGGCCGACCCGGAAAGGAAAGGGCTTCTGGAGGGTTGGGCCAAGGAAGACGCCCGCTATGCCGTCAGCCTGGCCACCGAGGGACAACTGGGGCTGACCGTCAACGCCCGCAACCTGGAGCTCATGATCCGCCGCTTTGCCGCCCGGCCGCTGGCCGAAGTGCGGGAGCTCAACCGGCGCATCTACGAAGGGGTCCGTGAAATCGCACCTTCCCTCCTCCTCTTCACCCTGGCCACGGATTTCGACGCCAAAGCCTACGGCGACGTCGCTGAGGCGATCGACCGCGTATTTCCGGCCCCGGTTCGAAAAGCCGGACCACGCCGCCTGCCGACCGGAACGGGGGGAGCCGTCCGTTTGATCGAAAACACGTCGGACGGCGACGACCGCATCCTGGCCGCCCTGGCCCATACGACCTCCGGCCGGTCATACGCCGACTGCCTGCGCGGAGCGCTGGCACTGTCCGGCTCAGCCCGCAAGGCCGTTTTCAAGAGAGCCTTCGAACGCATGGAATTCTACGATTTCCCGCCGCGCGAATTCGAATATGCCGACCTGACTTTCGAGCTGGTCCTCTCGGCGTCGTCCTTCGCCCAGCTCAAACGCCACCGCATGGCCACGCTGACGATCCAGCCCTACGATCCGGGCCTGGGGGTCACCGTGCCGCCCTCGATCGAGGCGATCGGGGCGGGCCCGGAATTCCGCTCCATGATCGAGCGGACCGACGCGGCCTATGCCGACCTGCGCAGGTCGGCCGGGGAGTCCGCGGCGGCCTATGTCCTGACCAACGCCCACCGCCGGCGGGTCTTGATCAAGGTCAATCTGCGCGAGCTTTATCACATCGCCCGCCTGCGCCAGGATTTCGCCGCCCAATGGGACATCCGCTCCATCGTGGCGGCCATGACCGGGCCGGCCCGGAAAGCCATGCCCCTGGCGGGCCTTCTCCTTGGGGGGAAGGACGCCTACCCCGATCTCTATCGGAAAGCCTTCGGTCGCTTGCCGAAATTGATGCCCCCGAATATCCGGAAGTGAATGGAGAAGCCCGGAAGCCCCGCCCAAAATGCCGCCGCGTCAGGAGAAACCATGACTCATCACATCCACAATCCCCACGAGAAGGACGAACTCGTCGTCGTCCTGGAAACGACCAACCCGGCCACGGTGGCCATCGCCGAGTCGCTCCTCGAGGAGGAGGCCATCAATTTCAATCCCCAGGGAGACGCTCTCCAGGGAGCGATGGTAGCGCCGATCTCCGCGCCCATCCGGATCCAGGTTCTGAAACAGGACGAGAAGCGGGCCCGGGAAGTGCTGAAGGATATCGTCTGAGGCCGGTCATTTCCGGATCCGCTCCAGCTCCTTGAGCATGTCCCGGACCCGCAGGGCCCGGGCGCCGTCCGGCTCAAGCGACAGGAAGCGGCGGAAAGCGTCGGCCGCCCGGGTCCAATCGTCTTTATGGAGCCAGGCATTGCCGAGCTTCTCCAGCGGATCGCTCCAATCCGGCGAGAGGCGGGCGGCTTCGCCGTAGTAAAGGATCGCTTCATCGACGCGCCTGGCGGCAAAACAAATCTCCCCCAGATCGAAAGCCGTGATCTCGCTGCGGGGATGAAGCCCGAACGAGCTGACCAGGCAGTCCCGGGCGCCGTCCAGGTCACCCATTCGGAAAAGGGCCTCTCCGCGCCCGGCCAGGGCCGCGGCGGCGAGCGGCCGGCGCATCGGATCGCTTCGCACGCGTTCAAAGACCCTGGCGAACCCGGAGGCCGCGGCCTCGACCTCGCCGTTTTCCAGGTGCATGGAAGCAAGGGCCAGGCGGGCGGCGTCGGGATCCTCGTCCTGGACGAGGATCTGCTCGTAAATCGGAATGTCGGGGCCTTTGAGGTGGGATAAGGCGCCTGCGTTCCGGTCGGCCGGCCCCGGTCCGGCCAAGGCCGACGCCGCATCCGGACGGAGAAGCTTGACCCGGAGCGGGGGGGAATCATAGAGCTGCATGACGAAACGGTCCATCGAGGCCGGTTCGTAGCCCTCGGCCGCGATCTCCACCCGCCACCAGCCCGTCCCCAGTCCGAGAAAACGCCATCGTCCCTCGGCGTCGGTCGCTGCGACGTGTTTGAAGCCGGCCTCCTCGACGCCCGAATACCGGGGTTGGGCTTTTTCCAGGAAGCCGACGACGACTCGGACCGAGGGAAGGGGCCTGCCCTGCTCGTTCGTGACGGTCCCGGCCAGGCGTCCCCGTCCGTGCCCGGCCTGCCCGTAAGTCAAAACCGCGGCCGACAACATCACACGCAGCGTCGCCGCGATTTGTTTATTCATGCGCAAAATCCTTTCGGTATCCGTTCCC
>PMCY01000075.1 GCA_003154255.1 Candidatus Aminicenantota bacterium | reverse complement strand
GCTTTCGGCATCGGCATTTTCCCCAAGCCATTCCTCAACGTGCTGGATAAGCCTGTCGAGAAGATCATCCGCATCGTCAATCCCGATTTCTATGAAAAAGATGTTGCCGGTATCTCCCTCCCTGCCGGTCCTGGGGCGGAGAGGCCGACCGGACGGAGTGAGGTCCGTTGATGGACGCAGCGACGCTGGCCTCCGGGCTCAAGCCTCTGGCGCCGGAGATCGTTCTGCTGGCGGCGGCCGCGGCGGCCATGTTCGTCCACCTTTTCGGCGGACGCCGGGGGCCCCGGGCGGCCGGCTGGGTCTCGCTGGCCGGGATGGCTGCGGCGGGCGCCGCCCTGGCCTGGGCGCCCTTGAGCGGCGGGGAATTCTACGCCGGAAGCCTGATCGTCGATCCTTTTGCCGTCTTCATCAAGCTGGCCGTCCTTCTGGCCGGCGCGCTGACCGTCGTCCTGTCCTTCCGCTTCTTCGGCGTCGAACGCTACGAGCCGGGCGAGATCTACATCCTCCTGCCCCTGGCCATGATCGGCATGACCGTTTCGGCCTCGACCGTCGATTTGATCTCGACGTACGTCGCCTTCGAGCTATTCGCCATCACTTCGTATATACTGGCCGGACTGTTCAAGAAGGACCGCCGCTCCTCCGAGGCCGGCATCAAATATTTTTTTCTCGGGACGTTGAGCTCGGGGCTGATGCTGCTGGGCATGGCCCTTATCTTCGGCCTGACCGGGGAGACGAATTACGCGGCCATCGCCCGCGGATTGGCCACGGCCGATTCGCATTTTGTCCTGACCGGGATGGTTCTCTTCTTCTCCGGCCTGTTCTTCAAAGCGGCCATNNGCCGGCTTCCAGGCCCAGTGGAGCGCCATCCTCGTCTATCTGGCCATTTTGACCATGTTCTGGGGCAACCTGGCGGCGCTGACCCAGAAGAACCTCAAGCGGATGATGGCCTATTCCTCCATCGCCCATTCCGGATATATCGTTATCGGCCTAGCCGCCTGGGGCGAACAGGCCCGGGCCGCGGTGCTCTTCTATATCTTCGTTTATGTTTTCATGAACGCTGCCGCCTTCGGCCTGATCCTGCTCGTACGCAGGGGCGAGGGATTCGGCGAAGATGTCGACTCTCTGCGCGGCCTGGCCCGCAAATCGCCGCCGGCCGCGGCGGCCATCGTCATCATCCTGNNCTGGCCGCCGTGGATAAAGGATTGATCCTCCTGGCCGTGGCCGGGGCCGTCAATTCCGTCATTTCCTTGTTCTATTATTTCCGTATCGTCCGGGTCCTGTTCATGGAGGATGCTTGGAGTGATACGACGTTCGCACCGTCGCTGTCGGTGGGTTTCGTCCTGGCCGTATCCGCCCTGGTCTGTTTCGTCCTGGGGGTGCTGCCCGCGCTGCTCTCGAATTTCGCGGCCGTATCCGTTCTCGGCCGCTGAACTGCGGCTCACTCGGCCGGACCCGGGGCGGGCGGGAAGCAAAAGGCCGAACCGTACGTCTAAATGATGTATAATGATCTGCCCGAATTCCCCGGAGGTTTCCTCATGACTGCTAAATGGTTCCGATCCGCCTTCATAATCGTCCTTCTGGCCGGCGCCGCTTTGCTGGCCGCCGCACTCAACCGCGATTTTTATTCGCGGTCGAGTACTGCGGGCGCGGATCCCCTGGCAAAGCCCGGGGCACCCGCTAGCGGTTCTCATATGCTAGTGGGTACGGTGGGAACGGATCCCCATGTGGAACCTGGGGCCCCTGCCACCGCCCCTGCCGCTGCCGACAAGCCCGTTCTCAGCGCCTGGATCCCGGTCGCGCCGACCATCGACGGCGCCGATTCCGACTGGGGCAATGCCGCCCTCGTCGATGCCGAAGACGGCAGTATCGGCTACGCCTTTGCCAACGATGCCAAGAATCTCTACATCCTGCTCGTCATCAGGAACCCCCAATACAAATCGACCATCGAACAAACGGGCGTGAACCTGTATTTCAATGCCGAGGGGAAGAAGAAGACAGGCTACGGGATCCTCTTCAACAAGATCATGATCAAACCCGACGAGTACATCGCCCTGGTCGAGAAACAAAGCCCGCTGACGGACGAGCAGAAGACCCAGATCCGCAGCAAACCCGGATATTATCTCTACCACCACGAAGTGATGGGCAGGAAGAAGACCGATGCGGCCGCGCCGGAAGGCCTTGTCCAACCAGCGGTCTACAAATACGCCGCTAAGGGCGGCATGCTGGTTTACGAGTTCCTTGTCCCGCTCGTCCGGGCCAACGAAAATCTGGCGGGCGTGGGTGTCGAGCCCGGCCGGACGGTCATGGTCGGCATCGAATACGGCGGGATGACCGAGGAGATGCGCAAAGCCCGCAATCGCCAGACCGGATCGGCCGGCATCGCCAACGAACAGGTCGCCACCGGACGTCCGAGCGAGATCATCGGCTCGACAGGCGGCGCCAAATCGGCCAAGAAATACACCCTCTGGAGCCTGGTCCAGCTGGCCGCCGAACCGAAGTGATCAGCGCGCCCNNAGATCCAGAATGTACGCGGCCGAATCCGCTCCCAGGTTGAAGAGACCGACAGCCCGGCTGCCGTCGTAGAGATCCTTGACCCAGACCTGGATGTCTCCGGCCTTTGCCTTCGGCACGGCCGCCCGGCCCAGCGGATCCTGGTCCAGGGCCAGGACCTCGTCGTTGGTCAGAAGATTGAGGGTGAAATCGTCCAGCCGGGCCAGGTCACAGCCGATGAGAAGGGGGGCCGATAAAAGCGACCACAGGCTGATATGGGTGTATTGCTCGTCCGGGGTGAGATGGGACGGGTGGAGGCTGGGCCCCCAGCCGACCCAGCCGACGACCAGCATGTCCGGATCGTTCCAACGGCCGGGCCCGGCAAAGGGCGCGTTTTCGACCTGGGAGAAGCCGATGCCGCGCAAGCTGTCCCAAGTGTCGGTGATGTCCTCGGTCGTCCGCCACAAATTTCCGCCCACGCTCGCCCCCCATTCCCAAACCTTGCCCATGCCGTATTGGCAGAGGCTGAAGACGATGTCCCGGCCGGTCTTGTCCAATTCCCGGCGCATGACCTGGTAGGGCTTCTTCAATTCGTCGCGGGTCTCTCCTTTGGAGATCGTGTCGTAGGAACACCAGTCGTATTTGAGATAATCGACGCCCCAAATGCCGTACGATCGGGCGTCGTTGGCTTCATGGCCGTACGTTGCGGTATAGCCCCCGCATGTCAGCGGGCCCGGCGAACTGTAGATACCGAACTTAAGGCCCAGGGCGTGAACGCGGTCGCCCAGCCGTTTCATGTCCTTGAATTTTTCATTGCTGATGATATCGCCCTGGACATTTCGCTTGGGTGCGGAGGAGTCGCCTTTGATCTCCCAGCCGTCGTCGATGTTGATATATGACCAGCCGTGGTCGAGCAGGCCCTTGTCCTTAAACACCTTGGCGCTGGCGACGACCTTCTCCTCGTCGACCGTGAGGCCCCAGCAGTTCCAGGAGTTCCAGCCCATGGGCGGGGTCAGGGCGATCGTGTCGCCGATGATGATTTTGAGCGCCCGCCGGGCTTCGCCGCGCGAGTTTTTGGCGCTCAAGATGACGGAATATTCGCCCTTCGTTCCGGCCCGGCCGTTGATGATCCCGGCAGCGGGATCGAGGGCCAAGCCGGCGGGCAAACCGGCAGCCCCGAAGGTCATCGGGCGCTCGCCCGTGGCCGGGACGGCGAAAAGAAACGGATGCCCGGGCCGGGCGCCGTAGACGAGCGGCCCGTTGAGGCGGGGCTCGGCCGCCGGCCGGGGCGTGAGCACATAGGGGCTTTCCTCTTCATAAACCCATTTTCCATTAAAACCGGAGAAGGCGAATTCATAGCGGACCAGGCCGGCTTGGTCCAATCCGGAGAAGGAAACCTTGAATTCGCGCGAAGAGTGGGGGGGGAGGGCGACAGTCCCAACGGTCCTGGCCACTTCGGCCTTGGTCAGCTTGTTGGCCACTCGGACGGTGAGAGTGCCCTGGAGCGCGCGGGATCCGGACAGATTTTTAAGGCTATACGCTTTTATGACCGTCCCGGATTGGAACTGGAACGGATGGGCGGCCTGGTCGCCGGCCAGGTAATCGGATATTTCGACCATTCGCCCGTTTTGTCCGCCCGACCACATGCCGCCCTGCCCGCCTTCGTCAAAGACGCGGACCGCCAGGAAGTTTTCCGCGTCCCAGCGGATGCGCGGATCATCGACCGGCAGGACGTATATGCGCTCCACGTTATAGAGGGCCTGGTCGGCCTTGGTATAAGCCTTGTCGATCGGCGTCGAGGCCGGCACGACTTCGCCGTTGACGCCGAAAATCGTCCCGTTGAGATAGGCTTGATCGAAATTATTGATCTTGCCTAGGTTCAGACGAAGGCCGTCTTTGAGGGCGGCGGAATCCTTAAGCTTCGAAGGCAAAACGAATTTGAGCCGATACCAGGCAAAGCCGTCGAGCTTTTCGTATCCTTGCTCCTCCCAGACGCGGTCCGTCTGGATGGAACCCCATTTCGAATCGTCGAAGCCCGGGAGGGCGTAAGCCGGATTGTCGCCGGGCTGGAATTTCCAGCCCTTGTCCAAGCGGACGGGCGTCGGCGATTGGCCGCCATGGCCGGTGAAGACCAGGATTTGAAGGAGGGCGAGGACGAAAAAAGACTTGCGCAACATGGTGAGACTCCCGTAAAACGATTGAAGCGCCATCCCCCGGATTCGGAAGAGATATCCCCTCCGGTCCAAGCGAAACTGGCCGGCTCGATTATATAGACTTTTCGGCCAGGGAAAAAGAATCTCACTTCATGAGGCTGCTTTATTAGGCGGCAAAGCCCGACATTGACCGGAAATAAGCGGGAATAAAGCGACATTCCGCCGCGTCTTATTGATTTCACCTGGAGAGCAGTTAAATTGATAATGTCGGTTTCGATACTGAAGCCGGACACGTTGTCTCAAATCGGGGACTGAACCAAAAAGGTGGGGGGACTTCCGAAGGGGCAGGGCATGGCGGGTTGAGTGGGGGCTGACCCGTTCCATCCCTTCCCCCAATTCTCCAAGCAGGGCCCAAAAAGGGAGATTCACACCATGAAAGGGTCGAGTCCGGTCAAGACGGCCGCGCGCGGCATTGACACCCGACCGGAACTTGAAGGAAAAGCCTCCTCAATAGAGAGTTTTTCTATGTCCGAAGGCAATCTTCTCCGATCCTGGAAAGAAATCGCGGCCTATCTGGGCTGCGATATCAAGACATGCGGACGCTGGGAGAAAGAAGCGGATCTTCCGATCCGGCGGATCCTGGCCGGAGGCCGGATCCGTTTGATAGGCGCTTCCCGTTTTTGATATATATAGGCTTCGATTATTCTCCGGGGAAGGAGCCTCCCATGATCCGCAAGAAATTTTTCCTGGCCACGGCCTTTGTCCTCTCCGCGGCGCTCTTCCTTTCCGCCGCCCAACTGCCGACCGCCAAGCCGGGCGACGTCGGCTTTTCGTCCGAGCGCCTCGACCGCCTGACCCGGGTGCTGCAGGAATATGTGGACAAGGGCCAAGCCGTCGGGATGGTGGCGATGATCCTGCGCGACGGGCGCGTCGCCTACCACAAGGCCCTGGGAAAGCTCGACCCCGTCCAGGGCACGCCGATGCCCCTGAACGCCATCTTCCGCATCGCCTCGCAATCCAAGGCCGTGACCTCGACGGCGATCATGATGCTCCAGGAGGAGGGCAAGCTTCTCATCGACGACCCCGTTTCCAATTACATCCCCGAATTCGCCAAGGCCCGGGTGGCCGTGCAGTCCGAAGAGAAGGATGCCAAGGGCTATTCGCTCGTGCCGCTTAAGCGGGCGATCACCTTGCGCGACCTGCTGACCCATACGGCGGGTATTTCCTACGGGACCGGTCCGGCGGCGGACGAGTACAAGGCGGCCGGCATCAGCGGCTGGTTCCTGGCCGATAAAAACGTTCCCGTCGGCGAGGTCATCCGCAAGCTGGCCGCACTGCCGTTCGACGCCCAGCCGGGCGAGAAGTTCATCTACGGCTATAATACGGATATCCTGGGCGCCGTCGTCGAGGCGGCCTCCGGCCTCAGCCTGGCCGATTTCGTGGCCCGCAAAATCGCCGCTCCGCTTGGAATGGCCGATACACACTTCTTTTTGCCCGAATCCAAGATCGGCCGCTTTACTCCGGTTTACGGGGCGGACGAAAAGGGCGGCCTCAAGCTGATCGAAGACGCCAAGGACAATTTCTACGTCAAAGGCCCGCGGATGTGCTATGCCGGCGGCGCCGGTTTGCTGGCCACGGCCGAGGATTACGCCCGCTTCCTGCAGATGCTCCTCAACGGCGGCGAGCTCCAGGGCGCGCGGGTCCTCAGCCCCAAGACCGTGGAGCTGATGATCGCCGACCATGCCGGCGCGCTCTACAAAACCCAGGGTTTCGGACTGGGATTCTGGATCACGGACCGCCTGGGGCGGAACGGTCAGCCGGGGACGGTGGGCGCGTTCGGTTGGGGCGGCGCCTACTATACGACGTACTGGGTCGATCCGGTGGAAAAGATGGTCTGCGTCCTGATGACCCAGCTCCTGCCCGCCGGGTCCATCGATCTGCAGGCCAAATTCAAGACGATGGTGTATCAGGCCGTCCTGGAATCCTACGAGAAGCGATAGTTTTTAAAGAATCCCGGCCAGGTTGAGGATCAGCAGGACGTTCAATCCGACCACCACGGTTCCGACGAGGGTCAGGACGATTTTGCTGCTCAATGGGTTGGCGAACCGGCCCATGACCTTTTTCGATGAAGTCAGGGCGATGAGGGTGAAGATCGTGATCGGAAGCTGGATGCTCAACAGCATTTGCGACAGAAGCAGGCCCTTGAAGGTGTCCCGCAGGAGAAAGATGAAGGCCAGCCCGCCCAGGATGGTGATGCCCACTCCGACGCGCGAAACGGTTTCTTTCAAGTCATAGGCCCGTCCGAAGATCCCGGCGACGATCGTCCCTCCGCTCATCCCCGCGGTGACCGCGGAAGCGATTCCGGCAAACAGAAGGGTCAGGGCGAAGACCAGTTGGGAGCCCCGGCCGAGAAGGGGCTGGAGCATGGTCTGGGCCTGGGCCAGGTCGTTGACGGCGATCTTCCGTGAAAAGAAGGTGGCCGCGGCGACGATGACCATGGCGCTGTTGATGACCCAGCCGATGCCCATGGAGAAGAGGGTGTCGAACAGCTCGAATTTCAACTGGTGGCGGATCGTCTTCTCGTCCTCGCGGTACCATTCCCTGCTCTGGATGATCTCCGAGTGGAGGAAGAGGTTATGGGGCATGACGACCGCGCCCAGGGCGCTCATGATGATGGGCAGAGCCCCGGCGGGGAAAGCGGGGATGACCCAGCCGGCCGCGGCCTGGCCCCAGGGCACGCGCGGAAGGAAAAGCTCGTAGAGAAAGCCCAGTCCGATGAGCGAGACGAAGCCGACCAGCCAGCGCTCCAGATAGCGGTAGGAGTTTGTGGCCAGCATGATCAGGACGAAGGCCGAGGACAGGCAGGCCCCGATCCGGAGGGGAATTCCGAAAAGCATCTGCAGGGCGATCCCGGCCCCCAGGATCTCGGCCAGGGCGGTGCAGACGGCGGCGGCCACCGCCGTGCCCAGGATGACCCGGCCGCCCGTCTTGGGGAAATAAGCCGTGACGGCCTCGGACAGGCACAGGCCCGTGGCGATCCCTAGATGGGCGGAGTTATGCTGCAGGACGACGAGAAAGAACGTGGCCAGGGTCAGGACCCAGAGGAGCTTGTAGCCGTAGATCGATCCCGCGGCGATATTGGCGGCCCAGTTGCCGGGATCGATGAACCCGATCGTGACCAGCAGGCCCGGCCCGAGGTACTTGAGGATCTCGCGGGCGGTGGAGCGCCGGACGGGGGGATTAATCGTCATGGTCCTCGCCGTCTGGACGCGGGCGGACCGCCCATTCCGGATAAGGGATGCCCGGGCCCTTGACCGCATGCCAGAGGATGCGGTTAAGGACGTCCTCGGGGCAGGCGTCGATGCGGCGGAAGTCGAGCCGGGCGGACGTCCGGGCCTGTCTGCGAAGCAGTGGATCCTTGATTTCGGCCGGCGGCGGATTCATCTCGTCCAGGGGAACCCGGTTGGGCACGGCGGCGAAGGGGGCCAAGTCCGGCCGGTCCGTGAAGGCCTCCGTCATGGGCGCGGCGGCGGCGTCGAACTGGTTCATCGGCGGCAGGCCCAGGATCTGCTCGATCGTCCGGAGNNACGTGGTCCCAGCCGTCCTGGGGATCGTCCTCGATGGCGAAGACGGCCGTGTCCTTCCAGAAGCGGCTCCGGCTGATGGCTTCGACGATCCGTCCGAACGCCAGGTCGTTATCGGCGGCATGGGAGGTCGGCTTGGGCGTGCCCTCTTTGGTGCCGGTGGTGTGGTCGTTGGGCAGGCAGATGATGACCAGGTCCGGGAATTTCCCCGACTTCTCGAATTCCTTCAATTCCTCGATGAAATAGCGGGCCCGGAACTGGTCGGGGACCTCCATCGACCAGCCCAGGGTTTTCTCGGCGATATAGGGGCGCAGGGTCTCGATGGCCGGGACGCTGCCGAAGAGGATCTCGCCCCGGGGTTGATTGTATTCCCGCCAGCTGTCCAGCCAGGTGATGTCTTCTTTGCGCCGGGAATCGGCCCAGCGGACGTCGGCCATGGTGAACTCGCCGTAGTCGCGGAGCGTCCTGCCGCGGCGCAGGGCGTTGTCCCAAAGGAAGCCGGTCGGGGCATAGGCCAGGGCATCGACCTCGTCAGGGCCCATGCCGTCGGGATAGCTGCGGGGCCAGCCGCCGAAGGATTTTTCCATGTAGTCCGTGGCGAAGGCCGTGGTCGACCACTGGTGCCCGTCGGCGCTGAGGATGCCGTTGCAGTAGGTGTTGTCGAGGAGGACGAATTCCCGGACCAGCTTGTGCTGGTTGGGCGTGACGGCCTCGCCGAAGAGGGTCAGGGCCGGATCGCCGTTGCCTTCCTTGACGTCGCCCAGGACCTGGTCGTAGGCCCGGTTCTCCTTGATGATATAGACGACGTGCTTGATCAGGCTGGGTTCGCCGATCCTTTCGGGAATGACCCGGGCGGGTTGTCCGGGCCGGGGCGGGAGCAGAGACTCGGAGATCCGCTCCCGGTAGAAATTTTTCCAGACCTTGCGGGTCATGGCCGGAAGGTCCGCCTCGGAAGGGACGGGGATGAGCGAGAGCGAGCCGAGGTAGAGGTGGGAGTTGAAGCCGATCGCGCCGGTGCGTTTGTCCAGGCGCTTCTCCCGGGCCAGGCCCCTGATGTTGGCCACGCAAAGCTGGCCGCGCCGCGCGTCGTAGAGGATCGCTCCCGGCCACCACCCCGTGGGGATGAGGCCGAGAAAGCGGCTTTTCTTGCGGCGGGGATCGAAGCGGATGACCGCCACGGCGTTCTGGGTGCCGTTGGCGACATAGAGATACCGCCCCTTGGGGTCAAAGGCGACGGCCGCGGGCGAAGCGCCGAAGAGGTCGGCCGGGCTGGGCTTGGCCGAGATCGTCTCGATCACCGCGTCGCTGCCCACGTCGATGACGCTCAGCGTGTCGCTGGCGGCGTTGGCGCAGACGACGGTGCGGCCGTCGGGCGAAACGGCCAAGGCTGAGGAGTGCAATTGGACGGGGTGCTCGGAAATGACCCGCCAATTTTTTAAGTCGATGACGCTGACCGAGCCGCTGTCGGCGATTCCCGTCCTGGGGTCCACCTTGACCAGGGTGCCGCGGCCGGCCGGGCCGGTCGCGTCGCCGGGCCGGGGGCGGCGCCCGCCCCAGTTGCTGACGAAGGCGCGCTCGCGGACCAGGACGACGTCGTAAGGGGCGAAGCCGACATCGAGAGCCCGCAGCATCCGGCCGTCGGCGGCCGAGAATTCGCCCAGCCTCCCCGACAAATTGAGGACGATGTAGAGCTTTGCGCCGTCCGGGGAAA
Organism: Candidatus Aminicenantota bacterium; assembly: GCA_003154255.1. Classification (GTDB taxonomy): domain Bacteria; phylum Acidobacteriota; class Aminicenantia; order Aminicenantales; family UBA4085; genus UBA4085. Next base: position 3,120 of record PMCY01000075.1, on the reverse strand, counting down.
CAGCGATGCCGGAGGGGATCTCCTCCGCGCGGCGGGGTGCGTTGGCCGGCGGAAGCAGGAATGAAAACGATCCGGTAATCGCCCCGTCGGGCGCGACGTCGAAAACCTTGATGCTGCCATTGACATTGCTGAGATAGAGGCGGCGTCCATCGGGGGAGAACACCAGGCCCGTATAGCTCAGCGAGCCCTTGTCATCGGGCTTGGGGATGTTGTCCGAGGAGACTTCCGGCCTGCGGATATCGGGCGGCTCCGGGGGCAGAGGGATGCGCTGGAGAACGCGCCCCTCGAGCGGGTCGATGGAGACGATTTCTTGCGAGCGGCCGGAAGTGACCAGGAGCTTGCCGTCCGGGCTCAGGGCCAGGACGTGAGGCCGGAGCTCGGGAAGCTCGACTTGCCGCCCGGCGGGGGTCACCATCTGTCCGTTGGGGAGCCGGCCGGACTCGGCCGAAACGACGGGGACGGCCGGACGATCGGCCGTCTTTTGGGCCGATAAATGGAAAGCCGGGATGCCGATCAGCAAGACGAAGGCGGCGGCGAACGGAGCGCGGGCCGGCGGGCGGCGGGGGATCGATGTCATGATTCCTTCTCCGCCACTTTTATAATCGAAAGTCGGCTTTTTGACAAATCGGATGATCCCGCTCCGCCGCTTGGCACAGGAAGTCTTGACAAAATGTTGGCACCTTTCTGACAACCCCCGATCAGCCCTGGTCTAGATTGGGTATGGATGGAGGAGAACCAACATGAAAAACAGATTGTGGAGTTTCCTGACGGCGGCCGCCTTTATGGTCGTTTTGTTCGGCCAGTTCACGGGCTGCTCGATCACCGGTCTCGTCGTTGGAGGGCTTTCCGACCTGGGCAAATCGTCGACCAGGACGGTCACCGGATGGACAATCGAGTCCGTCAAACCCGGCACGGAGATCTCTCTCATGGCCAAGGACGGCAGCGTACGCCGGGGCGTTTTCTCGGGAATGATATCGTTGACCCCCGAGCAATATGCCGAGCGCTATCGGCTTTGGCGCGGGCAGGATCCGGAGCGCGCCTTTTTACCGGATCCCGGAGAGATCCTGACCGAGTCGACGACACGCGGGACAACGGAAACCATTGAATTCATCGCCTTCGACTCGAACGATCTCGTTTTTCACGAAAACGGAAAAACGAAAATCACGCGTCAAGCATTAAGCCGGGTCCAGGCGCTTAAACGGGCGGACGGCCGATTCGTCGACAAGGCCAAGCTCACCCAGGTTCTGGCCGGGGCCGGAATTCCCAGCCTCCAGCAAGTCCGGCTGCGGACCCCGGATGTCAAATACTTCGACGTTCCTCTCAATGAAATCGCCCAGGCTGAAGTGGCCAACAGACGAAACGGCGCGGCAAATGGTTTTCTGGTCGGTCTGATGGTTGACGGCGCCATTGTCGCCGCGGCCCTCATCGTTTCCGCAATGAAATCGCCGGCGCCCTATGTGGCGCCGACCCCAGTCGCCGGGAAGGGGTCCTGTCCCTTCGTCTACAGCTTCGACGGGCGCGATTACGTCCTCGATTCCGAGACCTTCAGCGGGGCCGTGGTCCGCTCCGCCCAGCGCGCCGATTGGGACAACCTCGATCACGTGAAGGCCGTCGAAGGCGTTTATCGCCTCCGCGTCCGCAACGAAATGCCCGAGGTCCAATACATCGACGCCATGAAGCTTCTGGCCGTGGACCATGAGCACGGCACGGTCGTCGCCCCCGAATTCAACGGAACCCTGCATGCCCTCAAAAGCCTGAAAAATCCTATCCGGGCCGAAGATGCGGCGGGCAACAACGTCCTGCCGGTGATCGGCGAAAAAGATGACCGGTTCTGGACCAGTAATCCGTTCAACCGCGATCCCGACGATCCGGCCCAGGTTCGGGATGGTCTGACGGTCGAGTTCCAGCGGCCGGCCGGCGCACCAAGCGGTCATTTGCTCTTCACCGTCCAGAACACGGCTTGGGCGGCTTATGCCGAGGCCTATTTGTCGCGGATCGCCGGATCCCGCCTCTGTGACTGGCGGGCCCTGATGGACGCCTCGGCGCCGGCCCGCGAAGCGTATCAGCGGACGGTCACGCGCGAGGCGATGCTGGGGCTGGAAATCTGGAACGGGAACGTTTGGACCTCCGCGGGATCGATCTGGTTTGTGGGCCCTTCGCTGTCCAAGGACATTGTCGTTCCGGTCGATCTGTCGAAGTGCGGGCCCGGACCGCTCCGCGTTCGGATGGAATCGACGGCGGGCCTGTGGATGATCGATCGGGTGCAGGCCGATTTCGGCGCCGAAGGGGCCTTCACCTCCGCTGAGTGTCCCCTGCTCGAAGCCAAAGACCAGAACGGTAGAGATCTGCGAGATGTCATGCGGGCCTCGGACAAGGATTATTTCGTGCTCTCCTCATCGGCCGACCAGGCCGATCTCGCGTTCCGGGCACCGGCGCCGGCGCGGACCATGGAGCGCTCCTTCATTCTCATGACCGACGGTTATTATCTGAGCAACGGGGCGCCCCAGGATAAACCGCAAATGGAGTTGCTGGCGAGCTTCAACGCGCCCGGCGCTTTCGGCCGGCACATGCTGAGAATGCTGAATGATGAACTGGGCCGGGCGTTTTCGATCGCCGCGCCGGCCAAATGATCCCGGAGGGAGGAGAGCCGTGAATATCCGTCAACCGGCCGGGCTGTCGCCCCGCTCGGCCATGGTTCTTATCCCTATTCGGGTATGGAGGAATATGATCCCCAGTCAAGGCCTGGGGTCCCCTCCGCCGCGGGGGTAGCCGATCGTCTGGGCGAAAAGCACGCGCTGCTCGGGACGCAGATTGAAGTCCGCGGGCGTGTGGGTCCGATCGCAATTGTGGAGCCAGGCGGCCAGACCTTGCGAAGCGGCGAAGAGGTAGATATTCGCCGCGATCGAGCCCACAGCCAGGTAGAAATAGGATTTCTGGACTTCGGGATTGTCGATATGGGGATCGGGTTGTCCTTCCTTGATGTAACGGCCGAGATCGGCGACGAAGAAGATATTGACCGGAGCCGTTTCCGCGCTAGCCCACCAGGATCGCGAGCGAAAATCTCCGGCCGCGACCGGCGCCAATTGATGCGGGCTGGCTTCGTACAAATAGACGCCTTCC
>PMCY01000357.1 GCA_003154255.1 Candidatus Aminicenantota bacterium | reverse complement strand
CCCTCGATCAAGATCGCTTACGCTTATGCCCCGGACGCCCAATTCTACGTCAGCGCCGCCCGGGCCCTGCGCATGCCCACCGCGCCGGAGCATTTCTGGCATTACGATTATGACTCGGGTGTGGACACCAGCGGACTTCCCTTTCGCGAAGAGGATGGGTTGCTGCTTCAAGGGGGCTGGCGGGAAACCCTTTCGTCCGGAACGCAGCTCGAAATCGGGCCCTATTACTACCGCATCAGGAACTACATCCAATTCGACCTGATCAATTTCGTCGCTTACAACATCGGCCGGGCCGACCTGTACGGAATCGAGCTGGAGGCCAGCCAGTCATTCGGCGGAGGCTGGACGGGATTCGNNCATGCCGGCCCATAAGGCCAACCTCGGCGTCCAATACCGGACGACCGGGGGGATCTCTATCGCGCTCTTCGCCCAGGCCGTCTCCCGCCAGAAGGTCATCTATAACGACAACACCCTTTACAATACCGATCTCCGCGTGCGGACCCAGGATGGCTACGTCCGGCTCGATTTCGAAGCCCGGGCGCCCCTGAGCCATTGGCTCGACGCGGGNNAAAGATATCCGGAGAGGCATTTTTATCTTCCTCGTTTTGACCGCTGCGGCCGCCCCGTTTTTCGCCCGCTCCCAAGACAGGCCCCGGCCCGAGCCCAAAATCATCAGGCTGGATGCGGGGGGACAGGGCTATCTGCGCGTCCTCGGCGGGCCGCCGGAGACGTCCTCGATGCGTTCGGGCCTGGTCGTCCTCGCGCCCGGAAAGTCCGTCGGCAGACACAACACCGACCAGTTTGAGGAGCTGATCGTCGTTTTCGAAGGCCGGGCTGAAATTCGCGTCACCGGCCGGCCGGTGATGGCGATTGCAGGCGGTTCGGCCGCGTATTGCCCCCCGCACACCGAGCACGATGTTTTCAACGTCGGCACAACGCCCTTGCGTTATCTCTACGTCGTCGCCGAAGAAAAGAAACCCTGACCTCTGATGCATATTCCCGACGGTTTTCTGGACGCCAAGACAATCGTCGCCGCGTCGATCCTTTCCGCGGCCGGCGTCGCCGCGGCGCTGCGGCACGTCAAATCCTCGCTGACGCCCCGCAAGGTCCCTTTGATGGGCCTGACCGCGGCGTTTCTCTTCGTCGCCCAGATGATCAATTTTCCGGTCATCGGGGGAACGTCCGGGCATCTCCTGGGCGGAGTTCTGGCCGCGCTGCTTCTCGGACCGGCCGAGGCGGTCCTGATCATGGTCGTCGTCCTCTCGGCGCAGTGCTTCCTCTTCGCCGATGGCGGACTCCTGTCCTTGGGGGCCAATATCCTCAACATGGGTTTGGCCGCTCCTCTCGGTGGGTATGCTTTGTTCCGCCTGTCGGCCTCGCGGCGAAAGTCGACGGCCGGCCGTTTTGCCGCCGCGGCCTTGGCCTCCTGGTTCTCGGTCGTTCTGGCTTCGGTTTTCTGCGCCGGTGAGCTGGCCTGGTCAGGGACGGTAGCTTGGAGGCTCGGCTTTCCGGCCATGGCCGGGATCCATATCCTCATCGGTGCCGGCGAAGCGGTCATGACGATGTTCATCCTGGCCGCGATCGTGAAAACGCGGCCCGAGCTCCTGCCGGATCTGCAGGGTTCCGGAGCACGACTTCTGAAAAGGCCGTCGGCTAACGTCTTAGTCCTTGGCTCGCTTGTCATTCTGGGTTTGATCGTTTTTGTACTTCCGTTCGCTTCGCCCTGGCCGGACGGGTTGGAGAGGGTCGCCTCGGCCCTGGGATTCGAATCACGGGCCCTCNNGCCTTGGCCCGGGCGCTCTTCCCGGCCGCAAGGAACAAAGAGCCCGGACGTCCGTGAAAAGACGATCGACCATGCGGACCGATGAACGGACTGGCACAAGTCGGGGAGACGGTCCGGTTCATCGCCTGCCCGCGTTGCTGAAGGCAGCCGTGGCAGTGGGATCGATTTTGTTTATTGTCCTGATGCCGGCAGGGATGCCTGCTTGCTTCGCGGCCATCGCTTGTCTGCTTCTCGGCGTGATCCTTTTGGGACGTCTGCCTTGGCGGCCGATCCTGAAAAAGATGGCCCTGATCGAGCCGATGCTCATGGCTGTCGCCGCGCTGGCTTTGATCCAGCCCGGCGGCGGGGCTCGTTTCGCCCTCCTTTTGACGAGAAGCACTCTGAGCCTCACGACTTTGATCGTCCTTATCGCTGCGACGCCCTTTCCCGAAATCCTGGCCCTTCTGGGCCGCCTCCATGTCCCTCCGGTTTTAACAACCATGGCGGCGTTGTTGTATCGCTATGTCTACGTCCTGGGCGAGGAAATGCAGAGAATGAAACGGGCCCGGCGAAGCCGGACTTTCCGGAAAAGCCGGGCCGGAACCTGGCATTCTTTGTCCGCGGCCGCCGCGGCTTTGTTTCTACGAACGACCGAACGGTCGGAACGGATCTATCGGGCCATGATCGCCCGGGGCTGGAAGTGACCATGAACGCCGTCGAAGCAAGAAACTTGAGTTTTCGATACCCCGACGGCCGCGCCGCCCTCGACGACGTTTCGTTGGCCGCCGCGGAAGGCGAAACGGTCGGCGTGATCGGCCCGAACGGCGCCGGCAAATCGACTCTCCTCCTGCATCTGAACGGCATCCTGCCGGACGTCCTCAGCGATCCGCCCGCCGTGTTTGTCCATGGCCTGCCCGTCGTCAAAGGCAATTTGTATCGCATCCGGAGCGAGGTCGGGCTGTTGTTCGAGAACCCCGACGATCAGTTCCTCTCGCCGACGGTGGGGGAGGACGTGGCTTTCGGCCCTCGACAATGGGGGCGAACCGAGGCTGAAACGGCGGAGGCCGTCCGAAGCGCCCTGGCCGATGTCGGCCTGGCCGGATTCGAACGCCGCTCGCCCCAGCATTTGAGCAACGGCGAGAAGCAGCGCGTCTGCCTGGCCGGTATTCTGGTCGGCAATCCCAAGGTGCTGGCCTTGGACGAGCCGACCCGGGCACTCGATCCCAGGGGGCGGAGAAAGCTGCTGGCCATTCTGCGCGGTGTCGCGGCCACCAAGATCATCGCCACCCACGATCTTGAGTTCGTGGCCGAGATCTGCGACACGGTCGTCGTCCTGGATGCCGGCCGGGTCGTTGCGTCCGGCCCGGCCGCCGAGATCCTGGCCGACGAAACCCTCATGCGGGAGCACGGGCTGGAAACTCCGGCGCTCGTCAAATATCGCCTGCGGGGCTGACTTCACGCGGCTTGCATTTCCCCCGCCGATCCATCAAAATCGGGACATCGAGCGGGAATCCAGCGCACTTTTAAGGAAGGGATCATGGCTCAATTCGAGATGTTGCCCGAGGAGAAGGAGATCGGCCACTGGACCCTGAATTACATCCCCGCTTCGGGCGGCCGCTTCACCGGCCCCCTGACGGTGACGAACCAGCGGCTCCTCTTCGACGCCCCGTTCAATACCTCGGCGGCCGGCGCCCTGCGCGAGCTGATGGTCTTCAAGGGGACCTGGGGATATATCGCCATTCCCAAGAGCCGGATCCAGAAAACCGCTGTCGTCTCCAGCATGCTGAAAAAGAAGGTCGTCGTGACCCTGGACAACGGCGAGGCCCACACTTTCGATTACGGCATGCTCAGCGTCCAGAAAATCGCCGAGGCCATCAACTCCCGATAGGAACGATTTCTAAATCCGGTAACGCACCCGAAGGCCTCCCGATTGGGCCAAGGCCGCCGGCTCAAGGCGCGACTGCTTTCTGTTAAAATAGAAAAAGAAACTCAGGATGAATAAGCGGAAAATTCGGGTAGCGGCCCATCTCCTGCTCATCTTCCTCCCGCTTTTCTTGTCTGCCCAGGGGGCCCTTTCCGGGGAGCCGAAATACGCCCCGGAGCGATATTTTACTCTCTCGATTTACGAGGCTCCTTCCTCTCCGGCGATTCCCGCCCGCGCTCTTTCTCCACCGCCCCTCCCAT
>PMCY01000069.1 GCA_003154255.1 Candidatus Aminicenantota bacterium | reverse complement strand
GGCCGCGGCGGGGCCGGCTTTCCGGCCGGCTTGAAGTGGAGCTTCATCCCCAAGGGGGACGAGAAGCCCAAGTATCTTTGCGTCAATGCCGACGAGGGCGAGCCGGGAACGTTCAAGGACAAGTACATCCTCGGCCACAATCCCCACCTTCTCATCGAAGGCATCATCCTGGCCTGCTACGCCGTGGGCATCCACGCCGCATACATCTATATCCGGGGCGAATACGAAATGATCGCCCGCCGCATGGAAGAAGCCATTGCCGAAGCGGCGGCCGCCGGATGCCTGGGCCGGCAGGCCTTTGGAACGGGGTTCGCCCTGGACGTTTTCGTTCATCGCGGCGCCGGCGCCTACGTTTGCGGGGAAGAGACGGCGCTTCTCGAATCGCTGGAAGGCAAGCGCGGCTGGCCGCGNNTTCCAATGCCCGACCGTCATCAACAACGTCGAGACGCTGGCCAATCTGCCCGTCATCGTCCGAGACGGAGCGGCGGCGTTCATAAACCGAGGCAAACCCAAAGACGGGGGGGCGCGGCTTTTCGGNNGTCAGCGGCGCTGTCATCCGACCGGGTCTCTATGAGCTCCCCGTCGGAACGAAGCTCCGCGAAATCATCTTCTCTCATGCCGGCGGTCTGCGCCCGGGCCGGTCGCTCCAAGCGGTCATTCCCGGAGGAATGTCCTCGCCGGTCCTCAAAGCGGACGAGATCGATGTGGCCATGGATTTCGATTCGCTGGCCGCGGCGGGATCGATGCTGGGCTCGGCCGGCATCATCGTCATCGACGATGAGGCGTCGCTGATCGGGGTGCTGGAGAAGATCGCCTCCTTTTATGCCCGCGAATCCTGCGGCCAGTGCACGCCCTGCCGCTTGGGAACGAGCTGGATGGCCAAGACGGTCGAACGCCTGGCGGCGGGGGAGGGGCGCCCGGCCGAACTCGACGGACTGGCCCGCATCGCTTCAAACATCAAAGGCCGTACGCTGTGCCCACTGGGCGATGCTGCGGCCATGCCCATCCAGGCCCTGCTCTCCAAATTCCGGCCCGAGCTGGAGGCGGAGATCGGGCGGGCCGCGAAAGGGCGGGGGTGAGCGATGGTCAAGCTCCTCATCGACGGCCGCCCGGTGGAAACGCTCGAAGGCGCGACCATTCTCAAAGCGGCCCAGGACGCCGGGATCGCCATTCCCCATTTCTGCTACCATGAAGCCTTCCCTCCGGAAGGAAGCTGCCGGGTCTGCCTGGTCGAGATCGAAGGAATGCCCAAGCTCGACCTGGCCTGCTCGACGGTCGTTCGCGAGGGCCAGAAGATCCGCACAACGGGNNGACTATTGTCTGGACGCCGGCTTGACCGTCAACGCTTTCTCCGAGATCCGGGAGAAGCGGGAGAAGAAGCTCGTCATCGCCGACAAGCTTCTCCTCGATCGCGAGCGCTGCATCCTCTGTTCGCGCTGCGTGCGCTTCCTCCGCCAGGTCACCGGGACCCGGGAGCTGGGGCTTTTCGAACGAGGCGTGGGGACGCAGATTGACCTCTATGAAGGCCAACCCGTCGCCAACAACTACTCGGGCAACCTAGTCGATATCTGCCCCGTAGGGGCCATCACCGACACGGATTTCCGGTTCAAGACGCGGCCCTGGTTCCTGGAAGCCCGGCCGACGATCTGCCCGCTCTGCAGCCGCGGTTGTTCAATGTGGGCGGATTATCATCCCGGCTTCCCCAGGGTCGCCGGATCGGCCCGAATCTACCGCTTCCGGCCGCGGCTCAATCCCGAGGTCAACGGCCATTGGATCTGCGATGTCGGGCGCTATGGAGCGATGGCCCTGGAGACGGACCGGCTGAGCGAGTTGCGCTGGGTCAAGGGACCATCTCATGCCGAGCTGAGCTGGGATCNNCCGACGGCGCGGCGGACGACCTGCTCCTGCGGGCCGACCGGACGCCGAACAGGCAGGCCGCTTCGCGGCTGGGGTTCTCCTATCAGGGCGATCTCGCGGCGGCTCTCCGAGGCGCCTCCTTCGTCTGGATTTTCGGCGCCGACCGGGAGGCCCTGGAGCCCGTCCGGCGGCTGTCCGCGGCCCTCCAGGCCGTTCCCACGAAAGTCCTTTCCGCGCCTCAGTCGACGGGGCTCGAGCCGTTCATGGATTTCGTCCTGCCGACGGCCTCGGTTTTTGAAAAAGCCGGGTCGTTCGCCAACGGTGACGGATGGGACCAGGAATTCCTGCCCGTCCATCCGCCTTGTGGAAACGCCCGGGCCGAGGAAGGCCTCCTCATCGATCTGGGGCGGGCCCTGGGCTTCGATCCCGAGTTCTACGCCGCCTTGGACGGCCCGCGGGCCGTCGCTCGCGCGCTGCGCTCGGCGCATCCCCAATTTGGAGGCGGGCGATGAGCCCCTTCCTGCTCGTCCTGATCAAGGTGGTCGTCGCTCTGGCCTGGTTCATGATCCTGACCCTGTACCTGACCTGGGCGGAGCGCAAGGAAAGCGCCCTCATGCAGGACCGGGTGGGCGCCAATAGAGCCTCGATTTTCGGCCTGCGCTTTTTCGGCTTGTTCCAACCCATCGCCGACGCCATCAAGATGTTCTTCAAGGAGGATTTCGTCCCGCCGTTCGCCAACCGTTTCCTGCACACGCTGGCGCCCTTTCTGTCTTTCTTCTTTGTCGCCGTCAACGTCGCCGCCGTCCCCTTCGGTCCCACGCTGGCCGCGGCCGGCCGGCCTCTCGTATTGCAGATCCTGGACATCGACGCCGGATTGATTTTCGTCCTGGCTCTCCTCTCGCTGGGTATTTACGGCGTCCTGCTCAGCGGCTGGGCCTCCAACAACCGTTTCACCCTCCTGGGCAGCGTCCGGGGCGCCGCCCAGCTGATTTCCTATGAAGCGGCCCTGGCGCTGTCCCTGGTCGGTCTGATCCTGGTCTTTCCTTCCCTGCGTCTGTCGGACATCGTCGCCTATCAGGGAGGGACGCTGCTCGGTTTCCTGCCCCGCTGGGGCGTCTTCCTGCAGCCGCTCGGTTTCGTCGTCTTTTTCATCGCCGTTTTCGCCGAAACGAAGCGGGTCCCCTTCGACCTGCCGGAAGGGGAGTCGGAGATCATCGGCTTTTTCGCCGAGTACGGCGGGCTCAAATGGGGGCTCTTCATGTTCACGGATTTCATGGAGATCCTTATCGTCTCCTGCCTGGTCTCGACGCTTTTCTTCGGCGGATGGCAGGTGCCCTGGCTGGGCGATGCCGGCGTCCATTTTCCCTGGGGGGCGGACTGGCACTGGCCGGCCTGGCTCATCGCCGCCGCCCGCATCCTGGCTTTCCAAATCAAGGTCTTTTTCTTTTGCTGGCTCCAAATCCTCATCCGCTGGACCTATCCGCGCCTGCGCTATGACCGGCTCATGGAACTGGGCTGGAAGATCCTGATCCCCCTCAGTCTCCTGAACATCGTCGGGACCGCGGTCCTGGTGAGTTTATAAAATGATCCAGGCGCTCGGCATCTTGGGAGCCTTGATTCGGGGGGTCTGGATCACGGCCCGCCATTTCCTGGTCAACCTTTTCTTCCACACCCTGCAGCTGTTCGGAATCAAAACCAAGCGCAAGGGCGCGGTCACGATCCAATATCCGGAGAAGAAGAAAGAGCTGGCCGCCCGACACCGCAGCCTGCACCGTCTCCTGAAGCGCGAAGACGGCAAGCCGCGCTGCGTGGCCTGCATGCTGTGCGTCACGGTCTGCCCCTCTGAATGCATCGTCGTCGAAGCGGCCGAGGACCCCGATCCCGAGGTTCAAAAAACCGCCGCCCGGTTCGACATCGACCTGACCCGCTGCTGCTTCTGTGGCTTCTGCGTGGAGGCCTGTCCCGAGGACGCCATCCGCATGGACACCGGGGTCATCGATATTTCCGCCCTGTCCCGGGCCGACCTCCAGTACGGCCTGGACAAGCTCCTGAAATAGGCGGTTTTCCCCAGTTTGACATTGATCTTTCTTGGAATATAATACACGTCCGCTTTTAATCCAAAGGAGGTCTCATAATGAAAAAAGTCACCGTCGAGGAACTGCTCCGGAAAGCCGAGCAGCCTTCGAAGGACGCTCCGCGTCTGCACAAATTCTATAAGGGCAAATTGGGCGTGGCCCTGAAGTGCCGGGTCCGGGACTTCAATGATTTTGCCATCTGGTACACGCCCGGCGTGGCCAAAGTTTGCATGGAGATCGCCGCCGACAAACAAAAAGCCTACGAGTACACCAACAAGTGGAACAACGTGGCCGTCATCAGCGACGGGACCCGCGTCCTCGGCCTCGGCGACATCGGGCCCGAAGCCGGCCTGCCGGTCATGGAAGGCAAAGGCATCCTTTATAAATACCTGGGCGGCGTCGATGCCTTTCCCATCTGCCTCGACGAAAAGGACCCGGACAAACTCATCGCCATCTGCAAGGCCCTTCAACCGTCCTTCGGGGGATTCAATCTCGAGGATATCGCCCAACCCAAATGTTTCCATATCCTGGATGTGCTTCGCCAAGAGTGCGAGATCCCCGTCTGGCACGATGATCAGCAGGGCACGGCCTGCGTAACGGTGGCCGGCTTGGTCAACGCCCTTAAATTAGTCAAGAAGGACATCCGCGAAGTGAAATGCACGGTGGTCGGTTCGGGCGCCTCCGGCATCAACATCGCCCGGTTGATCATGAAGGCCGGGGCCAGCCCGGAGAACATGCTGTCGGTCGATTCCAAGGGCATCCTTTCGCGCGACCGGGCCGATCGAGAAACACTCCAGGCCAAGTTCAAGGAGAAATGGGAAATCTGCATGGCCACCAACCCGCACGGCAAACAAGGTTCGATGGCCGACGCCATCAAAGGCGCGGATGTTCTCATCGCCGCTTCCACCCCGGGCCCCGGCACGGTCAAGCCGGAATGGATCAAAACCATGGCCCCCAACTCGATCGTTTTCGCCGAAGCCAATCCGATCCCCGAAATCTGGCCGTGGGAAGCCAAGGAGGCCGGTGCCCGTATCGTGGCCACGGGCCGTTCCGATTTCCCGAATCAGGTCAACAATTCGCTCGGCTTCCCGGGGATCTTCCGCGGCGCCTTGGATGTCCGGGCCAAGACGATCACGGACGAGATGTGCATTGCCGCGGCCATGGAGCTGGCCAAGGTGGCTGAAGACAAGGGCATCCACGAAGAATACATCGTCCCCAATATGGATGAATGGGAAGTGTTCCCGCGCGAAGCCGTGGCCGTCGGAAGCAAGGCCATCGAACAGGGCGTGGCCCGTTTTCACTTCACGGCCGAAGAACGGTTCAAAATGGCCAATGAGACCATCCAGGCCGCCCGTAACGAGGTCCAGTGGATGATGAAGGAAGGCTTCATCATCGATCCGGATAAATAAGCCCGATACGGACATCGCGACGCGGATTCAGCGGGGAAAGGCGAGAGCCTTTCCCCGCTTTTTTATAGGTCCCTCATTTGACAATCCGGGCAAAAAG
>PMCY01000078.1 GCA_003154255.1 Candidatus Aminicenantota bacterium | reverse complement strand
AGCTCGCGCTCATACAGGATGTTCCCCGGGATGATCGCGCACAGGCTGGGCAGGTGCGGATCGGTCTTGGGGATGCGCGTCCGAACATTGACATTCCCGGGCACATCTCCAAAGTGGTAGATGATCTCGTAGGCGTCGCCTTTATCCAGACCGCTGACGGTGCAGATGAACCACAGGTCGAGCTCCTTTTTCAGGGTCTCGACCACGGTCACCAGGTCCTTGACGGCGACGGTCAGAAAGACGCGCCGGAGGGCGGGATTGGAGGCCTCAAGGATCTTGTCCCCGAGGAGGCTTTTCACTTTTTCGATCTTTTCAGCGTCGGTCATGCGGTTCTCCTCAGAGCGTCCCCAGCAGCTTGACGACGCCGTCCAGAATGGCGTCCGGCCGGGCCGGGCAGCCGGGGACGTAGACGTCCACCGGGATGACCTGGTCCAGCCCACCCATGATGTTGTAGGCGCCGCGGTAGACGCAGCCGGACATGGCGCAGGCGCCCACGGCGATTACGAACTTGGGGTCAGGGGTCTGTTCGTAAATGCGGATGATCCGGTCCCGCAGCTGGCGGGTGACCGGGCCGGTCGAGATGATGACGTCGGCGTGGCGGGGAGTGGCTTTGAGCAGGACTCCGAAGCGCTCCACGTCGAAGCGGGGCGTCAGCGCGGCCACGATTTCGATGTCGCAGGCGTTGCAGGCCCCGGAGTTGAGATGCAGGATCCAGGGCGATTTGATCCGGGACCAGCGGGTGAGTTTCTTCAGCATAACGGCTCCTTGTCAGTCCCGGGTCACCAGGGCCATGATGGACAGGAAGATCACGGCCAGGTAGAGCACGGCGAAGAGGACGATCTTGCCGGACGGAACGGTGGCGATGACCAGGGCGGCCACGTGCATGATGGTGAAGAATAGGGCCACGAAGAAGAACAGCCGGTAGCCGAACTGGATCTTCGTCCCGGGCATGTCCTCGCCGCAGGCGTAGCTGGTCAGCTTGCCGCCGACGTTGTTGGCCTTGGGGGCCATCCGCCGGCCCAGCCGGAAGAGCAGGGCGGCGGCGATCAGGAAGAGAACGAAGGCGACCGGGGGGGAAATCAGAATATCGATCCCTTTCATGGCTTAACCTCTCAGCTTGGTCAGCGAACGGACGTCCAGGCTCTTGGTGTGTCTGGTGATATTGATGATCAGGGCCAGGGCCGTCGCCACGAGGCAGACCTCGACGACGATGAAGGTGACGACTAGGCTCTGGGCCAGCAGGATGTTGGCCTTGGCGTAACCGGTGGCCAGGAGGGCCAGGCTGACGCCCTTGCCGACGATCTCGATGCCGATGAAGAGCTTGATCAGGTTCTTCATGGTCAGCAGGGCATAGAGGCCCGTGCCGATCAGGGCCAACGAGAAAAACATGTAGAGAAGCCAGGTGCTATTCATCTTTGTCCCTCTTTCGGAACAAGGCCAGGACGGCGAAAACGCCGGACAGGATGACGGCCAGCTGGCCGACCAGGTCGAAGGTCCGCTGTTTCCAGAGGACGTCACCGAAGGCTCCCGTCTCGGCCGCCCCGGGCAGGGCCGGGATCTTGCTCATCAGGCCCTTCATGACCAGGGCATCGATGGCGATGAACAGGACGAAGAAGACGGGGAAGGCCCACAGGGCGGCCTTGGATTCCGCGACCTCGCCCTCGGCCTTGGTCAGGGCGATGGTCAGGATGAAGAGNNCCCATGCGGAAGAAGATGATCCCCAGCAGGAGGCTGCCGACGGCCAGGGCGATGGCGGCCTTGATCAGGTCCTTGGCCAGGACGGCCAGGACGGAGAAGAGGACCAGTCCGATAAGCAGAGCATATTGCAGGATCATGGCTTACATCCCCATTCCCTTGGCCAGGCCGTCCGCTGCGGGCTGGATCCAAGAGGTGATGACGGCGGAGAAGACGATCCCCAGCCCCAGGCAGATGAGGGCCAGGATGACCGACGCCGCCGACATCCAAAATGGCGCTTCCTTGACCGCGGCCCACCGTTCGTTGAGCCGGCCGAAGAAGGCCTGGCGCTGGATGATCAGGTAATACCACAAGGTCAGGACGCTGGCCAGAACGGCAATCACCGCCAGGAGCATTTCATGGGACTGGACCAGGGCGATGATGATGAGGAGTTTGGACCAGAAGCCGCCCAGCGGCGGAACGCCCGAGATCGACAGCGAGCCGATCAGGTTGGTCGCGGCCGTGATGGGCATACGCTTGGCCAGCCCGCCCATCTCATCCAGGTTGCGCGTCCCCGTGGCCTGCTGGATCGAGCCGCTGTTCAAGAATAGGAGCCCCTTGGCCACGGCGTGATTGAGCAGATGAAAGAGGCCGCCGGCGATGCCCAGGGGCGTGCCGATTCCTATGCCCAGGACGACATAGCCGACCTGGCTGATCGAGGAATAGGCCAGCATGCGCTTCATGTCTTTCTGGCCGACGGCCAGGAAGGCGGCCAGGACGATGGAGATCGCGCCCATCCACATCAGAACCTGGGAGAGGGCCGGGGTCAGGCCAAAGACGTGGAAGAAGATGCGGGTCATGGCGTAAACGCCCGAGACCTTGATCAGCAGTCCCGACAGGATGGCCGAGATGGGGGCCGGCGCCGACGGGTGGGCGTCGGGCAGCCAGGCGTGGAAGGGGATCAGGGCGGCCTTGAGGCCGAATCCGAGCAGGAAGAGGGCCGCGCAGATGGCCACGACGCCGGGCGCATTGAGCGCCCGCAGGCCTTCGGCCACCCCGGAGAAGCCCAGGCTGCCGGTCATCCCGAACAGGATGGCGATCGAGACCAGGATCGCGGCCGAGGCCACGACGGACAGCATCAGGTACTTGAAGGCCGCTTCGAGCTCGTCGTGTTCCAGCCCGAAGGCGACCAGGGCGTACGAGGCGATGGCGGCCACTTCGAGGAAGAGATAGATCTGGAAGAGGTCGGTGACCAGGACCAGGCCGTTCATCCCGGCGACCATCATCAGCAGCAGGGCGTAATAATTGGCCTTGGAGCCGTAATGCTCCATGTAGCTGATGGAGTAGAGGCCCACGCACAGGCTGACCAGGGCGATCACGGCGAGCATGAACAGGCTGAAGCCGTCCACGGCGACCTTGAGCGCGACGGTCTCCCCGAACCAGTCCAGAGACTGGACCACGGGGCCTCCGCCGATCAGCGATTTGGCTCCGGTCAGGCCGTAGACGAGCAGGAAGAGGAAGACGCCGTTCCCCAGCACATCGGGCAGGAGCTTTTTAGAGGCCCGGCCGATAAGGGGCAGGAGGGCGGCGACGATCAGAGGCAAACCGATATACAGGAAAATCACAGGGCCTCCTCTCTCATGACTTGGTCAGAACGCTGAGAACGGCGGCGATGACCAGAAGCCCCCCGAGGCACCAGGCCAGGTAGGTGGCATAGCGCCCGGTATGGGCCTTGCGCAGGACGCCGCTCATCGCGCTCCCCACCGAAGTGACGGCCTTCTCGAAGACGAAATCGATGGGCCGGTCGATCCCCTTGAACAGGACCAGGGACAGGGCCTGGATGAAGATGACGCCCTGTTCGTAGAGGTCGAAGAACCGTTTTTCGGCCCAATCGTAAAGGGTCTTGAGCACCGGCGCTTTGTGGATGGGCTCCGAGGCCAGGTAGGCCTTTTTGCCGCCGCGCTTCCAGCCGTAGGCGTGCAGGCCCAGGGCCAGGAGCAGGCAGGCGATGGAGATTCCGGCGATGGGGTTGAACAGGCTCAGGGCGTGTCCGGTAAAATCGATCGATTCGCCGGCTTCGACGTGGCCGACCAGGATGGGCTGGATGAACTGGGTCAAAGGCATCTTGTTGAAGACGCCGAAGGTAATGCAGAGAAGGGCCAGGATCAGGATGGGAACGAAGAGGGCCAAGGAGTTTTCCTTGACCGTCGGCCGCTCTTCGTTTTTCTTCCCGAAGAAGACCGAGTGGCCGGCCTTGAGGAACGAGGCGAAGGTGAAAATGGCCCCGACCCAGGCCGCGATGGCGAAGATAGTGTAGCCCGACTCGATGGCCCCGTGGAAGATCATCTCTTTGGAGACGAAGCCGTTGAGCGGCCAGACGCCGGAAATGGCCAAGGCGCAGACGGAAAAGCCCACGGCGGTCAGCGGCATTTCCCTGGCCAGGCCGCCGAGCTTTTTCAGCTCGGTCGTTCCGGTACGGTGTTCGACCGAGCCGGCGCTCAGGAACAGCCCGCATTTGTACATGGCGTGGTTGATCATGTGGAAGAGGCCGCCGGCGATGCCGATGGGCACGCCCGTGCCGATGCCCAGGATCATGTAGCCGACCTGGCTGACGGCATGGTAGGAGAGCAGCCGCTTGAAGTCCTTCTGGATGAGGGCCATCATGACGGCCAGGACGATGGTCAGGGCGCCGATCGTCATCATCAGGATGGAGAGCCCGCTGCCCTTCTCGATCTTGAAGACGTCCAGGGTCAGCCGGCCCAGCAGGTAGATGCCCAGGAGCTTCTCGAAGGCAGCCGGCATGAAGGCCATGAAAGTTACGGGCGCGTCGATGGCCGCGTCGGGGATCCAGGTGTGGAAGGGCATGGCCCCGGCCTTGCCGATGGCCCCGATCATGGTCAGGATGAAGGCCGCGGCCAGGATGCCCTGGGGATGGACGGAGATCTTGGAGATGGTCAGCGTGCCGGTCTTGGCCCACAGGATCCCGATGCCCAGGATCAGGCAGAAATCGCAGAAGCCGCTGATCACGAAGGCCTTGAGGGCCGTCTTGTTGGCGCCCTTGCGGCCGATGGCGATCAGTCCGTACAGCGTCACCAGGAGGCCTTCCCAGAAGAAAACCAGGGGGACGAAGTTGTCGGACAGGACCGCTCCGTTGGCCAGGGCGGCCGAGAGGAAGACGAGGGCATAATAGGACCGGACGTGGGGGTGGTCCTTCATCTTGACCGTCGAATAGACGGCGATCAGGACGAGGAAGCCGGCCAGCCCGAGCAGGATGAAGCTGGAGAAGTGGAAGAGGCGGAGCTCGAAATCCACTCCGCCGCCCAGCCAGGGCAGGCGCCACTCCAGGTTCTTCACGGCGAAAAGGGCGAATCCGAGGTAGAGCGAGACGCCGCCCGCGATCAGGGCGATGATCTCGCGGACGAACTTGACGCCCTTGGGCACGAGGGCCAGGAGGGCGGCGGCGATCGCCGGGATGAGAATGGTCCAGAGAAGTGTCGTCGGTGTCATCGAAGCCACCCGCTGATGTGGGTCGTCGCGGCGGCGGCCAGCTTGGCCGGGAAGGATACGAACAGGCCGGAGAGCAGGGAAAGAACGGCCAGCAGGGCCACGACGAAGACCATCGATCCGGATTTTTCCGGGGCCGGCGCCTTGGCTTCTCCGAGGAAGACCTGGGCGAAGACCCGCAGAAGGTAGATCATCGTCAGCACGGCGGTGAACAGGGAGATCGCCGCCAGGGCGATCATCCCGGCCCGGACCGTGCCCATGATCACCAGGAACTTGGAGAAGAACCCGCCGAACGGGGGGATCCCGATGACCGAAAATGCGCAAAGAAGATAGGCGGCCGCCGTGATGGGCATGGTCTTGATCAATCCGCCCATCTCGCGGATGTCCCGCTTGTGGGTGGCGTGAATGACGATGCCGGCGCAGAGGAAGAGTCCGGCCTTGGCCAGCCCGTGCATGAGGATGAACAGGAGCGAGCCGTTGATGCCGGCCTCGTTGGCCACGGCGAAGCCCAGGAAGATGTAGCCCAGCTGGGAGATCGTGGAGTAGGCCAGGATGCGCTTGAAGTCCGTCTCGACCACGGCCGCGCCCGCGGCGATCAGGCTGGACACGACGACGATGATGGGGATCACGTCGGGCCAGGCGCCCGGCAGGCGGAAGCCATAGAGGAAAAGCCGGGCGTAGGCGTAGACGCCGATCTTGACCAGCACCGCCGCGTGGAGCAGGGCCGTGACCGTGGTCGGGGCCACGCCGGCGTCGGGCAGCCACGTGTGCAACGGTACCGTCGCCGACTTGGTGAACATCCCGAACAGGATGAGCAGCACGGCGCTCCCCGGGATGATCGTTCCGCGCATCGCCGTGATGTCAAACGTCCCGGTCTGTCCATAGATCTGGACGAAACCCAGGAGCATGACCACCGCGCCGAAGAAGGTCATCAGGAAGGCCTTGTCGGCCTTCTTCACGAACTCCTTCAATCGGTAGAAACCGATGAGGCGCCAGCAGCAGATGGCGATGATCTCCCAGAAGAGGTACAGGAAGATCAGGTTGGCCGAGAACACCAGCCCCATCATCGACCCGATGAAGAGAAGGACCATCAGATAGTATTCGTTCTGGTTTTCCTCGTGGCGGATGTATCCGAGCGAGTAGAGGATGATCAGAAATCCCACGAACGAGGAAACAATGGACATGAAGATCGACAGCGGGTCGATCACCAGGATGAAGTCCAGTCCGAGAACGAACTCCTTTCGCACGATGGTCTCTCCGCCGCCGAGGGCCGTGGGGATCAGGAGGAGCGGCAGCGCCGCCGTGAAGCCGCCCAGAAGAACGGCCCAGGCCGACCGCGCCTTGCCCGAGACCAGGCCGGCGAGCGGGATCGTCAACGAGCCAATGATTGGGACAAAGACCGTGAGCAGGGTTGTAGTCTCAATGTTCATTGGGGTTGCCTGAATATACTTTTTCGGGATTGTTTCTGTCAAGAGTTTTTCACAGGGTTTAACAGGTTATTCACAGCATTTTCACTGTGTTATCCGATAGGGAAGCGGGCTCAAAGGCCCCAGGTTGAGTTCGTCTTTGACTTTTAACCGCGAAAAGAGGATAAATGTCACATTTCCTCGGAAAAGGAGAGCGCATGAGCTTGGAAATCCGCGAAGTCGCAGGCCGGAAAGACCTCAAAACGTTCATCTTTCTTCCCGAGAAGGTCCAGGCCGGGCGCTCCAATTGGGTCCCGCCGGTTTATATGGACGACAAGAAATATTTCAATGCCCAAAAAAACAAGGCCTTCAATTACTGCGACGTGATCATGCTTCTGGCCTTCCGCGAGGGAAAACCCGTCGGCCGGATCATGGGCATCATCAACCGCCGCTTCAACGAGTACCGGGGCACCAAGATCGTCCGTTTCGGCTATATTGAGGCCACCGAGGACCGTGAGGTGGTCAACGCCCTGGTCGGCCGCATCGAGGAATGGGGCCGGGCCAAAGGCATGACCGAGATCATCGGGCCCTACGGTTTCTCCGACCAGGACCCCGAGGGCTTCATGATCGAAGGGTTCGAAAACCGGGCCACCATCGCCACCTATTTCAACACCGAATGGATGCCCGGCTACGTGGCCGATCTCGGTTACGCCAAGGACATCGATTACTTCGTCTACAAGCTCGAAGTTCCGAAGGTGATGCCCGAGCTGTACAAGAAGCTGTACGAGCGCATTATGAAGCGGGGGAGCTTCCGCATCCTGGAATTCAAGAAACGCAAGGAGCTCAAACCCTGGATCGTGCCCATCTTCACNNCTGATGAACGAGTGCTATATCAACAACAACATCTATGGCTACGCCCCGCTCGACGAAAAGGAGATGAACGACCTGGCCAAGCGCTACCTGCCCGTGGTCGATCCGCGCTTCGTCAAAGCCGTTCTTCATGGCGACGAAGTCGCTTCGTTCATCATCGCCATGCCCGACATGTCGGCGGGCATCCAGAAATGCCGCGGCCATTTGTTTCCTTTCGGGTTCGTCCACGTCCTGCGGGCGGCCAAGAAGACCAAGCAGCTCGACCTTTTGCTGGGGGCCATCAAGGAAAAATACCGCGGTTACGGGTTGGATGCCCTGATGGGATTCAAGACCTTCGAATCGGCCTGGGAGGCGGGCTACGAGATCCTGGACACCCACCACGAGATGGAAGCCAACGTCCGGGTGCGGGCCGAAATGGAGCGCATGGGCGGCAAGAAATACAAGCTCTTCCGCGTCTTCAAGAAAGCCCTGTAAAAGGTCGGCNNCGCTCTCCTGCCCTGAACCAGGATTTTCGTATCTTTTACGGGCAGGAACCGTGCCCGCTCCGTCGTCGCACGGGTTTTGACCCGACTCCCCCGAACCGCCGAATTTACTAACGAACGGCATATCTGTAGCGGAACCCGCCCAGTTTTTATAAGTTTTCCCTTTATCATAAAGCGCCGGCCGAGGAGTGTTTGGGGAAAAACCCGTGCGACGACCAAGCGGGCATGGATTTTCGCCGCAGGCGAAAAGAGCGCGGGAGGAGCGTCGGAGCGAAGTTTTCCTCGCCGGGGAAAACGAGCGTGTTTTTCCCCGAATGCTCCGAGGCCGGCACTCCGATTTCTGTTTTTACGCCCGGAAGCGTATGGTGAATTTCGCTCCGCCATCGTTCTCGATGGCCAGGGTTCCGTCGAGCTGGCCGGTCAGGCTGTGGATGAGGCGCAGTCCCAGCGAGCCGAAGCGCTGAGCCTCGAATCCCGGCGGCATTCCCACGCCGTCGTCGGCGACGACCAGCCGGTAGGGCCGCGAGGGCGAGCCGCTCTCCGTTCCCCCGTCCTCGGCGGAAAATTCGATGTGGATGGCGCCGCGCCGGCCTTCGGGGAAGCCATGCTTGAGGGCGTTGGAGACGATCTCGTTGAGAATCAATCCGCATGTCACGGCCGTTTCCATCGACAGGCGGGCGTCGGCCGCCCGGACGTCGATCGCCACCCGGTCGGGCTGGACGGCGTAAGTGTTCTGGAGATCTTTGCAGAGACGATGGAAATATTCGGCCACGTCGATGTGCGACAGGTGCGGCGATCGGTAGAGGTTTTCGTGGATCAGGGCCATGGCCCGGACGCGGGCCATGCTTTCCCGGAACAGGCTTCGGGCGGAAACGTCTTTGGTTTTGTCGGCCTGCAGGGACAGCAGGCTGGAAACGATCTGGAGGTTGTTTTTGACCCGGTGATGGATTTCCCGCAGGAGGATGTCCTTCTCCTGGAGCGAGGCTTGGATCTGGGCGGTCCGTTCGCCGACCTCTTTTTTCAGGCGGCCGGCATGGCGTTTTTCGGCGACGATTTCGAAAACGGCAAAGACCAGGAGAAGCAGGAAAACGCCGGCCGCGCCGACAAACCACCATTGCTTCCAGAACGGAGGCCGGATGGTGATGGCCGGAGATAAAACGGACTCGCTCCAATGGCCTGACCCGCTCTTGGCTTGCAGGCGCAAACGGTAATTCCCCGGCCGGAGATTTGTGTAGCGGATCTGGCCGGCCGCGCCCGGGCGGTCCTCGATCCAGTCCCGGTCGAATCCGTCCATCCGGAAACGGTGGCGGACGGCCGTTTCATCCGCCATGCTGACGGCCCGGAATTCGAATTCGATATTGTTCCGGCCGAAGGGAAGCAGGAGGGCCCGGTCTACGTGATAGCGCACCCCTCCCGCTTCGATGGACTGAAATTGCACGAGGGGGGACGGGATCTCCTCCGGGTTGTAATCAAATTCCTCCTGGTAGCGGGATGCTCCCAGGTTCGTCCCGATCCACAGCCGTCCGGCGGTGTCGATGAGGCCCGCCGAGCGGTTGACTTCCTGGCCGGCGAATCCCGTTTTGACCGTATACTCCCGGGCTGTCCTTCCGTCCCAGCGGATGACCCCGTTGTCCGTGCCGAACCAGAAGCGGCCTTTGGCGTCCCGAACGATGAGGAAAATAGGCCGATCGATTTTCAGCCCGGCCGGGGCGAACGGCTTCAACCGCCCGTCCTTGGCTTCCATGAGCCCGGCCATCGTTCCGACGAGGAAGCGGCCGCTATCGTTCTGCAGGGCGGCGAACACATTGGAAACTTCGCGGCTGCCCGGATCATTGTAGTTCGTCCAGACCGATTTTTCCCGTACCCATAACCCGCCGGTGCTGGCCAGCGCCATTTCGCCGCCCCGGCCGAAAAAGATTTTTCGGATGTACTCGCGCCCCGTGGGTTGCGTAGGAAGGCGCTCCACCCGGTCTCCGGATAGGTGGAAGAGCGTGCTTTTATAGGCCGCCCAGACGGTTCCATCCGGAGCCGTCGCCACGGAGGCCACGAAACCGTCGAATCCCGCTTCCGGACCGAACCAACGCGTTCCGCCGTCGGGGGCGATTCGCAGCAGCCCGCGCCAGGCGGCGGCGGCCCAAAGATTGCCGCCTCCGTCGACGGCCAGATCCATGGCCCGAGCATCGACGTCCAGGTTCCGTCGGGGATCGGGAAAACGCAAGGTTCGGAACCGCATGCCGTCGAAAAAAGTGAGTCCCCGGTTATGGCCGAAAACGAGGGTTCCGTTCCAGCGGGCCAAAGCGGTCACCTCGTCTTCCAGCAGGCCCTGGGCCTTGCGGAAATTGGCGAAGCGGCGGGAGGTGATTTTGTTCACCCCGCGCAGCCCGGCGATCCAGAGGTTTTTTTCGCGGTCGAGGAGAAAGTCAGAAACCCCTTCGGCGATGAGGCCGGAATCCTTGCTGATTTTTTCCACATTGCCGCCGCCCGGGAGGTAGTGGAAGGCGGCGTTGGGATTCCCGAAATAGACACCCCCGCGGCCGTCGGGCGCCAGAGCGATGTTTGGATAAGACGCATCGATAGGCAGAACCAGATTGCGCAGGAGGACCTTGAATCCTGCCCAGGAATAGGCGCCCAGCCAATCCCGCCCGGCCAGCCAGAGACGCGTGCCTTGCGCGGTCGTTTCCGCCGCGATCCCGAACACACCGCGCGTCCACGCCTCTCCGGACGGCGGGACGTCTGGGCGCGGAATGCCGGATTCCAGGACGGTCAGGCCTTTGGGGGTGGCGATATAGAGGCGCGGTCCGGCGACAACGATCCCGCTGACTAAGTCCGACGGCAACCCGCTTTTCGAATCCAGCGCCGACCATTTCCCCGCTTTCCAGGCCAGCAAGCCGTGTTCGCGTGTGCCGAGGAGGACGGTTTCGCCGCCCGGCGGACCAAACGCTTCCAGGGCGGTCGGGCGGATGGGCCGGGCGGCGAAAGCCGGACGGGGGATGCTCGTCCATTGTCCCGCGGCGAATTTCAATAGGCGTTCTTCGGTGTTTTCCGCCCAGGCCCAGACGGTTCCGTTTTCGTCGACGATCAGCTTGAGGACGTTGGCGCTGGGGAGGTCCCGGGGACGGACATAGGAAGTCCAGGTCGATCCGTCGAAAACCGAAATTCCGCCGCGGGTGGCCAACCAGATCTGCCCCTGGGCGTCCTGGGCGATGTCCTGGACGACGGAGCTGCATAGCCCATCCGCTTCCGTATAAGTGCGCACCTGCAGGCTTTGGGCGGCGGCGACGGCCGCAGCAGCGAGCAATAACGCGGTCCCCAGGGCGGATCGGATTGTTTTCAAATGGAGGTCTCTTGCGGGAATCATAACAGAGCCGGCCGCAGTCCTCAACCGGCCGGCATCAGCGGCCGGCGGCCAGGAGAAGGCGGCGGACCTCGCCGATGAAGGCCCGCTCCTCGAAGGGCTTGGAGACGAACCCGCAGGCCGTCCTTTCGCGGATGCGGCGGATGCCCTCCTGGTCCGCGGCCGCGGTCAGGAACAGGACCGGAATGATCCGGGAGTCCAGGATGCGCTCCGCGGCCTCCACCCCGGTCATCCCCCCGCGCAGGGTGATGTCCATCAGGACGATGTCCGGACGGGTATCTAGGGCCTTGTGGACGGCGTCATCGCCGGACTTCGAGATCCCGGCGACGGTCCAGCCTTCGGCTTCCAGGAGGTCCTGGATCTCCATGGCCACGATGGTCTCGTCTTCGACGATCAGGATCTTGGCCGGGCTTTCGGGGGATTTTGACACGCGGATCTCATAGGCGCAGGAGCGACCCGATATAGATGATGCTCAACCCTCCCAAAACGACGACGGTCGTCCAGGAGATGGCGTTGTAGATTCCTCCGTTGACGTGCTCTCCCATCAGCTTCTTGTTGTTGATGAGCCGGATCATGAAAACAAGCAGGAGGGGCAGGACGATGCCGTTCAGCACTTGCGAGACATACATGACCGGGAACAGCGGGATCCTGGGCAAAAGGACGATGCCGGCGCCGAGCAGGATGAGCATCGTATACAGCCCGTAGAATTGCGGGGCCTCGGAAAACTTCTTGTCCACGCCGTTCTCCCAGCCCATGGCCTCGCAGACGACGAAAGCCGTGGACAAGGGCAGGATCGAGGCGGCGAAAAGCGAGGCGTTCAAAAGACCGAAGGCGAACAGCGCGGCGCAATAGCGGCCGGCCAGCGGCCGCAGGGCCTGGGCCGCGTCGGCCGCCGTCTCGACCCGGATGCCGGCCTTGAACAGCGTGGCCCCGCAGACCAGGACGATGAATCCGGCGACGACGGTGACGACGACGCTGCCGATGATGACGTCCAGGCGGGACAGCTTGTAGTCCTTGAGGGCGACGTTCTTCTCGACGATGGCCGCCTGCAGGTAGAACTGCATCCAGGGCGCGATGGTCGTGCCGACCAGGCCGACGATCATGCCCAGGCTTTCCGTGGACATCTTGAAGGACGGGGTGAGGAGGCCGCCGCCCACGGCCGCCCAGTCGGGCTTGGCCAGGAAACCGGCGACGATGTAGGTGACGTAAAAAACGCAAGCCGAAAGGAAGACCTTCTCCACTGTGCGGTAGGTGCCCTTGACCACGAGCAGCCAGACGATGACGGCGGCCATCGGGACGGAGATGTACTTGGAGACCTTGAAAATCTCCATGCTGGAGGCCACTCCGGCGAATTCGGCGATGACGTTGCCGAAATTGGTCAGGACCAGGGCCAGCAGGAGGTAGACCGTGATCTTGACTCCGAAACGCTCCCGGATGAGGTCGGACAGCCCTTTGCCCGTAACGACGCCCATGCGCGAGCTCATCTCCTGGACGATGATCAAGGCGACCATGATCGGGATGAGCGACCACAGGAGGGAGTAGCCGAAATGGGCCCCGGCCATGGAATAGGTGGCGATGCCGCCGGCGTCGTTATCCACGTTCGAGGTGATGATGCCGGGCCCGGCCACGGACAGGAAAATGAAGAGACCGCGCAGGCGGGGATGGGCGAGAAGACGGGACGTCATTCCTCGAACTCTTCCTGCATGATGTCCTTCACGGTGATCAGGCCCTGGAGCGCCCCGCCGGCGTCGACGACGGGCAAGGCCAGGAATTTGTATTTATGAAAAAGGGCGGTCACCACGGCGATCTTCTCCTCGGCTTCGATCGTGACCATCCGCGTGTTCATCAGCTTGGCCAGGGGGATGTCCCGGTCGGCGATGATCAGATGGCGTAGGGTGCAGACCCCGGCCAGCTTGCCGGCCTCGTCGGTGATATAGAGATAAGCGACGGATTCAAGCGGGCAGGTCGTCTTGCGGAACTCCTCGATGGCCTGGCCGATCGTCGCCTTTCCCGGAACGGAAAAATAATCCTTGGTCATGATCGAGCCGGCCGTTCCCTCCCGGTACTTGAGCAGGGCTTCGACCGCTTCCCGGGAGGGTTTCTCCATGGTCTGAATGAGCTTCCGCTTCTTTTCCTCGGGCAGATCGGCCAGAAGGTCGGTGGCCTCATCGGGGGCCATTTCGTCGAGGATGTCCGAGGCGTGTTCGACGGGGGCTTGGACAATGAGCGAGGCCTGGATGCGGGAGTCGTCCATTTCCTCCAAGGTCAGTGCGGCCGTCTGAGTGTCCAGGGCCCGGAAAATCGTGGACCGGTTGACGGAATCCAGCTCCTCGATGATATCGGCCAGGTCGGAGGGGTGGATGTCGTGGAGCTTGCGGGCGGACACGTTGAGCTTGAGGTTGCGCTTATCCGGGTTGCTGAGCAGCGGCTGGATGTATTTCCAGGAGATCAGCCGCTCCTCGGTCTGGTAGGCGAACAGCCAGTTGGTCAGCTTGTCCGCGCCGCGCAGCCAGCCCAGCCGGCGGAGGATGCCCCGGGCGCCGAAGTCGACGTGGACGAGGCGGAGATCCTGGTGGACGATGATGAGATGGATATCGTTGACCCGTTCGATCCGGGAACCGAGCGTATCCACGACCTGTTTGTCCAAGAGCTCTTCGCGCAGAAGGATCTCGTCCGGGCCGGACTCCAGAAGCCGGCGGGACTTTTCACCCCCCGGTTTGAGTCGGATGGATTGGGTGCTGCAACTCTCGACGTTTGACCAGTCGATCTCCAGGATCTGCTTTCCCCGCCGGGGTTTGATGACCAGGGAGGCCACCCGGGGGAACAACTCGCCCATTTTGACCTTGAAATCGGCCAGCCGGCCGATGCCTTCGCCGTCGGCGTCCAGCACGAGGCGGCCCATGATCTCGGAAAAATAGACGAACATCTGGAAGTTCGCGTTGGGCATGTCCGGGAGCACATTTTCGACGGCCACGACGGTCCTCTTTTCCCGTGGGCGATGAATTGCTTATAGCATACCCCTTCGCCGGGGTACAACAAATAATCGCCCGGCTTCCCTGCTTCAATCGGCAGCGGGGCGTATGGGGAAAAACCAGTGCGACGGGCCTTGCCAGTCCTCGGAAGAACGGCAGGAGTTTTTCTCCAAATGCCCCGAGGTCTTATTATTCGGCTGTGGCCACCGCAACCCCCTCGTAAAGGACCCGGTTGAGGGCGAAACGGGTCGTCCCATAAAGGGCGATTTTATAGCGGCCGATGTCGGATCCCCCTTCGCCGGACAGCACCCGGCGGAGTTCGGGGGAATTTTCCAGGGCGGCGGCCAGCCGGGGGTCGTCGGACAGGACGAGGGCCCGGCCGGCCTCGTCGGCCAGAACCCGGAAGGGCTGGACGGCGTATGAGGCGCGCGGCGCCGCGGGCACGGCGGCCTGGCGGGCTTCCAGCTTGATCATGCGGGCCTTGGCGTCGGGAACGGCCTCGTCGATGGCCAGACCGACCCAGTCGAGCAGCTTGTGCCGGACGGCCTGGATGTCGTGGATGTCGGCGAACGGCTCGATGCCGGCCGTCCTCTGAATGGCCTTGGCCAGCCCGGAAACTTCCTTCAAATACTGTGGCCGCTGCGAATCGGGGACGTAATACATGACCAGCAGGTGGACGTCCCGGCCGTCGGGCGCGCCGTAGGCAATCCCGTGCGGGGACCAGCCGACGGCACAAAGAAGATCCCCGGTCCGGTCGCTCCGGACGTGGGGAACGGCCACTCCTTTGCCGATGCCGGTCGGGGACTGGGCTTCGCGATCTTTGACTTCCTTGACGATGTCCATCTGCGTCCCGATATCGGGGATGGCCTCGACGAGCAGGGCCAGGTATTCGAGGGCCTTGTCCTTGTCCGTCTCGGACAATTCGACCAGGCGGCCTTCTTGCAGGGCGTCGAGCAGGCTTTTCATCGGGTGTTCTCCTCGATCAGACGCCGTACGTGCGGGCGAAGCGGCGCTTGACGAAATGGGTCAGGGCCCCGTAAGCGGCCAGAAAGCCGGCGATCCACAACCAATAGGTCGGTGGAAGCGGGACGAAACCGAGCAGGGCGGCCAGCGGCGAATAGGGCAGAACGACGGCCGCGGTCATGACCAGAAGCGTCGTTAGCGTCATGGCCAGGCTGGCCCGGCTTTGAAAAAAGGGGACGCGGTTGGTCCGGATGATGTGGACGATCAGCGTCTGGGTCAGCAGGGATTCGACGAACCAACCGGTATGAAAGAGCTTCTCGTAGTAGAGGTTCATCTCCGGGCTCGTCCCCGGCTTGCCGAAGAGGACGCATTGAAAGGCATAGAGCATGAGAAAGAAGGTGGCGTAGTCGAAGATCGAGCTCAGCGGCCCGATGACGATCATGAAGCGCTTGATGAAACCGATGTCCCAGGCGCGGGGCTTTTTGATCAGCTCCGGATCGACGTTGTCCAGGGGGATGCCCGTCTGGCTAATGTCGTAGAGGAGGTTGTTGGTCAGGATCTGGATCGGGGCCATGGGCAGGAAGGGCAGAAAAAAGGAGCCCCCGACGACGCTGAACATGTTGNNGCCGCCTCTTTGGCCACGTCCACGGCCGTGTCCACGGAAATCCCCACGTCGGCGGCCTTGAGCGCAGGGGCGTCGTTGATGCCGTCGCCCAGGAACCCGACGACATGGCCGAGCCGGCGCAGGCGCTGGATGATCATCTCTTTCTGCATCGGGCTGAGCCGGGCAAAGACGTCCGTCTCGACCACGGCCCGGTCGAGCGCCGCTTCGTCCAGAGCCGCTAGCTCGCGTCCGGTCATGAGGCGGTCCGCCCGCAGGCCGACATCGGCGCAGATCTTGCGGGTGACGAGCTCGTTGTCGCCGGTCAGGATCTTGATCCGCACCCCCGCCCCGCGCAGGGCCTCGACGGCCTTGGCCGCGGAGTCCTTGGGAGGGTCGAGGAAGGCCAGGTAGCCCAGCAGGACCAAGCCGCTCTCGTCGGCGGCGGCGAAGACCTCCTTGTCCCGGCCGAACTCGCGGTAGGCGATGGCGATGACCCGGTAGCCCTGGGCGCTCAGCCCCTGGTATTCTTCGAGGAGATCGAACTTGATCATGTCGATCATGGGATAAATGTCGTCGTCGATCTGGTAGCGGTCGCAGGCGCTGAAGACCTCTTCCACGGCGCCCTTGCAGATGAGGACGTGGGTGTCCTCGTAATCGATGATGACCGACATGCGCTTGCGGTTGAAATCGAAGGGGATCTCGTCGACCTTGCGGCAGGTCTTCTCGACATCCAGCTCCTCGTGGGCCAGGATGGCGTTGTCCAGGAGGTTGCGCAGGCCCGTCTGGTAGTAGCTGTTCATGTAGCCGTAGCGCAGGACGTCTTCGCTTTCGCGGTTGGTGACGTCGACATATTTCTCCAGAATGACCCGGTCCTGGGTCAGCGTCCCGGTCTTGTCCGTGCAGAGGACGTCGATGGCCCCGAAGTTCTGAATGGCTTTGAGCTTCTTGACGATGACCTTCTTGCGGGACATGGCCAGGGCGCCCTTGGACAGGCAGACCGTGACGANNTCCAGCCAGTTGTGCTTGGTCAGGCCGACGATGAGGAAGGTGGCCGTGACCATGACCAGCATGAAGCGGATCATCAGCCAGACGAAGCCCTTCAAGCCCTGGTCAAAGCTGGTCGTTTCCTTGCGCGCCGTGAGGTGGACGGAGATCTCGCCGAGGTACGTGGCCAGCCCGGTGTTCACGACCAGAACCCGCCCCGAACCGCTGACCACGGTGCTTCCTTGGAAGCAGGCGTTGGGGAAATCGAGGGGATCGGCCGCCGGGGCCGCGGCCGGGCCTTTCTCGATGGGCATGGATTCCCCGGTCAGGGCGGACTGACCGATGAAGAGGTCCTTGGCCTGGAGGACGCGGGCGTCGGCCGGGATGATGTCGCCCGCGGCCAGGATGACGATGTCGCCGGGAACGACGTCCCGGAGGGGAATCTCGCGCTCGCGGCCGTCCCGGAGGACATTGACCGAAGTCTGGACCAGTTTCTGCAGCTCCTCGGCCGCCTTGTTCGAGCGGCGTTCCTGGAAGTAGGACAGGAAAACGCTGAGGACGATCATTCCGCCCACGACAAAAGTGGATTTGAGATCGCCCATGGCCAGCGAGACCGCGGTGATGATCAGCAGCTGGATGACCAGCGGGTTCTTGATCCGGTCGAAAAGATCGGCCAGAAGGCCCGCCTTCTTCCGGCCGGCCAGGGTATTGGGGCCGACCGTCTTGAGGCGGGCCCCGGCCTCGTCCGCGGTCAGGCCTTCGCGGCGGCCGGCGGCAAGCCGGAAGGCGTCCTCCTCGGACGCGGCGCACATTTCTCTCAGGCGTCGCTCGGCCGCCTCGTTCCGGCGCGGGACGGGAAGGGCGGCGCCGCGGCGCCGGGCCGCTTCGGCCTGGATGGACTTGATGATACCCGGCATGTCTGTCGTCCTCGCCTAAAGATACTAGGCGATTTTACGGCCGAGCTCAACCCCGGAAAAGAAAAAAATCGGCGGGTCCCTTCCGCGAGCGGAATCCGGGTGCATCCGGCTTTGCTGACGCGTAGGACTGTAAAGCCCGTCGCGTCACCCGCCGAGATTTTATTTATTGCGTTGAGATGAAATACGAGCGAGGAGCGATTGGGGAGGGATTTCGTTTACGGATGGAGCAGGTATTGACAGGGCGCGGGAAAACAAGGGCCGCTAAGATTGAGAGCGGAGGGCT
>PMCY01000266.1:2665-5389 GCA_003154255.1 Candidatus Aminicenantota bacterium | reverse complement strand
TTGAACGCCGACCCGACGGCGATGATGGTAAAGCCGGCCTTGCGCAGGTCGGGATAGAGATGCTGGAGCATACGCCGGCCGTCCAGGAGAAGCGGCCGTCGTTTAAGACCCCGCAGAAGATCGCCCAGACCGCGGAACTGGGGCCAGTCCGTGGCCAGGATGACGGCGTCGGCGCCGTCGACGGCCCGGGCCTCGTTGGGAAAATAGCGCAGCTTCCGCGTGGGCGGAAACAGACGCTTGAACGAATCCATGGCCGCCGGGTCGTAGACGCGGACCTCGCCGACCTTTTTTTCGCTGAGGAAACGGACGATGTCGACGGCCGGGGAATTGCGGATATCGTTGGTGCTGCGCTTGAAAGCCGTGCCCAGGAGGGCGACGCGCTTGCCCGTCCAATCGAAGCCGGCTTCGCCCTCGGCTCGGTCCAGGAAGCCGAAGAGCTGGCGGCGGTTGGCTAAGTAGGTTTCGTTGACCAGATGCGGCTCCTTTCCGGCTTCCTTGAGCTGGGCGGACAGGGAGCGGGCGTCCTTGATCAGGCAGGAGCCGCCGGCGTAGAGGCTGTTGTAGAGGCCCCAGGAGCCGATGCGCGGGTCGTCGGCGAGAATACGCCGGATGTTCTCGAAGTGCAGGTCCGGGAAGGCTTCGCACGTCCGGCCGACGACGTCGAAGCAGACGGCCAGCTTGTTGAAGAGGATAAAGTTGGCCAGGAGCTTTCCGGCGGCCGCCTCCTTGGGGTTGACCTGGATGTATTCGACGCCGGGGGCCGTGACGAACCGCTGGTAGATGCGGCGCATGACGGCGAATTCGCGCTCGCGACAGGCGCCGATGACGATCCGATCGGGCTTCAGCGAACCCTGCACGGCCTTGCCTTCGACGAGAAACTCCGGGTTGGAGACGACGCCGAAGTTGCGCACGCGGCGCTTTTTCATGATTTCGGCGGTCCGGTCGGCCATGGCGATGGGCACGGTGCTTTTATTGACCAGCACGACGTCATGGGTCTGACGGCTCTTGTTGCGCTTGGCCAGGGAGCGGGCCAGGCGCTCTGCGGCTTCGTTGTAATAGGAAAGGTCGGAGGCCCCGGATTCGCCTATCTCGGGAGTTGGCAGACACATGAAAACGGCATCGCAAGAATCGAGAAAGGCCTCGACCCGGCGGTAGTCGGACGTGAAGTCGATGCGTTCGCGGTTGCGGACGAGCAAGTCGCCCAGGCCTTCCTCAAAGAGGCAGGCCTCGATCGTATCCCGGTCGCGCGAGCCGAGCTTGCGGATGCGGCTTTCGTCGATGTCGTAGACCAGGGTGCGGTGGCCGCTGTCGGCCGAGACGGCGGCCGAACAGGCTCCCACGAACCCGGCCCCAATATAGAGGATATTCACGGAGGCCAGGGAAGGCGCGGGAACGGAGACGAGGGTTAAGGAGGGTGCGGCCGAACGAGGCTTGGAAGGCATGATCAGCTCCGGAATGAAGTGACGCTTATTATACCAAAAAATGGGGAATCAGGGCTTATAGGTGCGGATGCGGTGGGCCAGTTCGATCGAGGGCAGGGCCTCCTCCAGGCCGAAGCCGCGGCCGGCCAGGGTTTCGGCGTAGCAGGCGGTGTGAAGGTCGGCGAAGCCGTCTTCGAACTGCAGCGGTTCGCCGGCCACGATCAGCCGGCGGAAGGCGCGCTTTCCGGAGAGACGGCAGGACTCGGGCAAATCCCTGAAGCGGAGGGAGAGCTTCCAGCGGACGCGGGCCCGATCGAGCTCCAGGACGCCCTCGGAGCGGTCGGAATCGGCGACGCGCACTTCGAAGCCGCGGACGGGGCCGAAGATCCAGATGAGCGTGTCGAAAAAGTGGATGCCGATATTGGTGGAGACACCGCCGGATTTCTTCTCCTCGCCCTTCCAGGAATAGGCATACCAATTGCCCCGGGCGGAGATCTGGCTCAATTCGACCTCGATGGGCGCGCCGGGGGCGGGAGGCGCGGAGGCGAAGCGTTTCTTGAGGGCCTGGATCGCGGGGTGGAGCCGGAGCTGCAGGATCGTGTAGACACGACGGTCGAATTCCCGCTCCAGCTCGCGCAGGGCGTCGATGTTCCAGGGATTGAGGACCAGCGGCTTTTCGCAGATGGCGTCCGCGCCGACGCGCAGGGCGAAGCGGATGTGGGCGTCGTGCAGATAATTGGGCGAGGCGATGGAGACGTAGTCGACGCGGCGGTCGCTTTTTTCGCGGCGAAGCTTCTCGATGTGCCGGTCGAAGCGCTCGAACTCGGTGAAAAAATCCGCGTCCGGAAAGTAGGAGTCGATGATGCCGACGGAATCGGACGGGTCGAGGGCGGCCACGAGCCGGTGGCCGTTGTCTTTGATGGCTTTGAGGTGGCGCGGGGCGATGTAGCCGGCCGCTCCGATCAGGGCGAAATTTTTCATCGCGAAAGCCCCCGGCGAAGATTATCACAGCGGCGGGAGCGCCCGCAAGTCAAAGAGGCATCGTACCGCGGGGTCGGGCCGGGCTAAAATAGCTAATAGTTAAGGCCTGATCCCTATTTGTAGAAATCGGCGATCGCGGCCACCACGAAAGCCTTCATCTCGTCCGTCAGCTCGGGATAAACAGGCAGAGATATCACTTCGGCGGCCGCTTTTTCCGCGGCCGGGAACGTCCCCGCCGGGCAGCCCAAGGGGCCGAAACACTCCTGGAGATGAAGCGGAAGCGGATAGTAGACGGCGCAGCCGATCGATCGGGCCTTCAGGT